>SVCK01000145.1 GCA_015058375.1 Clostridium sp.
AGGATAAGTATCCTGTAGATAATAATTCAGCTTATCTTTTTAAGACTTCATATACCTTTGATGTGTCATTAAATGAGTTATTTGGATGGATATTTAATGGAGGTAAATTAATTATATTGGCTAAGGGAGAGGAGAAAGAACCTTTACTAATAGCTGAAACTATAGATAAATATAGCATTACTCATGTAGTATTCGTACCATCAATGCTTAAGTTATTTTTAAATACTATAAGGGATAGAAAAGAATATAGTTTAAGTTCAGTTAACTACTTTGTTACTTGTGGTGAGGCTATAGATTTTGAAACAGCTTCTTTATGTTTAAATCTCTTTCCAAATACAAAATTAATTAATTTATATGGACCAACAGAAGCTACTATTTATTCTACTGAGTATGAAATAGATGCTAGGGTTAAAAAGTCATCAATACCGATAGGTAAGCCTTTAGCAAATTATAAAGCTTATATTTTTGATGAAAATATGAATCTCCAATCTTTAGGAGTTCCAGGAGAGTTATATATAGCTGGTGAGGGATTGGCAAGAGGATATAAAAATAGAGAAGACTTAACGAAATTAAGTTATATTAAGAATCCTTACAATGAAAATGAATTAATTTACAAAACAGGTGATATGGCTAGATGGCTATCAGATGGAAATATTGAATGTATGGGAAGAATTGATGATCAAGTTAAGGTACGTGGATTTAGAATAGAACTGGGTGAAATAGAAAATTCTATAAGAAAACTTGATTATATAAAGGATGTAGCTGTAATTACTAGAGTAGATTCATCCTTAGAAAGAGAAGTATATGCATATATAGTGAGTGAAGAACAAGTAGATATTTCTAAGGTAAGAGAAGAAATAAGGAGAGAGCTTCCGGAATATATGATGCCAGCATACTTTATGCAAATTAATACTATACCATTATCAGCCAGTGGAAAACTTGATAAAAGAGCATTGCCAGAAATAATAAAGAAAAGTGAAAGAGAATATATAGCTCCAGAGAATGATACTGAAGAACTAATATGTAATGCATTTAGTGAAATTCTTTCTTTAGAAAGAGTGGGAATAAATGATAATTTCTTTGAACTTGGAGGAAATTCATTAAGAGCTGTAAGACTTGCTAACAGTATAGAAAACTTATTTAAGGTAAGAATCCAGCTGAAAAATATATTTGAATTACAAATACCGAAATTGCTTGCAGAGCTTGTTTTAAATAGTGAAAAAACTACAAATAGTTCTATTCCAAAAGCGGAGGAGAAAGAAGAATATTTAATGTCATCAGCACAAAAGAGATTATTCTTAATAGATAAAATTGATGACACTAAAATAGCATATAACATGCCATGTGTATTAGATATTGGAAATGATATTGATATAGAAAAAATAAACCAGGTCTTTAGAAAGATAGTAGAGAGACATGATATTTTAAGAACCAGCTTTCATATGGAAGGAGAAGCTGTTCAGAGGATTCATAAGCATGTAGAGGTGAATTTTGAATTTGAAGATATAAGAGGAAAGAGTAAAGAAGAAAGTCAAAAAATACTGAAATCATTTGTAAGAAAATTTGATTTGAGTAAAGCACCATTGATTAGAGGAAAAATAGTAAAAACTGATGATACAAACCTACTTCTATTTGATATGCATCATATAATAACTGATGGATGGAGTATGAATCTTTTAATAAATGAGTTTAATGATCTTTATGAAGGTAAGGAATTAGAAGATATTAGAGTTTCATATAAAGATTATTCAGAATGGATGAATACACGAGATTTAACTGAAGAAAAGAATTATTGGTTAAAACAATTTGAAGATGAAGTTGAGAGCTTAAATCTGCCTTTAGATTTTCCAAGAGGTCAACAGCAAAACTTTGTTGGAAGCAGCATTAAATATGTAACGGGTATAGAACTTACTAATAAGGTTAAGGCACTTGCTAAAGAAACTAATACAACAGAATATATGGTGTTGTTAACAGCACTAATGGTACTTTTAAAGAAATATAGCAGGCAAGAAGACATTGTAGTAGGAAGTCCTATTGCAGGAAGAACACATAAGGATACTGAAAATATGCTTGGTATGTTTGTAAACACATTAGCATTAAGAGGAAAAGCAGAAGATGAAAAGGAATTTGATAGCTTTTTAAATGAAATGAGAGAAGTTACTTTAAATGCTTATAAGAATCAAGAGTATCCTTTTGAAGAACTTATAGAAGAGCTTGGAATTAAAAGAGATTTATCAAGAAATGCATTATTTGATGTTATGTTTGTAATGCAGAACAATGAGGAAACTAGTCTTTCTATATCTAAGAATAATAACTTTGAATTAGATATAAATAGTGAAATTACTAAGTTTGATATAACTATAAGTATTATACCTTGTAAAAAAGGATATGAAATTATATTTGAATATAGAAGTGATTTATATAAGAAATCAACTATTGAAAATATGATTAATCATTATATAAATATAGTTTCTCAAATACTTGAAGAAAAGAAATTAAAAATTAAAGATATTGTGACAGTAACTAAAGAAGAAAAAAATAAAATACTTAATGAATTTAATTTCTATGAAGAAAGATATCCTAAAGAATTGACTGTAATGGACTTATTTGAGGAGAATATAGCTAAAAATCCAGATAATATAGCAGTTGAATTTGAAGATGAAAAAGTAACTTATTTAGAGCTAAATGAAAAAGCTAATGAGTTGGCTAGAAAGATATTGAATCTTGGAACTAAGAAAGGTGATTTTATAGCGGTAATGACTCAAAAGAGCATTAACACAATAATTGCAATATGTGCCATTGTAAAGAGTGGATGTGCTTATGTTCCTATTGATACTTCTTATCCTTTAGAAAGAATAGATTATATGATTCATGATTCAAAGCCTAAGGCAGTTTTATCTGATAACTTCAAATATGAGACAGATATACCGGTAATTGATATAAGTAATGCTGTTAATATGAAGGGTATTAAAGAAAATATAAATGTAGGCACTAAGTATAATGATTTAATATATGTAATTTATACATCAGGAACAACAGGAAGACCAAAGGGAGTAATGATTGAAAATAAAGGAGTTGTAAATCTTGTTCATAAGCAGAATTACATGGATTTCAAGGATATATCTTTGTATCAGGCAGGCTCTTTAAGCTTTGATGCTGCAACATTTGAAATATGGGGACCTCTTTTAAATGGAGGAAAGATACACTTTGAAGATAAAAATGTGATTTTAGATGTAAATGCTCTAAAAAATGTTGTGGAAAAGTATAATATTAACACTATGCTTTTGACAACTTCATTATTTAATAAGCTTATAGATTTAGATGTAGAAGTATTTAAAAATTTCAAACATGTACTTTATGGAGGAGAAAAAGCTTCAGAAATTCATTTAAACAAGCTTTTAAAAGTAAATAAGAATGTTAAGTTGATAAATGTTTATGGACCTACAGAAGGAACAACCTTTACAACAACTTATGGAGTAAAGGGTAGAGTTTTAGAAGAAGAAATTCCTATAGGAATTAACTTGCTAAATGTTAAATGTTATGTTTTAGACCAAGGACATCTTTGTGGTATAGGAGTTCCAGGTGAATTATTCTTTGAAGGTATAAATATTGCAAGAGGATATTTAAATAGGGACGAGCTTACAAAAGAAAAATTTATAGATAATCCATTTGGGGAAGGAAAAATATATGCTACTGGAGATTTAGTTAAATGGATGCCTGATGGTAATATAAAATATCTTGGAAGAATAGATGAGCAAGTTAAATTTAGAGGTTTCCGTATTGAACTAGGTGAAATAGAAAATTCTATTAAAAATATTAAAGAAGTTAGAGATTGTGTAGTGATTTTTAGAGAAGATGGTTTGGGAGAAAAAGCACTATATGGATATGTAGTAAAAGATGAAGAAATTACTATGGATAAAGTTAAAGATGAAATTAAAAAGGTACTGCCTGAATATATGATTCCAGGTTATATGATGTTTATTGATAATATACCGTTAACTATTAACGGAAAAGTTAATAAGAAAGAGCTTCCTGAAATAGAATTAGAAAGTTCTAAAGAATATAAGGCACCTGAGACATATACAGAAAAGGTTGTTTCAGAAATATTTATGGAAGTATTAAATATTAAGAGAGTTGGTCTTAATGATAACTTCTTTGAACTTGGAGGACATTCAATAAAAGCATTATCTACTGTGAATAGAATTAACAAGGAATTAAACAGTGAATTATCTGTAAAGGACTTATTTATTTTACAGACTGTAGGGGAAATATCTAAGAAGATAGATAAAGTTTCAAAACATGAAAAAGTGAGTATAAGTAAAGCAGAAGAAAAAGAAAGTTATATTATATCGCCAGGGCAAAAGAGAATGCTTATAGTAAATTCAATGGATGAAAATAGTACAAGTTATAATATGCCATTTAAATTAAAAGCTACAGGAGAATTTGATGTAGATAAATTTAAAGAAGCTATATTAAAAGTAATAAACAGGCATGAGTCTTTAAGAACAAAGTTTATTCTAACAGAGGAAGGGGCAAGACAAGTTATAAATTCTAACTTAAACATAGAAATACCAGTAGTAAAAGCTAGTGAAGTTAATATAGATGAGTTGTTTAACTCCTTTATTAAGCCGTTTAATTTAGAGAAAAATCCACTTATAAGATGCATGATTGTAGAGGTAAAATCTAATCTTCATTATGTATTTATAGATATGCATCATATATTAGCTGATGGAGCATCTGTTTCCATAATAGTAAAAGATTTATTAGATTTTTATAATGGAGAGACACTTGATAATCTTTCATATCAATATAAGGATTACTGTGAGTGGCTGCACAAAGAAATGTCTAGTGAAAAATATGAGAAGAGCAGAGAATATTGGTTAAATAAGTTCAAAGACGAAGTACCAGAATTAAATATTAATAAAGATGCTGTAAGAAAAGAACTTGTTAATTGTCAGTGTGGAAACTATGCAAGTGTTATAGAAAATGATGTTTTCTTAAAGGCTAAAGAGGTAATTACGAAAATGAATATTTCTTGGTATATGTTACTATTAAATTCTTATAGTATACTTCTTCATAAATTTTCAGGACAGAATGATATAGTTATAGGAAGCCCTATTTTAGGAAGAGATAAGGAAGAATGGAAATCAGTTGTTGGAATGTTTGTAAATATGATTCCTATATATTGTAAAATAGATGATGAAATGTCAATTGAAGATTATCTATATAATACAAAAGATCAATGCATAAACTCATATGAAAATGAAATATATCAATTTGATGAATTAGTAGAAGAATTAAATATAGATCGTAAGAGTGATAGAAATCCAATATTTGATGTGACTTTATCAATGCAGAATTTATCAATGCCTGAATTAAAGGCCGCTGGATTAAATATAGAAATTGAAGGTTATTCAAAACAATCTAAATATGATTTAATGCTTTTTGCTATGGAAGAAAATAAAAAACTGCACTTTGAATTTGAATATAGAAAAGATTTATTTGATGAAAAGTTAATTGAAGAAATGTCAGATGCTTTGGTGAAGATAGTAGAATTTATAATAGATAACTTAGATAAAAAAGTCAAAGACATAAGTTTGATTGATGAAGAAACTGCTTTGAACATGAAAAGTCAAATAGAAGAAGATAGAAATAGTTTTGATTTTGATTTTGATTTTTAAACTAAATTAGCAGCAGAAAACTTTCTGCTGCTAAAAAGAAAGTGATGTGAAATAAGTGATTGAAAGTAAGGAATTAGAACAAATAGAGATTATGCAAAAAGAAAAAGAATACTGGGTTGAAAAATTAGAACAAGCAGACTTAGAAAATGAAATGCTGCCTCTTGATATAATCACAGATAAATTTTCTAAAGGTGAAATAGAAGTAGAAATAAAAGATAGTATTAATAATATGTTTAATATGGCTTTTAAGGGTAATGCTTTAATGGAATATATAATGGGAGTTACATCGGTTGTTATAATGTTTCATGAGCTATTTAATAAAGAAAATGTAAATTTAATTGTGCCTGTTATTAGAAATAAGGATATTTTTGATAATAAATATATACTAATAAATTCATCAATAAATAAAGAAATGACATTAAAACAAATATTGAATTCTGTTAAGAGTTCAATTTCTGAAGGACATAAAAATCAACATGTTATATTAGATGAGATTTTAGAAAGAAAAGAATTTAAAGAATATAAAGAAAATATTTTAGAGTGCGTTTTTAGTTATAACATGATTCATAAAAAAGAGGATTATATAAAAGGAAGAAAGATTAATTTTAATTTCCTTAAAGATAATAATAAGTTAAAGTTAAAAATTGAATATAATTCCGAAGAACTTTATGAAGACAAAGTTTCAGCTATAGCAAGGACTATAGAAAAAATTATAGGTGAACTTCTAGTAAATAGAGATGAGAAACTTAAAAATATTTCTTTAATAACAGATTTTGATAAATCAGTATTGAGAAATATTAATAACAATACTTCAGCTTATCCAAAGGATATGAATATTGTAGAAGCATTTAAGGAAAGTGTTTTAAATTATGGAGATAGTATAGCTATAGAGTATGGTGAAGAAAAACTTACATATAAAGAATTGGATGTTATTTCCAACAAATTAGCTAATTATCTCAATACTCGGGAGAAAGTGGAATCTTCAGATTATGTAGGGATATTAATGAATAAAAGTTTAGATGTAGCTATAGCAGCCTTGGCAGTTTTAAAGGTAGGCAAAGCATATATTCCTTTAAATCCAGAAAATCCAGAAGATAAACAGAAGGATATCATAGAAGATGCAGGATTAAGTTTTATAATAGGAACAGAAGAATTTAAAGAAGAATTACTTTCACTTAAAGATAATTGTAAAGGAGATTTAAGTTTCTTATATTCTAGAGAAGTTTATAGTGATTGTGAAGATGAGTTGATTTTTACAAGCAATATAACTAGTGATTCTAAAGCTTATGTTATATATACATCAGGAACTACAGGTAAATCAAAAGGGGTAATAGTAGATCATCATAATGTAATTAATCTTATTTTAAATGAAGAAATTCCTTACCAATTTGGTAATGCTGATGTTTGGACAATGTTTCATTCTTATTGTTTTGATTTTTCTATTTGGGAAATGTATGGAGCCTTATTGACAGGAGGTAAATTGTTAATTATTTCCAGGGAAATATCAAGAGATACAGAGAAATTTTATGATGTTTTACTTAAAAACGAAGTTACGGTTTTAAATCAAACCCCAGGTGCTTTTTATAATTTAATTGAAGTAGATAAACAGCATGAGGATAAAAATTTAAATTTAAGATATGTAATATTTGGTGGTGAAGCATTAAACATTAGTAAACTTAAAGAATTTATGTTGCATCATAAAAATACAACTTTAGTTAATATGTATGGAATTACAGAAACAACAGTACATGTAACCTTCAAAGAAATAGAAGAAAAAGATACAGAAAGTAAAATTTCTAACATTGGAAAACCTCTTCCTAATTATAGAGTATTAGTAGTTAATGGATATAGTAAAGAACTACCAGTAGGAATACCAGGAGAATTAATCGTAAGTGGTGAAGGCGTTTCTAAAGGATATTTAAACAGGGAAGAATTAACTAAAAAAAAATTTGTTTTTAGAAAGGAACTAGGGGAAAGAACTTACTTGACTGGTGATTTAGCAGCAATTATGAGCCAAGGAGAGATTAGTTATCTAGGAAGAATAGATGCTCAAATAAAAATAAGAGGACATAGAATAGAAATTGGAGAAGTTGAAAATGCTATATTAAAGAATAAAAAAGTGAGAGATACAGTAGTAGTTCCAGTTGTTATTGGAGAAAATAGTACTGAATTATGTTGTTATTATTGTAGTGAAAATCCTCTTGCAATTAGTGATTTTTATGAATATTTAGAGGAAAAACTACCAGGATATAGTATACCAGCTTATTATGTACATATTGATAGTATTCCATTAAATAAAAATGGGAAAATAGATAAGAAAAATCTACCTTCACCTTTGGAGAATATGTATAAAGAAATTGAATATGTAGAAGCTGAGACTAAGTTTGAAAAAGTGCTCTTAAAAGAGTGGCAAGACATATTGGGAATAGAAAAAATAAGTGTTTTAGATAATTTCTTTATGATTGGTGGAAATTCACTTAATGCTATGATTTTATCTACACGAATAGTTAAAAAGCATAATATAAAAATTCCTCTAGGAAAGATCTTTGAAAATCCTACTATAAAATCTCTAGCAAAGTTTATGGAAGATAGCAAAGAGGTAAATTTAAATACAATAACAAAGGGGGAAAGAAAAGAATTATATCCTTTATCTTCTGCTCAAAGAAGAATGTATTTCCTTTATGAATTTGATAAGACAAGCCTAGCATATAATATGCCTATAGTTTTAAAAGTTAAAGGTAATCTTGATGAAAAGAAAATAGAAGATACTTTTAAAAAGCTTACTGAGCGTCACGAGATTTTAAGGACAAGTTTTATTAGAGTAGATAATGAAATAATGCAAAAAATAAGTGAAGAGGCTGTAATTGATTTTGAAATTGTAAACGAAAAGCTATCAAAAGAAGATTTTGTTAAGCCTTTTGATTTAGAGAAAGCACCACTTATGAGGGTTAAACTTCAGAGAATTAGGGATAACGAAAATATATTGTTTATTGATATGCATCATATTATTTCTGATGGTGTATCCATGAATATTATTATTAATGAATTCTCAAAAATATATATGGGTGATGAATTAGAACCTTTAGATATAAGTTATGCAGATTATTGTCAGTGGTTAGAAAGTTTGGATTTAGAGAAGGAAAAAGAATACTGGCTTAATGAATTTAAGGGAGAAATACCAGTACTTGAGTTGCCTTTAGACTTTAATAGACCTCAAGTTCAAGATAATAGAGGAAATAATCTTGAAGTTATAATTAGTAAAGATATAAAGGAAAAGATAAAAACTCTTTCTATGGAGAGTAAAACTTCAGAGTTTATGATTCTTATTTCAACTATGGCATTACTTTTAGGAAGATATTCAAGACAAGATGACATAATAATAGGAACTCCTATATCAGGAAGAGTGGATGGTAACATAGAAAATGTTGTAGGTCTATTTGTTAATAGTTTAGCTATGCGTTTTAATATTGATAATCAGAAAGAATATATAGATTATTTAAGTGAAGTAAAGGAAAAATGTTTAAAAGCCTTTGAAAATGAGATGTATCCTTTTGATGAATTAGTAGAACAATTAGACATTAATAGAGACTTATCAAGAAATCCTTTATTTGATGTAATGTTTGTAATGCAAAATATGGGTAAAAAAGATTTTGCTATTAATGATTTAAGTTTTGAAGAAGTAACAGAAGATAGTGTGGTATCTAAGTTTGATCTAACCTTTGTAGTGGAAGATAGAGCAGATGAATATGTTTTATGTGCAGAATACAGTACAGCTTTATTTAGAGAAGAAACAATTAATTATTTATTAAAACATTATGTGAATCTTTTAGACAGCATAGTAAATAATGTTCATTTAAAAATTGCTGACTTATCTATTATAGATAGTGAAGAAGAAACTTTATTAGAGAGTTTTAATAAGACAGAGGTAGATTATAATGCTAATACTAATATTATTGAACTTTTTGAAATGCAAGTAGAAAAAACACCTTTAAATATTGCATTAGAATGCGGAAACAAAAAAGTTACTTATAAAGAACTAAATAATAATATAAATAATCTAAGTATGAAACTTGAAAGAGAAGGAGTTAAAAAGGGAACTTGTGTTGCTATTCTTGCAGATAGATCAATAGAGATGGTAACAGCTATCTATGCCATTTTAAAGTTAGCTGCTGTATATGTTCCAATTGATAAAAAGTATCCTAAAAATAGGGTAGAGTATTTAATAAGAGAAAGTGAATGTGAAATCATTTTAGGAGATGCAATAGAAGATTTTAATTATGAAGTTAATGATATCATTAAAGTACTTCCTTTAAGTAATGATACTAGTGAAGAAATAGAAAATAAACAAGTGGAGATTAATGGAGAGGATACTGCTTACATTATCTTTACATCAGGGACAACAGGAAATCCTAAAGGTGTAGAGATGATGCATTCTAACTTACTAAACTTAGTATCACATATGCAAAGTTGTTATCCAGTGAAAAATAGAGATGCATTCTTATTTAAATCAGCGTTTACTTTTGATGCATCAATAAGTGAACTGTTTGGCTGGTTCTTAGATGGAGGAAGGTTAGTAATACTTGAAAAGGATGGAGAAAAAGATCCAGCTATAATTGCAGATACTATTGATAAATACAAGGTTACGCATATTAATTTCGTTCCATCAATGCTTAGAATTTTCTTAAATACTTTAAAGGATGAAGATAAGGGAAAACTAGAAAGCTTAAAATATGCTTTTGCTGGAGGAGAAGTATTCAGCAGTGATTTTTATAAGCTGGCTGAAGAAAAGTGTCCAAAGACTAAGATAGGAAATTTCTATGGCCCTACAGAAACATGTGTATATGCAGCTGGCTACATGAAAAAGGATGATGAAAATTATGAAAAGGTGCCTATAGGTAAACCTTTAGGAAATGTAAAAATTTATTTAATTAATCAAAATGGTAATCTTTGTGCCATAGGAGAACCAGGAGAAATTTGCATTTCAGGTGCAGGAGTTGGAAAGGGATATAAAAATAGATTAGATTTAACTAAAGATAAGTTTGTATTATTTAATAATGAAAGAATATATAGAAGTGGTGATTTAGGAAGATATCTTCCAGATGGAAATATAGAGTATGAAGGAAGAATAGACAGCCAGGTTAAACTTAGAGGTTTCCGTATAGAAACTTCAGAAATAGAAAAGGTATTAAGAAAATTTGAAAATATAGAAGATGCAATAGTTGTTGTGCATACTGGAGAAAAAGAAGAAAAATGTTTATGTGCATATTTAATTTCATCACAAGAATTATGTTTAAATGATGTAAAAGAAAACTTAAGAAAAGAATTGCCAGAGTTTATGATACCTGCATACTTTATGCAGATAGATAAGAAGCCTTTAACGGTAAATGGAAAAGTTGATATGAAAGCATTACCAGAAATTAAAGAAGGTATTCATAGTAAAGAATTTATACAACCAAGAAGCCAAGTGGAAAAAGAAGTGGTAGAAGCCTTTAAGAAGGTATTAAAGATAGAAAATGTAAGTGTGCTTGATAGTTTCTTTGAACTTGGAGGACATTCTTTAAACTTAATTGAGCTTATCAATATTATTAATAATAAGTTTTCTGTACAGATAAGTTTAAAGGAGGCCTTTGCTTCTCAAACAGTAGAAAGTATTGCAAAGCTTATAAACGAAAAGGATAAATGCCAAGATATTGTGCTGGAAAAAGCAGATGAAAGAGAGTACTATCCAGTAACAAAAGAACAGCTTAGTATGTATTTATCATATGAAATTAATCCTGAAAGCATTGGATTTAATGTGCCTTGTGCTTATTTAATAAAAGGAAAATTAAAAAAAGAGCAATTAGAAAAAGCTTTTAAAGATTTAATTAATAAGCATGAAATATTAAGAACATCTTTTGTTAAAGTAGATGGCAAGGTAATGCAAAAGATAAATGATTATAGCAATTTTAAAATTGTGTACCTAGAAAATAAAGGTCAGACAATAGAGGAAGTTAGAGAGTATTTTGTAAAACCTTTTAATTTAGAAGAGGATTCTTTGATAAGAGCAGCTATTTTAAATAAAAATGAAGAAGAGCACATACTATTTTTAGATATTCATCACATTGTTGTTGATGGAGCTTCTATAGGAATATTAGCAAAAGAATTAATGATGGCTTATAAAGGTATTAAATTAAGTCCTTTAGATTATCAATTTAAAGACTATTCTTTATGGCGAGAAAAGAAGAATGCTTTAGAAAAAGATAAGGAAGAAGCTTATTGGTTAAATAAAATAGATGATACTATAAAGCCTTTGGATTTAAAGACAACATATCCTAGAAAGAATACTGTATCTGAAAATGGTGATTATATTATAGAAATGCTAGATAAAGAGGAGTCGAATAGTATTAAAGAGTTATTAAATGAATGGAATTGTACTTTATTTCAATTTATGATGTTGGTGTATTATGTGACATTAAGCCAAAAATCAGGAAGTAATGATATGGTAATAGGAGCTGTAACATATGGAAGAGAAAACTTAAAGGTAGCTGATTTAATTGGCTTATTTATAAAAACTCTTCCAGTAAGAATAGCTTTAAAGGAAAAAATCAGTATTAAGGAATTTGTAGAGGTTATAAAGGATAATGTAATGGGAGCTATTGATAATCAAGGCTATCCAATAGATGAGATTATAAGTAAAAGCAGTTACAAACCAGTAAAAGGAAGAAGACCTTTATTTGATGTGGCTATGGTAGTACAAAATGAAGACTTAGGTTCAATTATAGAAGAAGATATTTCATTTGAAACTATAGGATTAAATATTAATGTATCTAAATATGATTTATTCTTAGAAGTTATGGAAGATGAAGATAGAATAAGACTTAAATTAGAATACTGTACAGATTTATTTGACTTAGATTATGTACAAAGCTTCAAAGAAAAGTTTATAAGCAATATTAAGGTCATATTAGATAATCCTAATCTTGGCACAGATATATTATTAGATGATATTCTAGAAAACTATAATAATGAAAACTTTGATGTGTCAGATGATGAAGAAATAGAATTTGATTTTTAGAAGCGAAGGGATTTACTATGAAGAAGAAAATAAAGGTTATGCAAATAATATTGGATCTTGGAACTGGTGGAGTAGAAAAGTTTATGGTGGACTTAGCATTGCATATGGACAATGCTAAGTATGATACATCAGTGGTATGTTTAGTAAGTAAGAAAAATAGTATATTTGAAAATGTTCTTGAAAGAAACAAAATTAAGGTTACTTATTTAGATATGTCTATGAAATACTTTGATTTAACTACTATGTGGAAACTATATAAAATAATAAAAAATGAAAAACCAGATGTAGTTCATGTCCATACTTATATTATGAAGATGGTATTATTGCCAATACTTCTAAATAAAATTCCTGTAAAGATACATACGGTTCATGTACCAGCAGAAGTTGAGAGTAAAGAGTGTTCAAAAACTGCATTAAAGTTAGCTTATAAAGTTGGAAAAGTAGTTCCAGTAGGAGTATCAAAGAGTGTTAAAGAAGGTTTAGAAAAGTTATTTAATATAGAAGAAGCAAAGCTGATTTATAATGGCATTGATTTAAATAAGTTTAATAACTTTAGAATTGAAGAAACAAAGAATAAAAGTGTAAAATTCATAAACATAGCCCGTTTTATGCCTGAGAAAAATCATGAAATGCTAATAAAGGCCTTTGCTGTTGTAAGTGAAAAATATCCAGATGTGAAACTGTCCTTAGTTGGTAAAGGTAAGCTTCAAGATAATATGAAGAGTATGGTAAAGGAATTAGGAATTGAAGAAAAAGTAGAGTTTCTAGATTTAAGAGAGGATATACCAGAATTATTGAATGAAAGTGATGTGTTTGTTTTAACATCAAACTATGAAGGTTTTGGATTAGTACTGGCTGAGGCAATGGCATGTAGAGTACCTGTAATTTCAACAAATGTAGGTGCGGTATCTGAACTTATTGATAATGGAAAGAATGGAATACTAGTTGACAATGGAGATTTAAATAGTCTAATTAAAAATATGATTTTATTTATTGAAAATAGAAATTTAAGAGATAAATATGCAGAGGCAGGTTTTCAGTCAGTGAAGAAGTTTGACTTAAAATATACTATTAAAGCATACGAAGAGCTTTATATGAATGGATTAAAGGGGGAGGACTATGATAGATAAATTATTAGTTACTGCTCATCCAGATGATGAAATGATTTTTGCAGGAGACAAGCTCTTAAGAGAAAAGGGATGGAAAGTAGTCTGTATTACTAATGGGACCAATATGGTAAGAAATGAAGAGTTCAAAAAGGCTATGAAGAAAGCTAAAGTATCAGATTATGAAATATGGAATTATAAGGACGAATGGAAAGGTGATTTTCCAAGAGAAGAGTTAAAGGATAGATTAGAAAAAGTAATTTCTTCAAAGAATTATAAAATCATATTAAGTCATAATTTACAAGGTGAATATGGACATAGTCAGCATAAGGCTTTAGCAGAAGTTTTAAGAGAAATAGTAAAGGAAAATTTATATGAATTTTCTTTGGGAGAAAACTTAAGCTTCTTTAGGCGTATAAGAAAGTGGAAAATTCTTATGAAATATAAAAGTGAACGTAAAGTAGTATTGTCTAAGGAAGTAAGGCAGTACGTATTAAAGGAATCTATGAAGAAGGTAAAGTAAAAGTAGGTACAAAAATGGAGAAAATTGATAGGATAAAGATTAAGAATGAGGATGTTAAGAACTTTAAATTAATAGGTCGAGGCACTACAGCAAATGTATACTTATTAGATGATAATAAAGTTTTGAAACTATATAAAAAGAAGGTATATGATAAACGTAAAGAAAGAGAGAGTAAGATTATACCATCTTTAATTGTTGATGAAGAAACTAAACTAAATATCTATAATATTTATAATATTGTGGAAGCAAGTGATACATTTTGGATTGTTTTAGATTTAGTTAAAGGAAAGAGCTTAGATTCAATTTATACATTTAGACTTATAAAAAAGTGTAAGATTTTAGCTAGACTTCAATATGAAGTACATAATCATGTTCATATTAAGGAAGAAATACTTTTTAAGGATTACTTAAAAGAAAAAATTGAAAAAGCAGATCTTCCAGATAATTTAAGAACTTATATTTATAAGACTTTAGAAGCTATGCCTAATTTGAATTATACTTGTCATGGTGATTTCCATGGAGGCAATATAATAATAGATAAGAATAATATTAATATTATTGATTGGGCTGAGGCAGGAAGAGGAGATTATCATGCTGATATAGCAAGAACATTAACATTATTAGATGTTCATCCATATGAGGATTTCTATGATAAGGATAAAGAAATAAAAGGATTAAAAAATAAGCTGACCTATAAATTTAATAAAGCATTACTTACTATCTATCTTAAAGAATATAGTAAGTTTCAAAAAATAGATATGGATAGATTGAGAAAGTGGCAGATTATAATGGATGCAGCAATTATGATGGATCGTGATGAAGAAACGAATAAATTATATTTGAAAGATATAGAAAGAAGCTATAAATATTTCGTGAATAAAGGTAAATAATATGGGAGATAGATTAAAAAGACAAATTTATAAAAATAATATATTTTATTTTATTTCAACAATAATTGTAACAATAGGAGTTTCTTTTGTTGATGGAATAATGGCTTTAATTTTTAAGTATGCTTTAGATATGCAAGGAAGTATGACTAAACTGATTTTTATAACAATTTCAGTGATTGTAGGATATATATTGTTTCAAGGTATAAATATATATGTATCGAATGAGTATAGTAGACGAGCTATGATTAATTTGAGAGCATCTTTTATTGATAAGTTGTTAAATAAGAGAGTAAAGGATTTTCAGAAAGAAAACATTGGGAATTACTTGTCTGCTATAAATAATGATATGACAGTTATAGAAAGGGATTATGTAACCGGACAAATATTAATTCTTTTATATTCAGTTAGAATTTTGGTAAGTGCAATTATAATGTGTATCTTAAATTATAAGATGTTTCTAGCTGCTTTGTTGGTAATAATTCTACCGGTTATCATTTTAAAAATAGCTAATAATACATTAATGACCAGACAAAAGGAAGTATCAGATTTTAGTGCAGGTTTTAATGTATTAACAAAGGAAATACTATCTGGGTTTCCTATTATAAAAAGTTTTAACGTTGAGAAAAAGGTTGAAGAAAAAATATTTAAAGAAAGTATTGAGTTAGAAAATTCTAAAACAAGACTATATAGGTTAAATGATTCAATAGATAGTTTAACTACAGCATTAACTTTATGTAGCATGCTTGGAACTTTTGTTGTAGGTATGATTCTTGTGTCAAAGGGTTATATAACTATAGGAACTGTAACGGCAGAAGTTCAGCTTATGACTAATCTTTTTTCTTTAATAAAACCTTTAGTAAAGCAATTTGGTAAGTTCTTGGGAGCAAAATCTATTTTCTTGAAGCTAGACAAGATGATTGAGAGTGATGATGTTGAACTAGAAGAGAGTGGTAAAAAAAGCTTTGAGAGTGCGATACGTATAAAGGATATAAGCTTTTCGTATGATGAAGAAAAACAGATTTTAGATAATATTAATTTTGAATTTAAGAAGAATAAGTCTTATTTAATACTTGGTGAAAGTGGTTGTGGAAAATCAACATTATTAAAGCTTCTAATGGGCTATTATGATAATTTTCAGGGACAAGTTCTTATTGATGATGTGGATATAAGAAAAATAAATTCTATTGAATTAAGTAAAATTTTATCAGTTATTCAACAGGATGTATTTATATTTGATGATACTTTAAGAAATAATCTTACATTATATTGTGAGTATGATGATGATGCATTAGAAAAAGTTGCTAAAAAGGTTTATATGGATGAGTTTACTAAGATTCATGGTATGGATTATGAATGTGGTGAGAATGGTGAAAATCTTTCTGGAGGACAAAAGCAAAGAATATCAATAGGAAGAGCGATTTTAAGAAATACGCCTATTTTATTGTTAGATGAAGTTACATCATCTCTAGATCCTAAAGTAGCAAGAAGTATTGAAAATTTAATTATTGAACTTAAGGATGTAACTAGGATAGTAGTTACTCATAGAATGAATAAAGAAACTCTTAAAAAGTACGACGAAATAATAATCCTTAAGGATGGAAAAATAGTTGAACATGGTAGTTGTGAGGAGTTAATACTACATAAAGGTGAATTTTACAAAAATTTTAAAATATATAATGATAAATAAAAAAGCGTAATTTGACAATAAAAGTCATAAAATATATAATTTAACTTAGGAATATTATGTAAAGGAGAAAAATATGAAGTCAATAGTCGAAATGGTGATATATGATTTGCAGATTTATTTGAAAAGCAATAAAATTCTTTTACCATTAGCTAGTTGGATAAGTGTATTATTTATTATATATAGTACAAAGCCTATAGAATTATTATCTGCATTTATGGTATCTATTGCTGCGATTTTTTTTATAATGATATGGATAGGATATACATATTTTAAGAATATAGATAAAAATTCTAGAAATTTAATGATTTTATTTTGTAGAAATAGAAATTTATATGATATTGCAAATTATATTTCTTTGTTTGTTTTGGGTTTTGTTTTGAGTTTTGTAGGAGTGTTTGTTAATTTTTTTAATAATGTCTTTAACGGGTTTGAACTTTTTACTAGAAGTCTTACTGTTAATGATTCTATTTGTGCATTTATACTTCATTTAGCTGTTGTTTTAATAAGTATTTCTGTAACAGCTATAAGTAGACCAATAATATTGAAAAATAGAAAAGTAGGATTACTATTTTTAGCGGTGTTATCTATTTTAAGCATAATAAAAATAGAATTTTTAGATGGAATACCAGTTTTAAAATATGTATCATATATAATTTCAGCAGTTAATAAAATTACTGGATTATTTAGTGGAACAATTTACTTTAGTGATAAGTTAGTTGTGTATGCATTATTTTATTCAGTTGTATATAGCATATTATTAATATTGTTAAGTCAATTTATATGCACAAGAGAAAAGTTATAGATTTATATATAGGATGTGATAATATGGATTTTAATTTGACAAAGGAACAAAAAGAATATAAGCAAGAAGTTATTAATTTTGCTAAAAATAAATTAAATAATAAGGAATATTTAGAAAAGTTCTCTTACGATATGTGGAATGATGCTGCAGAGTTTGGTCTATTTGGATTAGTAGCGGATGAAGAATATGATGGGCTTTCTGAGTCAAACTTGACAGCTGCTGTTGTCATAGAAGCTTTAGGATATGGATGTAAGAATAATGGATTTGTATTTGCAGTTAATAATCATATATGGGTTGCAACTAACTTGATTAATCTATATGGAAGCAAGGTTCTAAAGGATAAATATCTTAGAGATATGGTAGCAGGTAAGAAAATAGGTGCAATATCAATAACTGAAGCAGAAGCAGGATCAGATTCATATAATATGTCTGCTACAGCAATAGAAGATGGAGATAACTATATATTAAATGGAAGTAAAATGTTTATATCAAATGGACCTATAGCAGATATATTCATTGTTTTTGCTATAACAGGAACAGAACCAAATAAAAAGATAACTGCTTTTGTAGTTGAAAAAGACTTTAAAGGTGTTAAGGTTGGAAAAGATATTGAAAAGATGGGATTAGGAGCATGCCCAACAAGTGAAGTTGTTTTTGAAAATTGTGTAGTTCCTAAGGAAAATATACTAGGAAGACTTCATATGGGGAATATTATAATGACAGAAGCTCTTGAATGGGAAAGATGTTATGAATTTGCACCACATGTTGGGGCAATGGAAAGAATTAAGGAACTTTGTATTGAACAAGCTCTTTCAAGAAGACAATTTAATAAGGCAATAGGCGAAAATCAAGCAATATCTCATAAAATAGCTGACATGCAGGTGGCTATAGAAATGTCTAGGCTAATGCTTTATAAAATAGCATGGCTTAAAGATCAAGGAAAAAGAGCATATACTGAAACTTCTATATTTAAGTTATATGTAAGTGAAAATTATATCAAAACATGTAGAGATGCATTGCAAATATTTGGTGCATATGGTTATACAAAAGAATATGACATTGAACGTGAATTAAGAGATGCATTAGCTTGTAGCATATATTCGGGAACAAATGAAATGCAGAAAAATACTATATATAATATGGCTACAAGTTTATTTTAAGATTCAGGAGAAAAGTATATGATAAATATTGCAATATGTATTAAACCGGTAAGAACCAACTTGGTTTATGAAAATGAAAAAAGAAATGAGGATTATGTATTAAATCCTTTTGATTTATATACGTTAAAACAGTTAGTTGAAATCAAAAAAATAAGTAATATAAACATTACTTGTATCTGTATGGGTGTACCTAAATCAGAGGAAGTATTAAGACGCTGTTTAGCTATAGGTGCTGATAAAGCAGTTTTGGTTAGTGACAGTAAGTTTGGTGGAGCAGATACAAT
>SVCK01000146.1 GCA_015058375.1 Clostridium sp.
AAGAACAAATGTTGTTTGGTATAAATCAAGGTGGAACATATGAAGATATAAGAATAGAGCATGCAAAAACTATTGCTAAAATGGATTTAGATGGTTATGCTATAGGTGGTTTAGCAGTTGGTGAAACCCATGAAGAAATGTATAGAATTATTGATGCTGTAGTTCCATATTTGCCAGAAGATAAACCAATATATTTAATGGGTGTTGGAACACCTGAAAATATATTAGAAGCAGTTGAAAGAGGGGTTGATTTCTTTGACTGTGTATTACCAGCAAGAAATGGAAGACATGGGCAGGTATTTACTGCAAATGGTAAAATAAATTTAATGAATTCTAAATTTGAGTTAGATACAAAACCTATAGATGAAGGATGTCAATGCCCAGCTTGTAAGAACTATACAAGAGCATATATAAGACATTTATTTAAGGCAAAAGAAATGCTTGCAATGAGACTTTGTGTTCTTCATAATTTATATTTTTATAATAAGCTTATGGAAGATATAAGAAAAGCTATAGATGAAGATAGATTTGCTGAATTTAAAGCTCAAAAATTAAGAGATTGGAACTTACAAAAATAAAAAATTGAAAAGTTTGTTTTAAACTAATAAATAACTTTGAAGAAAGGTAGGATATACGTATGGAAGCACTTTTGACATATGCACCAATGTTATTAATATTAGTAGTATTTTATGCAATGATATTAATACCTGATAGAAAGAGAAAGAAAAATTATGAAGCAATGATTCAAGGTCTTAAATTAAATGATGAAGTTATGACAAGGGGAGGAGTTATTGGAAAGATAATTTCTCTTGATGATGATAATGTAGTGCTAGAATCAGGACCTGATAGAGTAAGGTTAAGATTTTCTAAAAATGCAATAGCTAATAAAATATATAAAGAATCAAAATAGAGTTTTATGCCACTAAATATTTCATTTTAGTAAATATTTAGTGGTATATTTTTTCTTAAAAAAAATATGTTATCAAATAAGGGCGAAAAAGGTATATTTTACGCTCCCTTTTTATGTATTATATTGATTTTTATAGTATTAATTGTTATGATAAGAATAGGTTTTCTTCAAAATGTATATGATTTCATAAAGTTTTTTAGTAGAGGATGGATAGTTAGATCGTAAAAAGGAAAAAGAAAGGGATGATTTTTAGAGTCTAAGATAGTGTTTTATGCACTGATAAGGTTTATGAAATGAAATTTTAAGTTTTGATTTATTTTAATTATTGTTAGGGTATCAAAATGTACAATAAAGAATGGAGAGGAAAGTGTTTGAAATCTTTATTCTACAATAATCGTATGATATAATGAAAACGAATTATAAAAATTTGGCCCTAGTACTGAGGAGGAGAAAAATGAAGACAAAATTAAAGAGTTCAGTATTTTTTATATTAAGTACTATTGTCATTATGCTTTTTGCTTTTTGTAGTGCAAACGGATTGACAATAGGTGGATTCGAGTACAAGTCATTAGATAAAGCTATAACACAAGGGCTTGACCTTCAAGGTGGAGTATCTGTAGTTATGGAAATTGAAGATGATGAAGTTACACCAGATGATTTATCAAAAACTAAACAACAATTAGAATTAAGAGTTAATAAAATTGGTGTTGCTGAAACATCAGTAACAACTGAAGGAAATAGAAGAATAAGAGTTGAAATACCAGGTCAATATAATTCTTCAGATATTGTTAACACTTTAAGCCAAACTGGTGAATTAACTTTTAGATCACCAAATGGAGAGGTATTATTAACAGGTTCAGATGTAGAAAAAGCAGTAGTTGGTTCAGATCCACAAACTGGTAGCCCACTTATATCTTTAGAGTTAAATTCTGATGGACAGCCTAAGTTTGCTGATGCTACTCAGACATATCTTGGACAAAAGATTTCAATTTACATGGATGAAGAAGAACTTAGTAGTCCTACTGTTCAATCAGTAATTTCAAATGGTCAAGCTCAAATAACAGGAAGTTATTCAATTGATGAAGCTAAAAGATTAGCAGGACTTATAAATGCAGGAGCATTACCTGTTACATTAAAAGCTGCTTCAGTTCAAACTGTAGGATCTCAATTAGGGGCAGCTGCACTTCCTAATGCAATTAAAGCAGGTGCATTAGGTATTGCGTTAGTATTTTTATTTATGATATTTATATATAGAATACCAGGTTTTATAGCTTCAATTGCTTTAACATTATATATAACTTTAGTATTATTTGTATTTGGTGAAGTTGGAATAACATTAACACTTCCAGGTATAGCTGCATTCTTATTAACAATAGGTATGGCAGTTGATGCAAATGTACTTATATTTGAAAGAATGAGAGAAGAACTAAGAAAAGGTGTATCAGTAGCAACTTCAGTAAAGAGAGGATTTGAAAATGCATTATCTTCAATAGTTGACTCGAATGTTACTACAATTATTGCAGCTTTAGTATTGTATTTATTTGGTTCTGGTTCTGTAAAAGGATTTGCAATTACATTTATAATTGGTATATTAGCAAGTTTATTTACAGCTTTAATAGTTACTAAATTCTTGATAAATAATGCAGTTAAAATGGGAATGTTAACAAAACCATCTCATATTGGCGGCGTTAAGAAGAAGGAGGTAGAAGCATAATGGTTAAGATAGTTGAAAAGAAAAAACTATGGTTTTCAATATCTATTGCTATAATTGCTATCGGAATTTTCTTTATGGCTTTTAAAGGATTAAACATAGGTATTGACTTTAAAGGTGGTTCAAAGGTAGTACTTGAGTTAGGAAGTGATTTCGATAAGCAGGAAGTAGATGACATAGTAAAGGGATATGTAAGTGATGCGGTAACTAATACAGTTGATGACACACAATATCAAATTAAATCAACAGATTTAGACTCTGAGACATTATCAAAATTAATTAATGAATTGAAAGAAAAGTATTCTTTAGAAGATGATATGTTAGTTTCTCAAGATGAAATTGGTGCTTCAATAGGTAAAGATCTTACAGAAAAAGCTTTAACTGCTTTAGTAATAGCTTTCGTAGCAATGCTTATATATATAGCTATAAGATTTGAATTTAAATCAGGTATAGTTGCATTAATAGCATTATTTCATGATGTTTTAATAACATTTAGTGTTTATGCAATATTTGATTTGACAATTAATTCGCCATTCATTGCAGCTATATTAACTATTGTAGGATATTCTATCAATGCAACAATAGTTATCTTTGATAGAATTAGAGAAAATGAAAAGAAGATAAGAAGAAAGAGCTCAGCAGAAATTATTAATTTAAGCGTAAATCAAACTATGAAGAGATCTATATATACAACTATAACAACACTATTTACTATAGTAAGTGTTTATGTATTTGTTCCATCAGTAAGAGAATTTGCTTTTCCTATTATAGTAGGTATAATCTCAGGAGGATATTCTTCAGTATTAATAGCACCATCATTATGGCATGTTATTAGAAGTAAGAAAAAAAGCAAAAAGATGAAAGAAGTAATTGCTTAAAAATAGAAATAAAAA
>SVCK01000147.1 GCA_015058375.1 Clostridium sp.
ACTTAACTTCAGCTGAATCAAGAATTAGAGACGTAAACATGGCTAAAGAGATGTCAGAGTTCTCAAAGAACAACATATTACAACAAGCAGCTCAAGCTATGCTTTCACAAGCTAATCAACAACCACAAAACGTTCTTCAATTATTAAGATAATATAATTTTCTTATTAAGGCTGTCATACTACTTTTGTAGTGTGGCAGCTTTTTATTATTTTCTTATGTATAAAAAAAGAGCTATAATACAAAAATATGAATATATTATTTGACTTTATTATAGTTGATTGACAAGAAATTAAGGCGGTTGTACAATAAGAAAAAAATAATGTCCGTTATGGAATTTTTAGGAGGAATAAGAATGTTAAAACATATAAATCAAGATGAATTTCAAAGTGAAGTATTAGATAATGAAGGTGTTGTAGTTGTAGATTTTTATGCAGACTGGTGTGGACCTTGTAAAATGCTTGCACCTATATTAGAAGAATTAAATAATGAATTATCAAGTGTTAAAATTGTTAAGGTTAATGTAGATGAAAATCCTGATGTATCTAATAAGTATAACATTGCCAATATACCAACAATAAAGATTTTTAAAGCAGGAAAAGATGTTGAAACTAAAGTTGGTTTTATGCCAAAAGATATGTTAAAAGAATCTATAGAAGAGGTTTTATAAATGGCAGATAGATATGAAATTGCTATCATAGGATCAGGTCCTGCAGGACTTTCAGCTGCTTTAAATGCAAAAATAAGAAATAAATCATTTATTTTATTTGGCACAAAGAATTTAAGTCCTAAAATTCAAAAAGCACCTAAAATTAATAATTATCTTGGATTTTATAATTCATCAGGTGATAAACTAGGAGAAGCTTTTAAGAAACATATTGAACAAATGGATATTAATATAACTGAAGAAAGAGTAAATAATGTCTATGCCATGGGAGAATATTTTACACTTATGGTCAATGAGAAGATGTATGAAGCTAAGACAGTTATTCTTGCTACAGGAGTTGAATTTTCTAAGCCTTTAAAGGGAGAATTAGAGTATTTAGGTAAAGGTGTAGGATATTGTGCTACTTGTGATGCTCCTTTATATAAAGGCAAGATTGTATGTATAATTTCATCCAATTCTGAAGGGGAAAAGGAAGCTAATTATGTAAGTGAACTTGCACAGAAGGTTTATTATATTCCTTTATATAAGGAAGAATATTCATTGGATTCTAATATTGAAATTGTTGATGATGTTCCTATAGAAGTTAAAGGAGATGCTAAAGTTTCGCATTTAATTCTTAAAGATAGAGAAATTGAAACTGATGGAGTGTTTTTTTTGAAAGATGCTGTTATGCCGTCTCAGTTGGTGCCAGGACTTAAAGAAGAGGATGGACATGTTAAAGTTGATAGGTTAATGAAAACTAACATTAAGGGACTGTTTGCATGTGGTGACTGTGTCGGAAAGCCATATCAGTATATAAAAGCAGCAGGAGAAGGTAATATTGCATCATTGAGTGCAGTAGAATATTTAGGAAAGCTATAAAAAGTTGAGTATAGGTTTTCATAAAATTAAGTGAAATGAGATAATATTTGCAAAAATGATTAGAGATGCAAATTATTATTTCATTTTTGCTTCATTTTAGGTTAAAAAGTTGCTAAAAGAATAAAAAAATGAATTTATAAAAAAATCTTCTTTAAATATTTTGAAAATTTTAAAATATGTAGTATAATAAAATAAAGATTTCAAATAAGTTAATAATTTAAAAAAATTTCATAATTTAAATTGTTGACAAACATATAATAAATAGTATAATAAAGAAATCCAGTAAAATAAAAAGGAGGGAAAGGGATGGCAGTTAGAGATTACAGAGAAATGTATATAACAACTATAATGTCATTAGGAAGAGAACATGGAATTTCAGAAAGTGAATTGACAAGATCACATCTTGCAAGTTTAAATTTTGATGAATTAAGAGAACTTGCTTTAAAATTACAAGGGTAATTCAAGAAAGGAAGAATAATGGATTCGTCTGATGATAAGTAAAAAAGAGTAGCATGAAGTTAAAGGCTGCTCTTTTTTTTATTGCCTAAATTTCTAGATAAAGTGATATTATAAATTGGTTTTGAATATAAGTTTACATAAAAATAAAAAAGTATGATGAAATATGTTGAGTTATTATGAAAATAACAAAATTAGAAAATATACAGTAATATTTTTTAACTTTGAGTATAGATATATATAAAGAACTTAAATGTTCAACAAAATTTTAGAATGATTACATAGTGAAAGGAGGTAAGAAATGAACAGGAAAAGAGTAGGAATAATATTAGCTTTAGTTGTATTAGGAGTAATAGCTATAACAGCTGCTAGCATTACAATATCTAGTTATCATTCAAATGACTATATAAAAAATAAGTTTTCTACTCAAGATATTGATGTGACAATTAATGAAATAATGGAAACTAATGAAGCATGGGGTGGAGAAAAAGTTGGAAAGATTGTATCTGTAAAAAATGACAAGGGAGTAGATCTACTTGTAAGAGTAGCGATTATATCTAGGTGGGTAGATGAGAATGGAAATGCTTGGCCTGGTGATACCAGCTATGTAAGATATGAGTTTTCTGATTGTTTGTTTGATGCTAATAATACTAACATTCCGCTTGATGAACATCATTGGATATATGCAAAATCCAATTTAAGTGATGAACAGTACTTTTATTATAATGATATTTTAAGAGATGGAGAAGAAACTGACAAAATTTTAAAAGCAGTCTCTGTATTTAGAGAAGCAGATTATAATGAAATGACAAATGAAGAGAAAGAAAAAGCAGGAAATTATTTGCCTGAAGCATTAAATGATAAATACCGAGGCAAGAAGCTTATTGTAGATGTAAAAGTTGAAGCTGTTCAGGCTCAAGAAGCTGCAATGAAGGCAACATGGGGAGAAACAACAGGTAATGTGAGAATTGATGAAATGTTAAAATCACTATGTAAAAGGTAAAAAAGAAAAGGCAGGTGAGATTGCATGAAAGTGAAGAAGGGTATAAAGATAATACTGAATGTTCTTTTTTATATAATTTTAGCTTTTCTGATTTATGCAAGTTTAAGTGTTTTAATATATACTAAAAACGAAAAACAGCCTGAAATATTTGGATATAAATTTTATGTAGTTTTAACTGGAAGTATGAAACCTAATATTGAGCCTAGTGATTTAATTGTTACTAAAAAGGTAGATGTAAATGAAATATGTAATGGAGACGTAATTACATTTAAAGTAGAAGGCGTTGATAATGTTACGACTCACCGAGTAAAAGAAATTATTAATTCAGAACAGGGAATAAGATTTGTAACTCAAGGTGATGCAAATAATATAGCAGATTTAGCTCCTGTTAGGGAAGAGAACATTGAAGGAAAAGTAGTTAAGGTTGTACCAAAGGCAGGAAAGATGGTAGACTTCATTAAAAATAATTTAGTTGCTATTTTATCAGTAATTATAGCAGTATTTGTATTGATTATTGTTTTAATTAGCATTTTAGATGCACTTAAAAATAAGAAAAATAAAAATAAAGTTTTTAAATAATAATTTTTAAGGAGTTTTTTTATGAGTAGAAAGAAAATAGCAATAATACTAATGAGTACATTATTAGCAGTAGGTATAATAGGTGGATCTTTGGCATATTTTACTTCTCAAGATATGGTTTCAAATAGGTTTGCAACAACAGGTGATGATGAAAATGATGGCTCAGATATTAAGATAGTAGAATGTTTTAATGAATATCAGGCATCTAAAATAGAACCAGGTTCTGATATTAAAAAGCTTGTTCAAGTACAAAATACTGATCAATATAATCAACTTATAAAAGTAAGATTTGAAGTTGAATTATTAGATGAGTATGGCGAAAAAGTTGACGCAATACAAACATATAAATATGAAGAACAAAATGAAACAGGAGCTATGACAAAAGTTGAAACACAGATAACTGCAGAAGATTTAAAGGATAATTTAATAGCACATTTTGCTGATGGTAATATTATTAATACATTACCAACTGATAGCTCATCTAAGTGGTATAACAAAGATTCTATTAATACTTTAGATTCAGAATATTATTATTTAGGATTTATAGAACCAGAAAAATATACAGTAAAATTATTAGAATCTGTTGAATTGAATCCAGAGGCTGGTATTGAATTTAAAGGAATTCATTTCAATGTTAATGTTATAGCTGATGGTGTTCAAGCATCTAATAATGCTTTTTCAAGTGTATTTAGTATTGATGATTCAAATATCTTATATTCATCATTAGAAGTAGCACAAAGTTCTAATGGAAGCGTAGAATTAGACGAAGAAAATATTCAGTTTCTTGAATAGATTTGAAAAGTGGTGTATATATGAAAAAAATACTAGTATTGCTAATAATATTTGTAATGTTTCCATCAATAAATGTATTAGCAGTAGATACACCTAATACAGATAGTGGTAAAAAAATAATGGATTCAAATGCAAATACAGATTCGCTTAGAAAAGAATACAATGATTTTATAAATATGGATCAGGAAGATTGGATTGATAAAGGTAACAATAAGGATTTATATGGCTACAATAATCTTGATGGACAATTCGAACTTACAGGATTAATGAATGACCTTTTCTTTAATATTAATGATATGCTTCCTGGAGATAGTTTGACAAAGTATATTCGTATATCAAATAGTTCTGATAAAAATTATACTCTTTTATATGATGCATATAGATTGGATGAACAAATGCCTAAAGAGGGAGAAATTGACTTGCTTGATGTAATAGACTTAGAAATAACAAAAACTAGTAATATAGATGGTGAGATTAACCAAGAATTGGTGTATAAAGGAAAAATATTTGATGAAAATACTAATAAAGATGTTATTGAACTTGGAACTATTTCAGTTGGGCAGGAACCAGTAATTTTTAAGGCAACTGTTACTATGGACCAAAATGTTGGAGAAAAATATAAAAATAAGCAAGCAGAAATTAGTTGGATATTTAGAGCAGATGGGGATGATGATGAACCAACTAAACCTGATAATCCAACTAAACCTGATAATCCAACTAATCCAATGAACCCTAGTAATCCTAATAACCCTGCTAATAGTAATAATAAAGTTGATGATGGTAAAACTAATATTTCGAATGACAATAATAGTAATATTAAAACGGTAGATTTAAATAATTATAAAGGCAATAGCAAGTATAATGGTAAAGGCAATGTAAGTAAAACAGGTGATTCAAATTATTTAGCAATTTATTTTCTATTAGCTTTAGGGTCTTTTATGATTAGTTATAGACTATTTTCTAAAAGAAATAAAAATAGGAAGGAGCAGTAGTAATTATGAAGAAAAATATTTTTAAAATGAATAAACTAAAGATAAAGCTCCTTGCTTTATTAGTACCTGTATTATTGGTTTTGCAAACAGGATTTAGCACTAACAATTCTTTAGCTGCTGAAAATGAAATAAATATAGATAAAAGAGTAGTTTCTTATAATGAAGTTGATAATTCTTATAATATAGAGTTATCTGTCAAAGGGGAAAGGCAAATAAAAGAAAATGTTGTGGATATAGTTTTGTGTATTGATACTTCAAGTAGTATGAATACTAAGAAAGGGACTCCTCCGAATGAATTTACAAGACTAGATAAAGTAAAAGAAGCAGTTAAGAAGTTTTGCGCAGATTTTGTAGATACTAAAACAGGGCTTTTTTATAATGGAGTAAGAATTGGTATATGTGATTTTAATCATAAATTAGATTTAAATAATGTACAAGAGAGAAAGGATTATTTAAAGATTAATAATAACTATTACAAAGCAGGTAATATAAAAGGTGGTAGCAGTAATGATGCACAAGTAGTATGCAATTTCACTAATAATTTAGATTCTATAAATAGTACTATCGATAATCTTGTAGCAGCTAGTACAAGTGGAACTAATATTCAGGCTGGAATTGAATGTGCAGGAAATATGTTTGAAGAAAATGCAACTAAAAAGTATATAATTTTATTTACTGATGGTGAGCCGACTATTTCTAACAATCACTGGTTAGGTGAAGGGCATAAAAGTGTATATAAAAAGAAAGGCAATAAATATGTTTATGATAAGGATGTAGAAGGTCTAGCTTATTTGACTTCTTCAGGATGGCAACCTGATGTAAAAAACTGGATTAGTGATGTCCATTTTACAGAAGCACAAAGACAGTATAATACTTTGCTTGCAAGCATACCAGCAACTTTTCCGGAAATTGCACCTAAATATACTGATGATGAACTTAAGTTTTATGTCGTGGCTGATATTACTGATTTAAATAAAAGAGCAGAGGGAAATAATGGAAATATAGATGTTCCATATGATTATGATTCAAGCTATGGTAAGGCATTTAGACTTTTGAATTCTATAAATAATACTGGAGGTATGAAAGAAATTATTGATGATAATACTATACCTACGGTATTTGATGAAATTGCAAGGATTATAGAAAATGAATCAGGCATATATATATTACTTGATGGAGTAATTAAAGATAAGGTGCCTAAAGAATTTATGCTTCCAACTGTGGAAGAACTTACTTTACAACTTAATGATGAAATAACAAGTGGAATAATAAAGAATATTTCGGTAAATAGTAATACTAGGGAGATAACGTTTGAATTAGGAGATGTAGATGAGGTCGAAATTAAATTCTCATATAAATTAAAACCTAGTAATGAATATTTCTATGGTTATGATGTACCAACTAATACAGAAGCAAAAATATTTTATGAGGATCCAGATTCGACACCAAAAGAACAGACTTTTCCAGTTCCAAAAGTTATTATAGAGCCAAAGGTATGTAATCTTGAAATTGAGAAAAAGATATTTGATTCTACAGGAAATATAGAATTAAAACCAGATTATATGAATGGTACAAATGTTCAACTTCCATATTCAGGAGAATTGATAGAAAGTTATCCAATATTATTAAAAGGTGATA
>SVCK01000148.1 GCA_015058375.1 Clostridium sp.
GTTAAAGTTTTAGGTGAGGTTGTAAAAAAGATAGGAACTTTTAACTACCTAGTATGTGGAAAGAAAACAGTAGATGGAGAAACAGGGCAAGTTCCATATGGTTTGGCAGAATATTTAAAACTTAAAGTTGTAGATAATGTAGTTACAATCAATAAAGTTAGTGAAGATGAATTGCTTTTAAGTATGAGAAAAAATAACAAATTATATGAAGCTAAAGCATTTAATAAAAGCATGATAATAATGAATGAATATGCATTAAAGGACTTAGAAGTTAGTCTACTGGCTTTAAAGAGAGCACGTAAAAAAGAAATAGAAGTGTTACATTTTTCAGATTTAGATCTTAATGAGGAGGATTGTGGCATAAAAGGTTCTAAAACATATGTTATAGATGCTAAGAATACTACAGTTTCGAAAAAAGATTCTGAAGTAGTAGAGGGAAGCCAAGAGGATAAGGCTAAGTTTATTTTTGAAATGCTTAAATCTAGGAGGAATATTTAAAAATGAAAGATGAAATTTTAGTTATAAATGATTGTATAAATAGTTATTGCATAGACTATTTTCTCCAGATTGTAAGTAAAGCTCGTTCGTTAGCTGATCAATTAAATTGTAAGGTGACTGTATTTTGCTTTGGAGATGGAAATATTGATGAATTTGAGAAATTGCATCTTTATGGAGCAGATAAAATTATTAGATGTGAAGTAACTGATATAAACGCTAAAATGATATCAAACATACTAGAAGACTATATAAAGGATATTACTCCACGAATGATTATGTTCACAGATTCGGAGATAGGACGAGCTTCAGCATCTTTTATATCAATTAGATTTAAATCAGGTTTGACAGCAGATTGTATTAATATTTTCATCGATGAAGATTCTAAAATTACCTTTGAAAGAGCAGCAATGAATTCATCTCTTATAGCTAATATAAAAACAAAGAACTCCATGTTTGATTTGTGTACTATAAAGAAAAATGTATTTGAAAAACAATTAATAGAAAGAAGCAATTCTTTAGAAGTTCAAGTTCTTGATTACAAAACATGTAAGATAGAAAAACAATTTGAAATTATAGAAATTCTAGAAGAGAATATAGATAAAAAGAAAGTAGACTTAAATAATGCACAAATAATTATTGGTATTGGACGTGGTATAAAAAATAATTATGAGAAAGTAGAAAAATTAGCTCAAAAGTTAAATGCAGAGATAATTGGTACTAGAGCAGTTGTTGAAGAAGGAATAATAGATGAATCAAGACAAGTTGGACAATCCGGACAAACTATCTCACCAGATATATATCTGGCATTAGGAATTTCAGGTGCAAGCCAACATATTGTAGGAGTAAAAAATGCAAAAATTATAATAGCAGTCAATATGGATGAAAATGCACCTATTTTTAATTATGCTGATTATGTGATTGTTGATGATGTTGAGAAAATCTTAAATGAAATCCTTAAATTAGTAGATTAAAGAGAGGAAAAATAATGGGGAGAACTTATTTAGACGAGAATAGTATAAGGAAAGCAGAAGAATTTTGGCATGAGAAATTAAATTGTAATTTTGATATAAAAAAAATTCAAAACATAGATATAGCTAATAAAAATAGAGGCTATGAGGAATTTAAAATTAATTTGGGAATAGAAACAAGTAAAAAAATTATAAAACTGTGTAAAGATAAAGATTTAACTTTATTCTCATATTTTACAACTATAGTAAGCAGTACTTTGTATAAAATTTTGAATTGTGAAGTTATAACAACAGGAATTCCAGCTTACAAATATCACGATAAAAGCAAGGTTTTAAATTCTATACTACCAGTTGTAAATACATACGAAGGTAATGAAAGTATAAAAGAAATTCTTGTTAAAACTAGCAAAAATATATTACAGTGCTATAATAATCAAAATTATAGAATAGAAAAAATTTTAGAAAAAATTAATATTGATTCATTACATGATTTAATAGTATCAAATGTAATCTATACAGAAATTCATGATTATGATTTTTTTATGGAATCATTAGATGAAAATAAAGAGAACCTAATATTTAAGTTTTCTAGAAAAGATAATTTATTTGAATTAAATATGCTTTATTCTAAAGATAGCTTAGATACTCAGTTGGTGAAGGTTTTAACTGAGTCTATAATGAAAATTACAGAAAAGTCTTTGGATGATATAAATGTAAATATTGGAGAAATAGGTCTAATAAGTGATGAAAATAAACAAAAAATAGAGTTATTTAATGATACAGAAGTAGATTATGGAAATAAACTTATTTTGGATTTATTTGAAGAGATTAGTTTGAGGTGTAAAGACAATATAGCATTAGAATTTAATGACTTAAGTATTACATATAGAGAGTTGAATGAAAAAGCAAATAATTTTGCATCATACTTGATAAGAGAAGGTGTGGCAAGTAATAAAATTGTTGCAGTTTCGCTAAAAAGAGGGTTGAATCAAATAATTGCAATACTTGGAATTATGAAAGCAGGAGGGGCATATCTGCCATTAGATGTAGAGTACCCAGAAGAAAGGGTTAAATATATTTTAGATGATTCGAAAGCCTCTTTTTTAATTACTGAAGATAATGCTTTAGATATATATTCAAGTGAACAATTAAATGTAATAAATTTACTTAATGTAAAAATAAAAGAGGAAGTAAAAAAAAATGTAAACGAAGTTAAAGATAAGAATGATTTAGCTTATGTTATTTACACATCAGGTACAACTGGAAAGCCTAAAGGGGTAATGGTGTGTCATGAAAGTATTGCGAATTCATTGTTGTGGAGAATAAATGAATATAAGCTAAATTCGCAAGATGTTACAATGCAGTTGTTTTCATATATATTTGATGGATTTATAACAAGCTTTTTCACTGCTTTATTAAGCGGAGCAAAAGTAATTATTATAGATGAATGGACATCAATAAACCCAAAAGCTGTAGCAAAGGTAATAAACGAAAAAGCTGTTACTAATATGATTGTTGTACCAACTATGTATGAATCAATTTTGAATTATAGTGGTGAAGGTGACTTAAATACATTAAGATTAGTGACTTTAGCAGGAGAAAAAGTCACTAAATCATTAGTTGAACTAAGTAAGGAAAAACTTTGTGAAACTGAGTTGAATAATGAGTATGGTCCAACAGAAAACTCAGTTGTTACGACAATAAAAAGAGACTTAAATGTTAATGATGAGATAACTATAGGAAAACCTATTGCTAATACAAGGGTACATATTTTGGATGGCTTTGGAAATGAGGTTCCTATAGGTATTGAAGGGGAAATTTGTTTGTCTGGAAAAGGCCTATCTAAGGGATATCTAAATAGAAAAGATTTGAATAAAGAAAAGTTTGAAGAAAATGTATTAAATGAAGATAGGTTATACCATACATCATATTATCACAGATGCATGGTCAATGGATATACTTACTGAAGAACTTGTAAATTTATATCATAGTTACGCTAATAATATTGATTATTCGTTGGAAGAATTAGAAATACAGTATAGCGACTATGCTCATTGGCAAAATGATTTGATAAGAGATGGGGAGTTGGATGAACAATTTGATTATTGGGTAAAGGAATTATCAGGAGATTTTGAAGAAATAGAATTTCCTTTAGATTATCCGAGACGTCAAGAAAGCAATTATGAAGCAAAAATGGTGCAAATAAAGGTTGATGATGATGTATTTAAAAATATAAGAGAACTTTGTAAAAAGTTAAATGTAAGTAATTATATGTTCTTATTATCCGCATTTAATGTTCTTTTGTATAAATATACCAATTGTAATGATATAATTGTTGGTTCATCAACATCTGGAAGAGTTCATCCTGAACTTAATAATATAATGGGGTGTTTTGTTAATACTCTTCCTATAAAAAATAATGTGTCATCAGAAGATACTTTTAAAGATGTATTATATAAATGTAAGAAAAAGGTTCTTGAATTATATGATAATCAAGAGGTACCATTTAATAAAATTTTAGAAAGACTTAATGTTCCAAGAGAAGAAAATAAAAATCCAATATTTAATACAATATTCGAATTACATAATTGGAAAATAGAAAATAAATATTTAGATAATGCTAAAAATGCAAAAGGGCTTGTATTTGAACCTTGTAAATATGAAATTAATAATTCTGCTTTTGATATGCAGTTTGAACTTTCGCAACAAGGCAATACTCTTAGTGGATTTATATTATATAGTACACAAATATATAAAGAATCAACAATTAATAGAATAGCAGACAATTATATAAAACTATTAAGTAGCATAGTAGAAGATGTAGAAATTAAAATTTTGGATATAGATATTATAAGTGAATCAGAAAAGAAAAAATTAAATTCATTTAATCAGAATGATATAGAATTTCCAGTTGATAGATGCTTACATCAATTATTTGAAGAGCAAGTACAAAAAACTCCAGATAAGATTGCAGTAACATTTGAAGGTAGGGAATTGACTTATAATGATTTAAATAAGAAATCTAATCAGTTAGCGAATTTACTTCGACTAAAAGGAGTAAAAAATAATAAATTTGTTGCAGTTATATGTGATAAGAGTATAGAATTATTAATTTCTATTTTAGCAGTATTCAAAGCTGGAGGAGCTTATATTCCAATAGATCCAAGTTTACCTCAAGATAGAATTGATTATATAGTAAAAAACAGTCAAGTAACAGCTGTATTAACTCAATCAAAATATATTCAAAATGTTGCTGATAAATCTAATACATATATATGTGTTGATGAATTTAATGATAATAACTTAGAATATGAAATTTTAGATAAGAAATTAATAAATGAATGCAGTTGTGAGAATTTAGAGAATATAAATGAACCTACTGACTTGGCTTATGCAATTTATACTTCAGGTTCTACAGGTATGCCTAAAGGTGCTATGATAAGACATAATGGTATGGTAAATCATATTTATGCAAAAATAAAGGATTTAAATCTTAACGATAGAGATGTTGTTTTACAAAATGCATCAATTAGCTTTGATATATCAGTATGGCAGTTGTTAGCTGCACTCCTTGTAGGAGGAAAAACAGCAATTGTATCTTTAGAAACTTCAAGAGATGTTGAATTATTATTTAATTACATCAAAAAAGAGAAAGTAACTATATTTGAAATTGTACCAACTTTATTATCAGTATTTTTAGATGTTGTAGAGAAAAAGAGCGAACAGGATAGAAAGTTAAATAAATTAAGATATACAATTGTAACTGGTGAAGAAGTGTCAGTAAATTTAGTTAATAGATGGTTTGAACATTATAAAGAGGTTAACATTGTTAATGCTTACGGACCAACAGAAGCATCAGACGATATAACACATTATATTATCAAGGACAAATTTTCTGAAGATGTAAGAAGGGTTTCAATAGGTAAACCAATTTCTAATATGAAAATATATATATTAGATAAGTACAATAAATTGGCACCAATAGGGGTTAAAGGTGAAATATGTGTTACAGGAATAGGTGTAGGAGCAGGATATTTAAATAATGAAAGTAAAACTAAAGAAAGTTTTATAGAAAATTCATTTGAAAAAGATTCAAAATATCTTGTGTATAAAACAGGTGATTTAGGTAGATGGAATGAAAATGGATTGATTGATTTCTTTGGAAGAAAAGATAATCAAATTAAGTTAAGAGGATTTAGAATTGAGCTTGAAGAAATTGATAGTGTATCTGAATCATATGAATGTATAGAAAAGCTAGTTACTGTTATTAAAAAAGAAAATAATGATAGTAAAATAGTAGCTTATTTTACAACTAATGAAGAGAATGATTTTAATTTAGATAAATTTAAAGAATATTTAAAATCAAAAATTCCTTATTATATGATACCAGCTAAATTTATAAAAATAGATAGTATTCCATTAACTTCAAACGGAAAAGTTGATAGAAAATTGCTTGAAAATTATTCTGGTGGAGAAGTATTTAATAGTAAAGAAGAAATAAATAAATTTGAAGTTCGTACAGAAACTGAAAGTAAAGTTATTGAAATATGGAAGGAAGTTCTATCTGTAGATGATATAGGAATTAATAGTGATTTCTTTGAAATAGGAGGACATTCAGTTACTATATTAAAGGTTGCAAGTAGAATAAAAGAGATTTATGAAGTAGATATTCCAGTTAAGTGTCTGTTTGAAAATACAACTGTAAAACAATTAGCTAAATATATTGATAAATTAATTTTAGAAGATATAAAGGATATTAGAGATGAAAATCCGATAATTAAGCTACCTAAACAGGATTATTATGAACTAGCTCCAGTACAGATACCAGAATGGTTTCTTCATGAATTAGAACCAGATAATCCATTTTATAATGTAACATTTGATTTTATACTTAAAGGAAATTTGAATTTAAAGGCATTTGAATATTCGTGGAAAAAATTAGTTGAAAGACATGAAATTTTAAGAGTTAGCTTTGATAATATTGATGGAAAACCTATATTAAGAGAGAATACAGAAGTTATATTTGACATGGATAAGGTATTTGAAAAATGCCAAGTTTTAAATGAAGAGGATGAAAAAGAAAAGATAAAAGCATATGTATATAAATACGCTAATATTTCTTTTGACTTTAAGAAAGGACCAATATTTAATGTTAAACTTATACAAATAAACCCTCAAAAGCATTTACTATTATTTACTGCTCATCATATTATATGGGATGAAACATCTTCAATGAATTTAATGAAAGAATTTAATGAATTATATAATTCCTATACAGAAAATAGAGAAGCAGTGTTGCCAAATTTAGAAGTTAATTATTTAGATTATGCAAGGTGGATGAATAATTCAATTAAGAATGGTTTATTTGATAAACAAAAGAAATATTGGTTAGATAAGTTTAAAAATGTGCCTGAAGGATTGAATTTGCCAGCTGATTATTTAAGACCAACAATTCAGACATTTAATGGTGGAACTATTTTAAAGACAATTGATTCTAGTTTGAAAATGAAAATAGATGAATTCTGTAAGAGTAATAATGTAACACTATATATGTTGTGTTTGGCTGTTTTAAATCTTCAAATGTATAGATTAAGTCAATCTAAAGATTTTGTTATCGGATCTCCTATAGTAAATCGTGATGATATACATTTAGAAAATATATTAGGACTTTTTGCAAGTGCAATTCCTTTGAGATGTAGCATAGATGAAAAAGATACGTTTAATACATTATTAAATAAAACAAAACTTACAGCAATTGAAGCATATGAAAATCATTTATATCCAAGTAATTTGGCAATAGAAGATATTAATACAAAAGCTGATTTATCAAGGTCTAAGTTGTTTAATGTGTTCTTTGGTGTACAAAATGATAAAAATAACTTGATTGAAAATATGAAATTTAATGATTTGGAAATTGATTATAGAGTAGTTGATTTTATTGAAATTAGTTCAAGATTTGATATTACATTAGCAGTGGATGAACTTGAAGGTAATATAGAATTAAATCTTAATTACAACTCTGATATTTTTAAAAAATCTACTGCTGAAAGAATGATAAATGAATATATTACTATATTGGAACAAATAGTTGATGAACCTAATAAGTTATTAGATGATTATGAAATTATTCCTGCTAAAGAACGTAAGTTTATATTAGAAGAAGTTAATAATACTAAAATGCAATTTGATGAAGAAATTTGCGTGCACAATAAATTTGAACAACAAGTGGAATTAAGTAAAGATCAAACTGCTTTAATAAGTAAAGATATCAATATTTCTTACAAAGAATTAAATGAAAGAGCTAATAAGCTAGCAAATTACTTAATTAATCATAATGTAAAAATAGAAGATAAAATAGGAATTATAATGAAGCCTTCGATTGAAATGATTGTAAGTTTACTTGCAACATTAAAGGCAGGAGCAGCATGTGTGCCAATGACATATGAATATCCAAGTGAAAGAAAAAAAGCAATAATAGAAGATGCTAAAATAGAAGTTATATTAACTTGTAGTGATCATGATTGTGAAGAAATTGATTTTAATGGAGAAATAATATGTCTAGACAGAGATTGGAATAAATTAGATAAGGAATCTGCTTTTAATCCAGATGTTAAAATGAATTCACATAATTTAGCATATGTTATTTTTACATCAGGAACTACAGGAAAACCTAAGGGTATTGAAATAGAACATAGAGGAATAATTAATCTTTTAGATTGGACTCAAAATAAATACCAATTGACAGAAAAAGATACTATTATATTTGTAACTCTATTTACTTTTGATGTTTCTATCCTTGATATATACTGGCCTTTATTATATGGAATAAAAATGGTTATTGCAGATGAAGAAGAAAGAAGAAGTCCAATCGAAATTGGAAAAATTATACACAAAAATAATGTTTCAGTAATGCAGGTTGTTCCAAGTATGTTGGATGCTTTTGTAAATGCGTCTAAAAATAATGAATTTGAAAAGATTGAAACTTTGAGATTAGTTGTTAATGGAGGAGCTACATTAACAAGAGAACTAAAAGATAAATTTGTAAGTGAATTTCCGAAGGCAAAATTATTTAATCACTATGGTCAGACAGAAGCTACAGTAGATGTTTTGAGTTTTGATAGTTCTGAAGAATTTGAAGGTGATGTAGTACCAATAGGGAAGCCTGCTAATAATGCTAAAATTTATATACTTGATTCAAATTTAAAAATTGTTCCAATTGGTGTTCCAGGAGAAATCTATATTGAATCTGTAGGTCTTGCAAGATCTTATTTGAATGACAAAGAAAAGACTCAACGTAGCTTTATTCCTAATCCTTTTGATAAAGATGGTAATTCTAGATTATATAAAACAGGAGATGTGGCTAAGTACTTAGAAGATGGGAATATTGTATTTATATCACGTTTAGATAATCAAGTCAAAATACTTGGAAATCGTATTGAATTAGATGAAATTGAAAATA
>SVCK01000149.1 GCA_015058375.1 Clostridium sp.
AGAACAATTGAAAGATGAATTAGCTTAAGGCTTGTACTTTTTATTAAAAATATGTATATTTTAATGCTTTTATCAAATACCATAAAAAGATAATAAAACTTATTATTAGTATTTCTAGTAAATAAAAAAATATTACTGGAAATCAAAATTTCCAGTAATATTTTTTAATAATAAACTTGTTTACACAAACTTATCTATTGTCTCTTTAGCTCAACTTTATGTTGCTTTTTAATAAGACAAAAACGGCTCAACCCTTATGGTTAAGCCGTTTCTTAATCCTATATGGTACCCCCAGTAGGAATACTCCCTTATATACTAGATACTTTTCTTATATAATCAATCACTTCTCTAAGGCTATAATTACTATCCATCTTTATTAACTTAATATATAATAATATATCTATATGTATTGTCGGCATGATGTCGGTAACTTTTGCGTTTTTATTGTATTATAATTGATATCATAAAAATAACAAACGGAAAAGCTGTTACTTTTATTGCAATATTAAACAAATAGTATTTCTTATATGCAATTCCCGATAATATTACTATTTGTTTTACCATAGTTTTTTCATACTTATAATTATCGGAATTAAAATTATCAACTCCATTTTCATAATTAATAAATTTCCGTCTTTGAATTACCTCATAATATTCATCTTCTGAATATTTAAAAATATCTCTATAAAATAATAAGTTATCTGTTTCTGACTTTTCAGGCAACTTATCTTTTAGTACCTCTTCAATTGTTGTCTTTAGAAATATTTGGGGAAATATCTTGGGTATGAACGAAATCAAACAAATTATAATAGCTATTATAGATACTATACTAAAAAATGCAAATAAAACTCTCTCTCCTATACCTTTACTTTCAAAAAATTTTTTTACAAACGTAGCTAACCAAACACTATTAAAAGTTAATAAGGCTAAATTCTTAGCCTCTGCAAAGTTTAACCAGTTTGTAACATCACTTAATATATCTTTTAACTTCTTCTCCATGTAAAGCCTCCTTTATAATTTTCCTATATTACTTTAAAAGCTTTCTTTATATTAGCTTTTAAGTTATCTACAACCTCATCATCAGCTAGATTTTCTACTTCTTCAGCTGTCATAAATCTTGCTTCCGAATATTTTTTTTCATTCAATTGTATATCCTGTATCTTCACTTCAATAGATGCTTTAAATATTATTCCTGGTACAACCACACCAGATTTCGTTATCTTAAATGTTGCTATTGGTATTGGGTCTTCATCTATTTCTATTGGTATATTTAATTTCTCTTTATACTCTTTTTTCAAACATGTGCTCCATGTTTCATTAGAATTAATTTTGGCACATCCACATTCCCATAGTTCTTTCATTCTATTTCTATCTTTTGATCGCTTTAACATTAGTACTTTGCCTTCAGGATTAAAACAAATTGCTACGCAGTGGACTTCTGAATTAACATAAGTAGACCTTCCATGCTTGTACATTTTTTTTGAATTAGGATCAACATTTCTCAAATCTAATATATCTTTAATTAAATCCTGACAATCTACTTCAAGGTTTAAATCATTTAATATTTTCTTTAAATAATGTATATTATATTTTTCTTTACTTTTTAAATCTTCATAATTCTTTACAATATCATTCTTTAGGTAATCTTCATAATTAAATAGATTGTCTACATTGTCCCATATATGCGTATAAAAAATAATAGGATATAATCTACCTTCCCATATTCCCTTTAGTTTTTCATAAGATACAATCCTAAATAAACTACTTATATCCTTTTTATCCAAATCTGAGAAAATATCATCATCTCTTTCCGATAATTCGTATAATATGTAAGCCAAATTAACACTAACGGTAACTTTTCTCTTACTGCAATACTTACCTATTCTAAATCCCTCATCTATATCTGGTCCCAAAAAATCTATTTGACTTTGATGTTGTCCTAAAATTACATTTGAATCTTGATTTGATGTTAATGCATTTATATATATATAATTATATTGACCATTTTTCTTTTCTTCACACTTTGCAATCCATACAGATCCCTTTATATCAATGTTAGGCTTAATTATAGTCTTATTTTTTTCTTTAAATGAATCCATTTCATATATTTCATCATAAAATTCATTCATTGTATAGAACATAGCTTTAATATTATAAAAAAGCTCTTGTGGTTGCTCTACCTTCTTATAGAATAAGATTTCATCACCAACAATTTTCCAAACATTAATTTCTGACATTTGATTATGTGTATATTTTTTTTGTTCACATTCAATTTTAGATCTAAATATCTTCTTAATCCTTTCGTAAAACAACAAAATAAGCTTACTCCATTTATCTTTAAAAGTATTTTTGAACTTTGTTGAATTTTCTAAATCAAAAGAAAAGAACATGTATATTCCATCATGCTCTTTTCTAACGTCTTCTAATAATTTTTCACTTAATGATATTCTAGCTTCAATTAACTTTTGTCTAAAATTATTAATCATTGTATCCATATTCCTAAATTAACTCCTCTATAATATGCTGATACTCTAGATACATTAAATTTATTAGCAATCTCTTCTATATTATATCCATCATTTTCGTCAAAGTTATTATCAGCAACTCTTCTAAACTGTTCTGCCGGCATAAGAAAGGCTGCTGCAAAAGTATTAGCTTCGGTTTCCTCCATCCCTGTTGACATCTCTTCTCTATGATATACTATTGATTTTTTACAGTTTTCTGACCATTTCTCTGATTCTAAGAAACCTAAATGAATAAATAAATGTCCTAATTCATGTGCTATCGAAAACCTTTTTCTCGCTTCTGACACAATTAAATCTGAAGTTTGAATTTTAAATTTAGGTTCATTCCCTGTATCAGACAAATCAGTTAATTGCGCTACTACACCACTATTTAAAGGACCCTCTTCTAAAATACCGCCTAGCCCTGTGACAACTTTTATGATATCAAAATTATCTTCTAATTGAAGTGCATCATGAATCCGACTTGCATATTTTTCAATAATTTGTACGTCCATAAGCGTCACCCTTTCTCCTAAAATTATTAAAATTATACCACTTTTTCTATAATTAATAAAGTAGTTCATACTAATATTATATGTATTTAATCTTTATATTTTACTAAAACTTAATCTTAAATACATATAAAACTTAACTTTAAAAAATTTAATCCTGTATTATTATATTATTTAATATTTCCATCGTATTTTTAACATAGTCAAGTTGTTTTTTATAATATCTCACCTAATTTTCCAACTCCTTTATATATAAGTCAACCTCATATTCCATTTTAGATTTTTCTACACCTAAATATTCGTATACTGACTGTGTATCTATTATCCATTCCTTTAATTTTTATACTTTTATCTACTTTACCTCTATTAAGAAGTTCTCTTACATATGCACGTGATACTGCCATCATTTCTGCTGCTTCTGCTACTGTTGAGTATAGTTTATTATTCTTGTTCATTTTATGCACTCCTCTTTTGTTGTTATTATTTTATTAGTAGAGATTCCCCTAGATAACTTTCTTGCTAGTTCTACTAAGAGACTCTCCTCTTAACCCTCTAAAATCAAAGGTTATCTCCATTTTCTTATCTCTTCCAGTTAATCATGTAAATTTAGCTATTATCTCATCTAGCTTATCTAAGTTCCCTTTAGCAAATGGATATTTTAAAAAGGCTGATATCAATCTATCGCTTGTCCTTTTCTTATTAGATTTTGATATTAGCTTTTCTATAATATCCATCACTTGCTTTATATCTGTAACAACATGCAACTTACCATTAGTATGCTCTTCTTTTACTGCCATAGCTCTATTTAAGAAGTTTCTATTCCACTTTCTACAATCAATATTAATCTCTTCTTCAGCTAATTCTATTAGAAGCCTATCAACTTTCTTTATATGCTTTTGTATAGGACTTATTAAGTCTTTATATATCTGTACTCTAATCCATTCTTTAATATCCTCATCTTTTATTCTATAAATATATTCGCTTTTAAGGGTAGCTTTTATCTTATTGGGCTTATTTAATGTATATTCAATCCTTATATAATGATCCTCCACTGTAATTCCATGAACATCATTAAGCTATTTTGTCTTATCGTATATCTTAGCTTGTATAGATTTATTAAAGAAGTTGAATTAATTCTACGCTTCTTATCTGCATAAGAAGACAGTGCATGCCTCTTAGGAACAAGCCAAAGTCTGGTGTTAGTATAAAGTAGTGGACACATTAAATCGAACTGAGTAAAATATTATTTAGTTAAGAAAGGATGTGTCCATTATGGGAAAGGGCAGAAGATATGATCAAGAATACAAGGATATGATAGTAGACTTATTTAAGTCAGGAATGAGCTTAGCAGCGAATATGGCATTGCAAAATCAACAATCGGTGGCTTAGTTAAAGATGTAAAAGAAATTAAAATAGATGAAAATGAAGTTATGACATTAAAAGAAGTTAAAGAACTAAAAAAAGAAATGGCAAGAATTAAAGAGGAAAATGAAATATTACACCAAAGGCGGGCTTTAGCCAAAAAAGCTATGGCCATATTTGCAACAAGAAATTAGAACAAATAATAGAAGTTATAGATGCTAACAAAAGCAACCATGATATTAAGACTATGTGTACCGTTCTAGGCGTAGCCAGAAGTACATATTATAAATCTTTTAATAAAACTAAATCTGTAAGAGAAGTAGAAAATGAGGAGTTAAAAGCAGCTATTATAAGAATATACAAAACTCATAAAGGTATATATGGAGCTCCGAGAATCCATAATATACTTACTACGGAAGGTTTTAATGTATCTTTGAAAAGAGTTCAAAGAAAAATGACCGAACTTGGCCTTTGTGCAGTAACCGTAAAAAAAATATAAACATTATTCAAATAAGAAAGTAGCGCAAGGCTTGGAAAACGTTTTAAAAAGGGATTTTACAACTACTTCTATTAATGAAAAATGGGTAGGAGATATTACATATATTCATACTATCAAAGATGGTTGGTGCTATTTAGCTTCAGTTCTTGATTTACATTCTAAGAAAATAATTGGCTATGCTTTCGGTAAAAGAATGACAAATACTTTAGTTGTTAAAGCTTTAAAAAATGCCTATTATAGCCAAAAT
>SVCK01000014.1 GCA_015058375.1 Clostridium sp.
ATTATTAAATTAATGCCTATATAATCATATTTGACTTTAGTACAAAAGTCAATAAATTTTAAATGCCTTAACTGTATTTTTTGTCTAATATATTATCTATTAGCCTTGTTTTTGCTTGTGCTTTGGATTTTCACAGATTACCATTACTCTTCCTTTTCTTCTTATTATCTTGCACTTTTCGCAAATAGGCTTAACTGATGGTCTTACTTTCATAGCTAACCCTCCTTGTTTTTGTCATAATAGAATTTAACTCTATCTTATTTAGCTCTCCAAGTAATTCTACCTCTTGTTAAATCATATGGTGAAAGTTCAACTGTAACTTTATCACCTGGTAAAATTCTAATGAAGTTCATTCTTAATTTTCCTGATATATGTGCTAAAATCTTATGCCCACTTTCAAGTTCAACTTGAAACATGGCATTTGGTAAAGCCTCTAAGACTGTACCTTGCATTTCTATTACATCATCTTTTGACATAAGGTAATCAACCCTCCTTAACAATGCCTTCAAATTTTAAAAATCTCTTAATTTCTAAGTCTGTACATTTACTATTTAAATCTATTGCTGTATAAAATTTATCATCTACTGTGTTTAAAAAATCTAAATGTTTAATTTTCTTCTTCTTAGGCTTTTCTAATGTCTTTGTCTTTCCATTAACTATCAAAACATATTCATTATCCAGTTGCCCAATTATTACATATAAATGATCTGTATCTCTTCCAGCTTTAGAACGTACCACTTTTCCAATCAAGTCATTGTTTTGCAAATTTTATTCACCTCGATGATTACCTTAGTATAAATCCTACAGAATATACTTCAGATTTATAACTAAGAAACACTTAATTTAAATCAGTGTTAATATTTCGGTCCATCTGATAAAATTGCAACAGTATTCTCATGATGCGCTAATAAATTTTGTCATATGTTACAACAGTCCATATATTTTAAGTTTTACCTTATTTACCTGATTTAATCATTGGTTCTTCTATAATAATACCAAACCTTCAACAAGTTTAGGACGTATACCTGATTTTCCGAAATTAGGTACATCAGGATCTTCATGAACACTTCTTACAATTCCATGCTCAATATAATGTTTTATAAGTGAAAATCCTGAAGACTCAAACATATTTTTATCTCTCAAATAAAATATCTGTAAACTTATTACGTACTTGAGCAAATTACTCTGCCCAAAAAATGCATTTCTAATAACCTTTTTAATGATTATTCAGTTTTTCCTAACACATCGCATATGTCTTCAAATACTTCATTTATAGCTTTTGTTCCATCCACTACTGAAAGTAATTCTTTTTCTTTATAAAAATCAATTAGTGGTTGAGTTTGTTCTTTATAGACATCAAGTCTTTCTTTTACTGTTTCTTCAGTATCATCTTTTCTTTGAACAACTTCTGTTCCACAAAGTTCACACTTTCCATCAACAGCTGGATTAAATTTAATGTGATAACTAGCTCCACATGAAGGACAAACTCTTCTACCAGTCATTCTTTCAAGAATAAATTCAGTTGGTACATCTATTAATAAAGATGTATTTAATGACTCATTTCTTTCGTTTAAAAATGCCTCTAAAGCTTCGGCTTGGCTTACTGTTCTTGGAAATCCATCTAAAAGATAACCATTTTTACAATCATCTTCTTTAAGTCTTTCCTTAACCATATTTATAGTAACTTCATCTGGTACTAATTGACCATTATCCATATAACTCTTAGCTTCAACTCCAAGAGGAGTATTTTCTGAAATATTCTTTCTAAAAATATCTCCTGTTGAAATATGTGGAATTGAATATCTGTTACTAATTGATTTTGCCTGTGTTCCTTTTCCAGCTCCTGGAGGACCTAATAATACTATCTTCACTGGCGTCATCTCCATATTTTAATTATCTATTTAAGAAATCCTTCATAATGACGCATAACCATTTGTGATTCCAATCTCTTTGAAAAATCTAATGCCACACCAATAATTATAAGTATTGCTGTTGCGCCAAATGAAATGTTTTTAAAATCTGTACACGAATCAACAAGTATTGGAATTACAGCTAATATAGCAGCATAAATTCCTCCTACAATTGATATCTTAGCAACAACACGTTCAAAATATCTTGTTGTTTGTTCACCTGGTCTAATACCTGGTACAAATCCTGCAGACTTATTTAAGTTTTCTGCAAGTTCATCAGGCTTTAAAGTTACTTCATTATAAAACCAAGTGAAAAATACAGTTAATACAGCATAAACTACTGGATACATCCATGTACCTTTATTAAAAATACTATATTTATTAGTAAGTATCCACTGAGCCCAATCTGTATTTGGGAAAAAGTTAGCAACTGCTTCTGGGAATCCCATTACAGACATTGCAAAAATAATTGCAATAACTGCTGCACCAATTATGCTAAATGGAATATGTGTTGATTGTCCCTTCATAACTCTATTTCCTACAGCTTTACCTGCATATTGAATAGGTATTCTTCTTTCAGCTAAGCTGAAATAAATTGCAGAAATCAAAAGAGCAATTGCACCCACACAAAATAGTGTTAATTCCACTATAGTTACAGTTCCAGCTTGTTCTAATTGGAACACTCTAGCTACTGTTAATGGTAGCCTTGAAATAATATTAACAAATATTAAAATTGATGTTCCATTTCCAAAACCTTTTACTGTGATTTGGTCTCCAAGCCATATACAAAACATAGATCCAACAATTAAAGAAAGTAATACTATTAAATACTTAGGAGTTGTCATTCCACTAGTTCCTCCCTTTTGAGATAGAGATGCAACTACTCCATAAGAAAGAGTAATTGCTATAACAATAGCTAAATAACGTGTCCATTGTTGTATTTTTTTTCTACCTTCTTCACCTTCTTTTTGAAGTTGTTCAAGTGAAGGTATACCAATTGTTAATAATTGCATAATTATTGAAGCATTAATATATGGCATTACACCTAGTGCTAAAATACTGAAGTTACTAAAAGCACCTCCAGATATTAAATCATAGAAACCAAGTAATCCACTTTGAGAAACTTGTTGTTTTAAAAAACTTGAATCAATTCCTGCAACAGGAATATGAGTTCCCATTCTAAAAATAGCAATTAAAATAATTGTCCAAAAAAACTTTTTTCTCAAATCTGGGACCTTCCAGGCATTACGTAGGGTTGATAGCATATTAAATCACCTCAACTTTTCCTCCAGCTGCTTCAACTTTTTCTACAGCAGCCTTTGATAGCTTACATCCTTTTATTGTTAAGCTTTTTTCTAAGTTTCCGTTTCCTAATATCTTAACTCCATCCATTACTTTACTTATTACTCTTCTTTCAAGTAAAACTTGTGGAGTAACTTCTGTTCCGTTTTCAAATATATTTAATCTGTCAACGTTTATGCTAACTATCTTCTTAGCAAATATGTTATTAAAGCCTCTCTTTGGAAGTCTTCTATAAAGAGGCATTTGACCTCCTTCAAAACCAGGTCTAACTCCACCGCCTGATCTAGCCTTTTGACCTTTTTCACCTTTTCCAGCGTTTCTTCCTAATCCAGAACCAGTACCTCTACCAACTCTCTTAGGAGCTTTTTTACTACCAGCTGCTGGGCTTAATTCATGAAGTTTCATATTCAATGCACCTCCTCTTTATTATACTTCTTCTACTTTTAATAAGTAATCTATCTTGTTAATCATACCTTGTATTTGAGGAGTTCCCTCATGTTCTACTGTCTTACCGATTTTCTTAAGTCCAAGGGCATTTGCAGTAGCGATATGGTCTTTTTTTCTACCTATTAAGCTCTTTACTAATGTAACTCTTAACTTTGCCATCGCAATATACCTCCTAACCTAATATTTCTTCAACAGATTTTCCTCTTAATTTAGCTATATCTTCAGCTGTTCTTAAGTTTGCTAATCCATTGATTGTTGCGTTAACCATGTTTCTTGGATTGTTTGAGCCTAAAGACTTAGCTCTAACGTCCTTTAATCCTGCTAATTCAAGTACAGCTCTTGCTGGTCCACCAGCGATAACTCCTGTACCTTCTTTAGCTGGCATTATAAGAACTTTACCAGTTCCGAATTTTCCATATATTTGATGAG
>SVCK01000150.1 GCA_015058375.1 Clostridium sp.
GCTATTCTGCCACAAGGACATCCTCCATCAATATCTGCTATCTTTTCTGGTGAATAATTAAAGTTAATAATAAAATCAGGATATTTCTCTTTTAGTTCTATTACTGACTTATAAACTTCAACAGCCTGATCCTCATTTAATTCTAGATATTTATTTTCTTCAGCATTACCTGTCATTTTGATACGTTTTAAGCTGATAGCCTGACAGTCTCTTTCAATTCCTAATTTAATTATGTCTTCAATTTCTTTATAATTCTGCGTTGTAATAACTGTTGACAGCATTATTCTAATACCATTTTTTCTACATAATTCAATGGCACTCATAACGTCATCAAAGCTTTCATCATATCCTCTAACAGCATTATGCTTTTCTGCTATACTACTATCTAAACTTATAGATACTGTTGCAAGCTTAGCTTCAGCTAACTTCTTAACCCTTTCTTCTGTTAAATATGTACCATTAGTGCTTAAAGATACATGTATATTATTTTCAGCCATTTTCCCTATAATTTCGTAAATATCATCTTCTAAAATTGGTTCACCACCACCAAGATTAACCCAAAAGACATTATTTCTAATTATGTTATCAACTATTTTATACTTATCTGCTGTACTTACAGGTTTTTGCCCCTGTCTAGTTCTACTATAACAATGCCTGCAATTAAGATTGCATATATAGCTATAATTCCAATTAATCGCTTGTGGAGCATATGTCATATTATATTTTTCTTCTTTATAACCTTGTTCTCTAAGAAAATCTATCATACCTTTCTCCTCTCTTTTTCTATTTTTTTCCTTTTATATACATATATATTAACTTTTTTTAACATTTTAGTCAATATATTTTTCATTTTTTTTATTTTTAACCAGTTATCGCCTTATGTTTTAACTCAAAATATTTTTATACTCTTTTTGCGTTTTAGATAGATTTCCTGATAAAAATTCAAAATCTCAGTAGGAATTTATATACTATACAATACTTTCTTAATTCTATTTTTAAGTTTTTTACTAGAGCATTAAACTTTCATCTTCCATATACTTAAAAACAAAAAACTACCCACCAAAATCAAATATATTAATTTTGGTGGGTTCCATATAAAAGAAAAATCACTATCTAAATAAAATTTTTATCTTAGCAATCCCATTTATTTTTCTTCATATCAACATGATTTTCGTTTTTAAAAGTTACTCCTTCATCAATCAGCATAAATTTCTGTTCATTCCATCCTGGAACTAATCTACCAGCATGATCTACTACTCTATGGCATGGATATCTCCCATAAAATTCTGCTCAGCTAAGAACTTTCCCTACAAGCCTTGAATTTTTATCTCTTCCAATAAGTCTGGCAATCTGTCCATATATAGCTACTTTTCCTTGTGGAATTTCTTCTACAACAGAAAGTATTTCATAAATCAATTGTTCATTCATAACTTCTCAACTCCATCATGTTTAGCTTAAATTTACTTTAAAGATACATAAAATATCTATCTTAGCTTTCTCAAAATCAGAATTTAAATACTCCTCAAAATCTGCCACATAACTCCTATCTAAATCCATACTCCAGATTTTTTCCCAAGCTTCTGCTACAGCTCTTTGCACATGTCCAGTTATAGAAAACTTAGCATACTTTCCAGCTGGAATAACCTTAACTACGCATTCACTATTTTCAGCTTTAGATACTTCATTTCCAACAGTTACTTCATATTTATTATCATGATAATCAGAATATAGATCAATTGCATATTCATTAACTTTATTCTTAATTTTGCTATTAACTCCCCCTTAATATAATTCATTCCAAAGGCCTCCAATTATTTCTCCTATCTTTGGATCATCATTGCCTGTTACTGCATTGACACCAACAACTATCTTTTCTTTTAACTCTACAATTTCATAATTCACAATAAAATAACCTCCATCAATTTGATAAGGTCATTATACTCAGCTTAATATGACATAGACCTGTCATATTATAAATATCTTTTTAACATTTTTTCAAATTTAATCCTCATTGCATTTCTTAATTCTACAAGTTCTAAAATCTCTGCATATTCACCAAAGGTATAGATATAGCTATATAACCATTGTCCCATTGGGAAGTTTATTTTTACTATAAAATCTCCATTCTGTAATTCTTCTATATCTTCAAATTCATCATAAACTCTATAAGCCATTTCCTTAGAGATTTTCATCTTTACATTTACTAGTCTGTTCTCAAACACATTTTTCTTATTAAAAATTTCATCTGAACACCTAATTTCAAACTTTTCATCACTTACAACTATATTTTTAATTCTAGAAAGTTTAAAAAATCTATAATCCTCTCTAAGATTACAAAAGCCATATACATACCAGCTCTGACCCTTAAAATACAACTTTAATGGACATACAGTTATCCTTATACATTCCCTCTTGCCGCTAGAATAATCAAAGGCCTCCATATTCTTATTTAAAATTGACGATTTAATACTTTCAAAAATATATTTTTCTTTCTCTCCATTCCCCCAGTTTGAAAAGTCTACTTCAATCCAGTCGGAATTATTATCTCCTAAAATATTATTTAACTTATTTAAGGTTTTAAAAGACTCATCCTTATTTAAACTAACAGCACATACTGCCCTTATTGAAGATAAAATATCCTGCTTTTCTTCCTGGGTCAAAAGGACCTTATTTATCAATCTGTTAAGTTATATGAACATTGCCTTCGCGCCCTTAGGAAATACAATAGGTCTGTGATACTTAAGAATACCCCCTTAAAAAGGAGAGAAGAACAATGAGCAAAACTATTATAAAATGCCCTCGCTGTAATTCTGATAAACTATATAAGTTTAGATTGAATAAGCAGGCTAATCAAAAATATCAATGTAGACAGTGCAAACGCCAATTTGCCTTAGGCGATGGTGACGGCTTACCAAAAATGAACTATCCAAAATGTCCAAAGTGTGGTAATGGCACATATTTACATCATGCTTATAAACACTACAATCGTTACAAGTGCAATAATAAAAAATGTAATCATATTATAGTCAAACACCACACCACTAATATTGATGATGCTTCTAGCAAATTAGTCACCGGTTCCCTTTCTATGAAAGGAATGCGTTTTCCACTTCATGTTATATTAACTGCACTAACTTTATACTTTCTGAATAATTCATCAACAAAAGCGATTTCTCAATTCTTAATGATAAATTCAGGCATTAAAGTTTCTCACATTACTATAGCAAGTTGGACTAATAAATTTGCACCTTTCTTTAAACTGAAAGCTGATAAGTTTAAAGAAAGTTTAAATCTTCAATCTGACGATTGGCATGCGGATGAGACAGTGGTTTTTATTAATGGCGAAAGATATTATCTTTGGTTAGCTATTGATTCTGAAACTAGATTTGTTTTAGCATTCCATTTAACTAAATCTAGAAGCTCCGATTCGGCTTATACATTAATAAATGAAGCTAAGACTTATGGTGAACCTACTAACTTTATAACTGATAGATTACCTTCGTATAACGAGCTGCCGCTACAGTATTAACAAATACTAAGCATATTCCTGTTGCTCCAATGTCTAGTGATACAAATAATAATTTAATTGAATCTTTCAATAAAACATTTAAAGCTTGGTATAAAGCTAAAAAGGGATTCAACTCCTTTGAGAAAGCTAATAACTTAATATTTTTATTTATTTTTCACTATAACTTTATTAGGCCACATGGATCGTTAAATAATAATACTCCAGCAGAAGTTGCCGGCTTTGCTAGCGATAACTTAGCTAAAAACTCTTGGTTTTCAGCAGCATAATTAAACTTAATATCTTTGATTAACCTGCAAAAATCATCTTTATTGCAGGCTTGTTTGCCATGCAATAAATCATCTAAACCTATATAATTTTCAAAGAGCAAGTAATTCTATGAAAAATAAAACTATTTTTTCATATCAACTTAACAGATTCATAATTACAATTCATATGCTATCAAATTAAAATTTTTTATTCAACCCACTTTTTATAAGATTGGATATATGAATAAAAGTAGTATGTTACGACATAACGCGCCTTTAACAAGGCTGTTATGAAAATACACTTTTTTATAATTCAGCCCATTTTTTTGTATTTTAATTAACACTTTAAAAAAAAATATATATTTTTTTCAAAAAAACGTTGCAAAAATTATGAATTAGTTGTAATATTATCTCAATAGTTAGTTTTTTTTACATTTTTTAATTAAAGGGGGAATATTTATGAAAAAACAAAAATTATCTATTTTAATAACTACTGCTTTATCAACACTTTTATTCTTTGGTAATATTACATCTTATGCTGCGCCTCAAGCAACAAGCAATAAACAAACAGAAGAATTTAACACTATTGAAGAATTAAAGGACGTAAATGATGGACAAGTTCCTGAATATTTTTCTGATGATAAAGAAGATTTCAAATTCATCGATGGTTCATACACAAACATAAAAGTTGATACTAAAGATGATGCTGTAAATTCTATTAACAGTATCAAAAACTTAATGAACATAGACTATCCTGCTGATGAACTTGAAGTTGTTAAAGTTAATCAATCAAAATATGTAAACTCTTATAAATTACAACAAGTTTATAATAGAGTACCTGTATATGGACGTGAAGTCGTAGTTATAACTGATAAAGAAGGAAACACTACTTCTGTTGGAGGAAATTATTTAGAAGACTTAAATGTTAATACACGTCCTGCCTTAGGACAAGTTGAAGCAGGTTCATATGCTTTAAAAAACTTTGAAAAGGATGCAAAGGTATCAGCTAATGAATTAGCTATCTATACTTTAGATGACACTACTCCAACTCTTTGTTGGAAAGTAACTATTGATGGAGTTAAAAATGGTGAAACTGCATACGAAGATGTATTTGTTAACGCTAATACTGGTGATATAGTTACAGAAGTTTCATTATTACACGAAGCTGCTACTACTGCTTCTGGTAAAGATTTAAAAGGTGTAACTCAACAATTCAATGCAAACACTGCAAGAGTAAGAACAGGATCATGGTGGTCTTATTCTTACAAAAATGTTTTTCAATTATATGATACTGTAAGAAATATTGTTATTAATGATTATTCAACTGGTTCAACAGTATACAGCACAACATCAACATTTAATGATCCTGCTGCTGTTTCTGCATTAGTAAACATTGCAAAAACATATGATTACTACAAAAATGCTTTAGGTAGAAATTCTTACGATGATAATGGTGCAGTAATACCTGCAACTGTACACTACACTGAAAATGGTAGAGGATATGATAATGCATACTGGTCACCTCAAGAAAATAAATTTGTTTTTGGTGATGGTGAAACTTATTTCACACCATTATCAGGTGCTTTAGATGTTATAGGACACGAATTTACACATGCTGTTATTTCAAATACTTGTGACCTTAGATATCAAGGAGAATCAGGAGCTTTAAATGAAGCATATGCTGATATTATGGGTAACTTCATTGAAGGAAAGAATGAAAGCAGATGGCTTATCGGTGAAGATATAATGAAAAATGGTGATGCTGGTTTAAGATGTATGTCTAATCCAGAACAATTCAGTCAACCAAGCAAAGTTGGTGGAAGATATTATGTAAATCCAAATTCATCAAGAGATAATGGTGGAGTTCACACTAATAGTGGTATCTTAAATCACGCTGCATATTTAATGTGGAAAAATGGTATTTCTAATAAGTCTAAATTAGCTGATTTATTCTATAATTCTTTATTCCTAATGAATTCATCATCTAATTTCAAACAATGTAGAATCGCTGTATTAAAAGCTGCTAAAAACATGAGCATGACTTCTTCTGAAATACAAATAATAAAAGATGCATTTGATACTGTTGGAGTAACAGCTTAATTATAAAAAAGGCACTGAAGTGCCTTTTTTTATTTTCACTTATTTTTCAACACAGTAATCTTACATAAATTTTTGCCTTTTTTATCATTTTATCAACAATAAGCCTTTATTTATGTATACTTTTGTGTTATAATATTCTTGATTTGCAAATTAAAGGATATTTTGATTGTCAAGTTTTATCACAAAAACCTTTAATAACCCCCTAGTTTATTAAAGGTTTTTTGTATCCTTAATTATGTGAATAATAGTTTTGTACGAACTTAATTATTATTTCAAAAAAATATTACTGGAATTTTTCTTTTCCAGTACTATTTTTTTGCTCATTAATCATATAAATTTTCAAATTCATCAAACTTTTTATTACATATAATATTTTATTGTTCATCTACTACTTCTTCATCTTTGTAAGTTTTAAGTTCCTCTTCAAATTCTTTTCTCCAAGGATGATTCTCATCTTTATAAATTATAGCCATAAATCTTTTAGCCGCCTCAACATAGCCATTAGTTAATCCCTGACTTATATAATCTTTCAAATATGAATTCATATTTTCCTTATTCAACTCACAAATATTTTCCCAATAAAATGCATCAATATAATCTTGTTCTTCTATAGTTCCTTCTGCCAATTTAAGTACAATAGTTTTTGTCCATTCTCCTAAGTCTTCAAAATTTTCAAGATATTCTTTATTAACTCCTGCCGCCAAAGATCCAGCATCACCTATACATCGTTGAGCTGTCTTATTATATCTTCCTGCTGCTACACTATTTAAAAGAATATTTTCAACTCTCATTTTTACCGCTCTATTTGTATACGACCAATACTTACCTGGACATATCTTCAAAATAGTTTTTATATCATTTTCATCAGTTGTATATTTAAGTTGCTCTCCTACTACTGAATATACTCTCCTAATATCTTTCTCATCCAAATTTTGCAAAAGAGATGACATAAATAAAGCTAAATTTTCTATATCGGCTTCATTTCTCTTTTGAAGAACTGATATTGCAATACTACATTTTCTTCCTTTTGGTATCTCAGAAACAAGAAGATCTGAATATTCTTTAGACTTTACATAATAATTATCAAAAACACGCTTTAAAAATATATTTTCTTCAAATCCAAGCTTAGACTTATCTATTATCTTTAATAAATAATCTATAAAAATAATAATCGGATCACAATCTTCTTTCTTATCTTTTGGATTATCATAAGTTCTAGGATTTCTAACTGCTGTAAAAAAGCCTTTCAAAATTTCTTTAATACCTCTTTGAATGTCTTTATCTGAAGCTGTATGAAGATTATTAATTCTTATTTTAGGATGTTCCCCTCCAAAAGCTTTTTCTGCAAGTTTTACTCCATCTATATCAAGTCCGCTTTTATTTCGTATTGTTTCTGTTAAAAAATGCATTCCATCTAATATAGCTCCAGTGTAATTTCCTTTTTCATAATTTTCACGACACGCCAACCATAATTCTTCTTTTATTTCATGTTTCAAGTCCATAATATCCCTCCCATTTAACTTTAATCTTACATACTTTAATTTTATTTTATATCATTTCACATATTTTAACAAATTGCAACTTCTTAATATATAATACATTCAAAAAAAGGATACAAAAAAGCATCCTTATTAAATATACTAATATTAAATTGATATATAAAGTCTATTATCCTCTTTAAAATAGACTCCTTCATTATCTTTATAAATTTCAGCCTTTCCATTAGTTTCTTCTATGAAAGTCTTCTCAATTATATCTGCCACATCTTTCTTAGCTAAAATATGAATTTCCACTTTATCCGAATAAACACTATCTTCAATATGCCACTGATTTTGTCCGCACACATATTGAATCTTTCCTAAAAGATCATAATCAATCTTAACAATAACTTCTACACCTTCAACCTTTTCAACTATACCTGCTGCTTTAATCGCTATAGCTGCTCCCTTAGTATACGCACGAGTAAGCCCTCCTGTTCCAAGAAGAATTCCTCCAAAATATCTCGTAACAACTACAGCACAGTCCTTAACTTCATTTTTCTTCATTACTTCCAGTATAGGAATTCCAGCTGTTCCTTGAGGTTCACCATCATCTGAATATCTTTGTATGCCCATATTTTCTCCTATTATATAAGCATAACAATTATGTCTTGCTTGTTTATGTTTATTTTTTATCTCATTAACAAATTCTTTAGCTTCTTCTTCACTTTCTACTCTTTTGCAATAGCCTATAAACTCTGATTTCTTTTCTTCAAATGAATCTTCACCAAAGTCTCTTACTGTTACATATGACATTTACTAAGCTCCTCCCTTATGATTTTAATTCCCTTTAAAATCTTTTCTTCATTTGTCTGCGAAAAACTTAATCTTAAAGTGTTTTCCCCTTCCTGCATCTTGCTGTAAAACAATACTCCTGGAGTTATATACACTCCTCTTTCTCTTAGCTTAAAGAAAAGTTCTTTTGAAGTTAAATTAGTATTTTTTAATTTTAAATAAAAATTCAATCCTCCTCCTGGAATTATAAAACTCACTTTATCAGCAAGTTCAATTTGCATAACTCTCTTCATCAAATTATACCTTGATTTATATTCTTTCCTTAAATTAAAGATATTTTCTTTCCATGCTCCCTTTGATATGTATATTTCAAGAACTCTTTGCATGAGACTTGATGTTGCTATATCTGTATTAATTTTTGAAGTTAAAATACTCTCTTTAAATACCTTAGGAGCAATCATATATCCAATTCTTACTCCAGGCAAAAATATTTTTGAAAAGCTTTTTATATATATAACCCTGTCATATTTATCTAAACTCTTAAAAGTTATATACTCAATATTATTATTATAAATTAATTCTGATAAATAGTCATCTTCTACTATGTAAAAATCATATTTTTCAGCCAACTCTATAAGCTTCTTCTTTTTTTCCAAAGAATAACTAATACCTGTTGGATTTTGAAAATAACTCATAGTATAAAAATATCTTATTTTATTCTTCTTAAGTATTTTTTCAAATTGCTCTAAGTCTACTCCGTCCTCTTCCATATCTACTTCAAAAATATTCGCTCTTCTCCATTTAAATACAAATAAAGCTCCTCCATAAGTAGGTTTTTCTACTATAACATTATCATTTATATTTAAAATTGCTTTAGAAGCAATATCTATCCCCTGCTGTGCTCCTGATACAATTAATATATCTTCATCTTCTACACTATTATTCCAAAATACAGTATTAATTGTTTTCCTCAGTTTTTCATAACCAAGAGAACTTTGAGATATCAATGTTTCTGCTCCATCTCTTTCTAAAACTGTATCTATAATATTCTTAAATTCATCTATAGGAAATAAAAAATCTCCTACTGTTTCACCTGAAAAATCTATAATATTATCCAAATTATCTTGTGCTAAAAGTATTTTAAATGTTTTTGAATATTCCTTCCTAAATAAAGATACATTCTCTTTCTTTTTTGCATAAGTTCCACTTCCCATTTTCTGATAAGCAAAACCTTCTTGTTCAAGTTTTTTATATGCATTAATTACTGTAATTTTGTTAACTTTTAAATATTCTGTATATTCTCGTATTGTAGGTAATTTTTCACCATCATCTATTATATGATTCTCTATTAATTTTTTTATATGTAACGCAATTTGCATATATTTGGATATATCTTCTTTAAACTCAACTTTAAAATACTCTTTCATAATAATACAAGCCCCCTAATATTATTTTCTTATCTTCGCCGCATAAACATTCTCATCTAAGATTTTTGCCCCACTCTCATCTTTAAAACTTCTTTTATGCTTCACTATAATTTCTCTCTTTGCTAATTCCTTTAATATGTTTTCAATCTTAATCTTAAATCCATCAAAACTTTCATGAGTTGAAATTTCATATGAACTCACAAACTCGTCCTTTTCTTCAAGAAAATTCAAAAGTGCTCTGGATATAATCATAATATTTCCATCTAAAAAATCACTAATATATTTAATTGATGCAGTTATTTTTTCTTTGCTCACTTCTGAATTAAATACATCATTTACTATTTTTCTAAAATCATCATTTAAATTTACTGCCATTGTAAGAGAATCCTTAGTAACTGTATATCCACTTAAATTCATCAAAAGCTTTGAATAATTATCAAAAACTCTTATTAAGATTTCATAAGAAGTTACATTTCCTCCATTTTGAAGATATTTTCTACATATACCTAAGTCTTTCAAAAGCATTCCTAAATAAACAAGATTCCATTTTTCACTTTCTGTATTCTTTAAAGAATACCTTGCTTTATTATAAAGATTTGATATATCTTTATCATTTGAATAAATCAATTTTGAAGAAATTAAAAGATTCCTTACAAAGCCCTTATCCTTTTCCTTTTTATAAAGCTTAAGAAAAGATTCTTTATTTAATAATTTAGTATGAACTTGCACTCCTAAGCTTTCTGAATAAACATCTCTTACTCTGCTGTATTCATCTTTATACACAACAAATAAATCAATATCAGATTCTTCCCATACATCACCAGAAACTATACTTCCAAAAGTAAAAATAGCTAAAACTTTTTTGTTCTTCTTTAATGTATTAACAATTGATTGAAAAGCCTTCTGTAACTCAACTACTGTTTTAGTCATTTTGCCTCTCCTTTATCATATTTACTTATTTTTAATTATAACACATAAGCATTATTAACTATATACTTTCCTTTTAAGTAAAAAGGATATTATGCAACTAATTTTACACAATATCCTTTATATATCATTTCTTTATTGTATAACATTTATAGAATATTCTTTACTCTTATTAAAAGTTTCATCATCAACTTCAACAATCATAAATGTACCATTATCTCTATATTCTTCTTCAAATATTCTTCCATTTCTATGTAAGAATGAAACCACATCCCCTTTATCATAAGGAATTAAATATTCACTTTTAATAAGATTATATGGAAGTTTTTCTTCTATAAGTTCTAGAAGTTCTTCTAAGTTTATTTCTTCTTTTGCTGAAATTTCAATTACATCTTTATAATCTACAGTTTCATTTATAGCATTAAGTTTTTCTTCATCTGCCATATCTATTTTATTTAAAACAAGAATAGTTTCCTTATCTCTTGCTCCAAGTTCTGCTAAAACTTCTTCAACAGCCTTAATTTGTTCTAAAGCATCTTTAGATGAAGCATCTACTACATGACATAAAAGATCTGAATAAATAACTTCTTCTAACGTAGATTTAAAAGCTTCCACTAAATCATGAGGAAGTTTTCTTACAAAACCTACTGTATCTGTTAGTGTAATAAGTCCTTTATTTTTTAATGTCACAGCTCTAGTTGTTATGTCCAAAGTAGCAAATAACATATCTGCTTCAAACACTTTCTCTTTTTTCTTTCCTTCAATAGATGCTGCTTTATCACATAATGCATTTCTTAAAGTAGACTTTCCTGCATTTGTATATCCTACTAATGAAACTTTAGGTATGCTTTCTTTATTTCTCTTTTCTCTTTGAACTTCTCTTGTCTTTTTAATTTTCTTAAGTTCATTATTCAAGTCATAAATTGTTTCATTAATATGTCTTCTATCAGTTTCAAGTTTCTTTTCTCCAGGTCCTCTTGTACCAATACCTCCACCTGTTCTAGAAAGTAATGTACCAAGTCCCATAAGTCTAGTTTTTCTATACTTAAGCTGAGCAAGTTCTACCTGAATCTTAGCTTCTTTACTTCTAGCTCTTCTTGCAAATATTTCAAGTATCAAAGTAGTTCTATCAATAACTTTAGCACCAATAGCGTTTTCTAAATTTCTAACTTGTGAGCCTGATAATTCATCATCAAAAATTATAACATTTGCCCTAGAAGTTTGTCTTAATGAAGCTATTTCTAATACTTTTCCTCTTCCTATAAAAAATGCAGGATCTATCTTACTTCTGCTTTGAAAAACTTTATCTAAAACAGGAATATTACATGCATCTGCTAATTCTGCAAGTTCATCTAAACTTTCTTTAGTATCTGAACCAACTAAAATTGCCTTTTCTGTATCATCTTCAATTATATCGCTTTCTTTCAAAAGACTTTCTACAAATCTAGTTCTATCTAATATATCTATAGAAAGAAGTTCATCTTTAGATATATTTTTCTTCTCTTCACAAATTAATGTATCATTAAAAACATTAAGAGTTCCAAGAGAATAATCAATTATATTTCCTTGATATATTCCAATTGCAACTATTGCATCAAGTTTTAACTTTAAAAGTGCAGACATATCAAGAGCAGAAAGATTACATAATCCATTAGGATGTGTATGTATTACTCTTACTCCTGAAAGTCTTCCTTCTTTTATATCTAATATAGGAAGTTCTACTGAAGTTGAATCACCTACTGCTACACTATAGACTTTTCCCTTTCTATCAATAGCAACACTTACTTCTCTTTCTAGCATAGTTGATACATTAACCATTATGTTTATAATCTCTTCATTTACTGCTTCATTTTTTAATGTTTTTATTTGATAAATCAGTTCTAATTCATTAAGACAACTTTTTTTAACCCCTTCAATATTTCCATTAATCATTTTTATCACCTCGCCGATACCTTAGGTTTATGACTTTTACCTAATTTTATACTATCCATTTAATATTGTAAACATTCCCTTCTATTATATTAGAATTAAAAGTTGCAAGATGCGACAATAAAATGTAATATTGATAGTATGACAATCAACAAATTTTTACCTAATTGAAAGAGAGGATAACAATGGAAAATAAGAAACGTAATATTCTTTTATCAAAAGAAACTATTGACACTAGGATTGCAGAACTTGGTGCTGAAATAACTAAAGATTATGAAGGCAAAAAACTATATGTTCTATCGTTATTAAGAGGTAGTTTTGTATTTACTGCTGATCTAGTAAGAGCTCTTGATACAAAAGTCAAAATAGGCTTTATGACAACTTCAAGTTATGGAAATAGTGAAATAAGCTCAGGTAACGTAAAAATAGTTAGCGACATTCCTGATAATATAGAAGGATACGATGTATTAATTGTTGATGATATAGTAGACACAGGTTATACTATGGAATTTATAATAGAACATGTTAAAAAGTTAGGTGCTGCATCTGTTAAAAGTTGCGTACTTTTAGATAAACCTTCTAGAAGAAAAGCTAATGTAACTCCTGATTATAGATGTTTTGAAATTGATGATGTTTTTGTAGTAGGTTACGGTTTAGACTATGAAAATTACTATAGAAACGTTCCTTATGTATTTAACTGGGAAGAAAAATAATTTTCAAAAAATCATTACAAATTTTAAGTAATAACTTTTTTAATCGAGTTAAATAAGAGTCTTAATCAACTTACAATATAGTAGATAGATTTGTGTAAAAATAAATCTATCTACTATATTTTTAATGTTAATCTGTTGCCGCTTTAAAATCTAGTGCAGTTTCTGGAATCTTTCCTACCACTATAGTTTCTGCTACTGGTATATCACAATCCACTTCTACATCTTGACTGTGTAATGGAACTACAACTCTAACCATTGCCTTAACTTTCAAATAAATTTTATGTCTTGTCTGATTTATTCCTGCACTTTCAAATTTAGAATCATAATCAATATTTATATTTCCAATAGGCTGTATCTTAATGTTTATTTCAGGTCCCATATTATAAAGTACACTTCTTTCTGTAATCCAACCTATCGGCACATCTACTCCTATGTCTCCCATTTTCTTAAGTTCATCATTACATTCAAGTGCTATTTCTGATGACAACTTATTAAGTTTTATTGTATCTGCTCTTATTAAATTAATATTACCTTCTGAATCTTTATCAATCTTTATTACATCATCATATTTAAATTCAGTTGTAAATACCTTCATACTAACTTCACTAATAGTATCAACAGCTTTAGATTTAACCATTGTTTCTGACTTTTGAATAACATAAGGAAATACTTTTTTATCAAACATGTATAGTATTATATTAAAAATAATTAATATTGCAATAATAACCAAAAACATTGGTTTTATCCGTTTCTTTTTAGGTTTAACATAATATTTCATCCAACACCTTTATTGAGTTATTGATTTAATCATATTATAATTATGCTATAGTATAAAATATTATAATCAAATATTACTATGTAATTTTATAAAATCAGGAGGAACAAATGGCTATAGATAAAAAAGTTAATAATAAGACTAACGCCAGAAAATCACAAGCCAGAAAACCAACCCCCAATAATACTGGGAATAAAAACAGTTCACATAAAAAAAGAAAGAAGAAGCAAGGTGAATTTTCTAAATTCTTTAAAAGAGCACTCTTTACTATATTCTTTTTAATGTTAACTGCAATTGTTGTTGGAGCAGGTTATGTTTTTGCTGTTATAAAAAGTACTCCACCATTAGATTTACAAGCTGTTCTTAATTTAAGTCAGCCAACCTCTATATATGACAGAGTTGGAGTATTTATGGATAACCTTCATTCTGAAGTTGATAGAACTATTGTATCGTATGATCAAATACCTCAGCATTTAAAAGATGGCTTTGTATCTATCGAAGATCAAAGATTCGAAAACCATAGAGGAATTGATATTATCAGAATTGGTGGTTCTGCAATAACAGACCTTAATAAGCTATTTAAAGGTCAACATGGCTTACATGGAGGTTCTACAATAACACAGCAATTATTAAAGAACACTGTTTTATCAGATGAAACTTCTGCTATACAAAGAAAGATAAAAGAAATATGGTATGCATTAAACCTTGAAAAACAATTATCAAAAGATGAAATTTTAAATCAATATTTAAATACTATTCCATTAGGAGGTACAGCTTACGGAGTTGAAGCCGCTTCCAACCTTTATTTTGGTAAATCGGTAAGCGAATTGAATTTAATTGAATGTGCATATATAAGTGGTATTGCTCAAGCACCTACTTACTATAGTGCATACAATCAAAATAATGTAAAAGATCCAACTCCTTATTTAACAAGAACTAAGAGTGTTCTTAATAAAATGTATGAATTAAATAAAATAACTCAAACAGAATATAATCAAGCTATTGCAGATATTGATTCTGGAAAACTACAATTTAAATCTACTACTAAGAATTATACTCTTAAATATGAATGGTATATTAATCCTACCGTTTCTCAAGTTAAACAAGATTTAAAATCAAAATATAAATATTCAGACGATGAAGTATCTAGACTTCTAGCTAACGGTGGCTTAAAAATAACTACTAATATGGATAGAGGACTTCAAGATTATACTCAAGAAGTTTTAGATAATTATAATGCCACAAATATCGGTTTTAAGGAAACTTATTTTGAGGGTACTAAAATACCTGAATTTCAAGCTTCTGCTACTATTATGGATTATAAAACTGGTAAAGTTTTAGCTATGGTTGGAGGAAGAGGTCCTCATGCAGCCAACTCTACTAATAGAGCTTATACAACGTTAAAATCTATTGGTTCAACAACTAAGCCATTAACTGTTTACGGACCTGCTATTAATGAAAAAATTCTTACAGCAGCCTCTACAATTGATGACTCACCACTTGATGAAGCTACTAGTAAAAGCATGAACGGTGGTACTGATTGGAATCTTAAAAATGATGATCATACTTTTGCTGGTAATGTAACTTTAAGATTAGGTTTAAAGTATTCTAAAAATGTTGTTGCTGCTAAAGTATTAAATACGATTGGTACAAAAACAGCTCATTCTTACGGTGAAAAATTTGGATTAGTTTATAACAATAAATCTAAATCTCAAGCTGCAACCCTAGCTCTTGGGCAATTTGATGGTAATGGAGATGGTGGCAACACATTTATCACAGCTGCTGCATTTGGTGTATTTGGAAATGAAGGTGTTTATACAGAACCAAAACTATATTCTAAAGTTGTAGATGCTTCAGGAAATGTTCTTTTAGACAGTGAACAAAATATTAAAACTAAAGAAATTTTCTCAAAACAAACAGCTTGGATAATGTACAATATTTTAAAAGATTCACGTTCATATACAGGTCCATCTGCTGAATTCGGTTCAATGCCTGTTGCAGGAAAAACAGGTACAACAAGTGATAATAAGGATTTTTGGTTTACTGGAATAACTCCTTATCTTTCAGGTTCTATATGGCTTGGTTATGATACACCTAGATCAATGCGTTATGGAAGTTCTGATAAAGCTGCTTTTTTATGGGGTAAGATAATGGAAAAAGCTCATGAAAACTTAAGTTATTCAGAAATTGAAATGCCAGAAGGTATAACTAGTGCTACAGTATGCATTGATTCTGGAAAACTTGCAAAAAATCTTTGTTATCAAGATTCAAGAGATAGAGTTTATGATGAATACTTTATTGAAGGAACAGAGCCAACAAATTATTGTGATAATCATGTTTTACTAACATTAAATTCATCAAATAACAAAATTGCAAATGATTATACACCATCATTTTTAAAAATGACTTCTGTATTTGTAAAGAAAACACATCCAAATCCAATAACAAAAGATTATCCTTATATTTTGCCTTATTTGGATGAAGATACTTATACAAATCCCCCATCTACAAAGGAGCAAGAAAATAATGAGCCTGATAATAAAACTGAAGAAACAGAGCCAATAGAAGATGAAAAGAAAGAAGAAGTTATAGAACCAAAGGATGATAAAATTAGAGATTCTATTTTACCTAAAAAAAATAGATAATTTAAAACTTTAAAAGCGAGTGTCACTTTAGTAATTTTAAAGACTATTAAAGTGGCACTCGCTTTTGTAAAAAAAATGATTTTTACCTACTAAATTCTTTCATCTATTAACCATAAAGGGTGTAATTAATCAGACTATTTATACAATAAATGAATTTTTATATCTTTTCTCTTGCATTAATTAAAAAAATAATATAAAATATCATTAAATTATGTCGAACTTTTACTGAAACGGAGGACTTTTTATGGATATAATCAATAATATTATTTCTAATTTGAATAATTTGCTTTGGACCTATATATTAATATTTTTACTAATATCTTTAGGTCTATTTTTTACTTTTAAATCTAGATTTGTACAATTTAGATACTTAAAAGAAATGTTTAAACTACTTGGGGAAGGAACATCTAAAAATGGTGATAAAAATCAAATTTCATCTTTCCAAGCTTTTTGCATGAGTACAGCCTCAAGAGTTGGTACTGGTAATCTTGCTGGTATTGCTATTGCAATTTCAATTGGAGGGCCTGGAGCTGTTTTTTGGATGTGGATTATTGCACTTATAGGAGCTGCTTCTAGTTTTGTTGAATCTACACTTGCTCAAATTTATAAAGTAAAAGATAAAAATGGTTCGTTTAGAGGAGGACCTGCTTATTATATGGAAAAAGCCTTAAATAAAAAATGGCTTGGTATAATTTTTTCAATATTAATAACTATTTCATTTGGTTTAATATTTAATTCTGTTCAATCTAATACAATCGCTTCTGCTTTAAATCAAGCTTTTAGCATCAATAAATTATTACTTGCTCTAAGCTTAACAATTTTTACAGCTATAATAATATTTGGAGGAGTTAAAAGAATTGCAAAATTCACTGGTATAATTGTACCTATAATGGCTGGTGCCTATATTCTAATAGCATTATTAGTTGTATTAATGAACATAACAAAACTTCCTGCAATGTTTGCACTAATATTTGAAAATGCTTTTGGATTTAAAGAAGCTATTGGAGGTGGATTAGGTGCTGCTTTAATGCAAGGAATCAAGAGAGGACTATTCTCTAATGAAGCCGGTATGGGAAGTGCACCAAATGCTGCCGCTACTGCCGCTGTATCACATCCAGTTAAGCAAGGTCTTATTCAAACTTTAGGTGTATTTACAGATACAATACTTATCTGTAGCTGTACTGCTTTTATAATATTACTTTCAGAAATTGATTTAAACAGTAGTGCAACTGGTATTGAACTTACTCAAAATGCTTTAAGTGCACATGTTGGTCCATGGGGTACATATTTTATAGCACTTTGTATATTATTATTTGCTTTTAGTTCAATAATAGGTAACTACTACTATGGAGAAGCAAACATTGAATTTTTAACCAATAATAAAATATATATCAATATTTATAGAATATGTGTAATAGCCATGGTATTCTTTGGATGTCTCGCAAACATGCAAACTGTATGGGATCTTGCTGATGTATTCATGGGAATCATGGCAATACTAAACTTAATTACTATAGCATTCTTAGCTAAATATGCTTTCAAAGCTTTAGATGATTATCAAAAGCAAAAAAGATCAGGTATAGAGAACCCAATATTTAAAGCTTCTTCAATTCCAGAATTGGAAAATGTAGAAGAATGGTAATTAAAATTTTAAAATTCAAACAACCATACTAGCAAAAGCTGGTATGGTTGTTTCTCTATATAATATAAAAAGACAGAAAAATAGATTTGCTTTTACACAAATCTATCTGTCCGTAATTTTACGCCATGCTAACAGAGCATTTAAGTTATTAAAAGAATATACTTGTAAAGTAACAGTATCTCCATAAGCTCCAAATATCTTACTATTCTTATCTTGTACTTGATAAGCTTTTATTTTATTTTTACATATTTCATATAATTCAGAATCTCCAGCTAAAGATGCTGTCTTTAATAAATTAGCATATATTGTAGTAGATTCAATATTGCTTTTTACATTACCATTCACATCATAAGAACTAAATATTCCATTATCTTCATTATATTTTTTCTTTAAAAATTGAAGACTTTTTTGCACATCAAGACCTGCTTCAGCTCTATTTAACAAAACAACTGAATTTAATTCCATGTTTAAATCTTCAGTATCAAATTCTCTCGTACTCCTATCATATTCTTTTCTATATAAAGGAACATCTTCACTAACTAAAGATCTGTCTAAAAGTTCTAGTGAAGCATTATAAATATTTTTATAATCATTGTCTAATGATGCTATAAGTCTTAATGATAATATATCTAAGTAGCATATCTGAGTTTTATTGCTTTTACCATATTCATCATAAAAATCTGATAATAAATTGCCATCAGCAAGTTCTTTCTTTATAGCTCTAGATATTTTAAAAGCATCTTTTCTATAGTTAATTTCATTCCACTTTTCAGAAGCTAAAAGAAGAGCTTTAACCACCCTTAAATCATCTATTGTAGATGGAACTTCTTTTTCATCTTCCCCAACTCTCCATTTAAGCAATCCATTCTTCATAAGCATTTTGTTCTTTATATACGATAACACATTATCATATTTATCTTTATCATTTACATCTAAATAATATAAAAGCATTAAACCTTCTGATTCAGACAAAACAGAATGCCCTTTAGTTATTTCTCCTTCTGACTTTTCAGCATTATAATTTGTAAGTATTCCATAGTCACTAGTCATTAAATCTGTTGTAATAAAATTCAACAAATTTTGTTCCTGTTCTGAAACTTCATTATTACTCCATATTACACCACTGTTAATAGGTTTAACATAAGGCAAAACTAAATATATAGCCATACATATTAATAAAATTAATGTTGCTATAGATATTATAATGATATTTTTTCTCTTTTTCTTCATTTCTTCCCCCAAATCAAATTATTTATAAATCCTTTTATAAATTTTATAATAAGTATTTACTTTATCTACATATTGCTTAGTTTCTTTATAAGGTATATAGTTTAAAGTTTTTCCATCTGTTGAATACTCTTTATTTTTAAGCCACTCCCTTACATTTCCACGTCCTGCATTATAAGCTGCCACAAATAAATCGACATCTTCAAATTCTTCTCTTAAATTATTTAAATACCAGCATCCCATCTTTATGTTATACTCTTCATCATATAATTTTTCCGAAGTATAGTCTGTTAACCCCATTTGTTTAGCAATCCATTCACCTGTTTGTTCAGTAATTTGCATAAGTCCCATAGCATTTTTATGAGATGTTGCATCAGTTCTAAAACCACTTTCAGCCATTATTACTGATAAAACAAAATAAGGATCTAAATCATTTTGATTTGCATACTTAACTATGGTTTCCTTATGCTTAAACGGAAAAACATGTTCTTTTAAAACATACTTTCCGCCATAGAAGGTAATTAATATTACAATTAAAACTACAACTAATTTTTTAACCTTCATCCCTTTCTCCTTTTACTTACATTATTTTTAAAAAGTCTATAATATCTTCAACTTGCCTTTGAGTTTCTATCAAGTCTCCTCCATTGTCTATCAGTACATTAGCATACTTTTTCTTTTCTTCAATTTGCATTTGAGCATTTATCCTACTTACTGCTTCTGAATGAGTTAATTTATCACGAGTTTTAATTCTCTGAATCTGAGTTTTTGTATCTGCCCATACCAACATTACAAAATCCATATCTTTATGCATACCATTTTCTATTAATGTTGGTGCATCAAGAATAACTAATTTTTCCCCATCTTTTTCATACATATCAAAAGCTTCTTCAATTTCCTTAAAGATATATGGCATTATTATATTTTCATATCTTATCCTTTGTTTTATAAATCTAAAAATATGATTACCGAATTCTTTTCTTCTAAATTGACCTTTCCAATCAAAAAAACCTTCTCCAAATTCTATTCTAACTTTATCTAAAATTTCAGGATATTTTGAAAGTACATCTTTTGCTATTAAATCAGCATCTATAACTTTAAATCCCGATTTAATAAGCATTTTAGAAACAGTACTCTTTCCTGTACCAATTCCTCCTGTAAGTCCTATTCTTAACATTATACTGCTACTCCTCCTTACTTAGCTTCATACCAAGTAGCGCCTTCATTTACATCCACCTCTAATGGTACATGTAATTTTAAAGCTCTCTCCATTTCTTCTTTTACTAAATTTCTAACTTCTTCTTCTTCATCTGGTTTAACATTTAAAATAAGTTCATCATGCACCTGTAAAATCAAACTACTCTTTAGTTGTTCTTTCTTCAACCTATTATATACATTTACCATTGCAATTTTAATTATATCTGCTGCACTTCCTTGAATAGGAGCATTCATTGCAAGTCTTTCACCTAAAGCTTTAACAATTTTATTAGAAGCTTTTATTTCTGGAATAAATCTTCTTCTATTAAAAATAGTAGAAACATATCCTTCTCTTGCCGCCTCTTCGATTATTTCATCAAGATATAACTTGATTCTAGGATATCTCTCAAAATATATATTCATATATTCTGATGCTTCCTTTTTAGTAATCTTCAAATCTTTAGCAAGTGAAAAATCACTCATTCCATAAATTATTCCAAAATTAACAGCCTTAGCTCTACTTCTCATTATTGAAGTAACTTCATCTATTGGCACATTAAATACCTCAGAAGCTGTTTTTGTATGAATATCACTATGATGAGTAAATGCCTTTATCATATTTTCATCGTTAGCCATATGCGCAAGTACCCTAAGTTCAATTTGTGAATAATCACAAGATAAAAGAATATCCCCTTCTTCATTCGGTATAAATACTTTTCTTATTTCTTTACCCATCTCATATTTTATAGGAATATTTTGAAGATTAGGATCTGTACTTGAAAGTCTTCCTGTTGTTGTTACTGTTTGATTAAAGTTTGAATGTATTTTTCCATCTTTATCAATAACATTCTTCAGTCCTTCTACATATGTTGAATTCAATTTAGTTATCTGTCTATAATATATTATTTTCTCTACTATAGGATGCTTATCTATTAGTTTATCTAAAACATCTGCATTTGTTGAATAACCAGTTTTAGTCTTCTTAATTACAGGTAAATCAAGTTTTTCAAATAATATTTTACCTAATTGTTTAGGTGAACTTATATTAAATTCTTCCTCTGCTAACGCATATATTTCCTTTTGTAATTTTTCAATTTCATCTTTAAATTTGACTTCTAGTGTGTCAATCATATCTTTATCTACATTAAAACCTTGAGATTCCATATATGAAAGTACAGTAACAAGTGGAAGTTCTATATTATAATAAAGTTCATGCATACCATCATCTTCAATTCTATCTTTAAGAATATTAGATAATTTCTTTATATAAGTAGAACCTTTAACTAATATATCTTCACCTTTTATATCTTCGTTCAAATACTCTTTAACAAGCATCTCAAGCCTATATTCACCTTTTGATGAATCAATTAAATATGCAGCAATTGCTGTATCAAAAATAAATGATTTCATTTCAATATTATTTTTAGATAATACTGTTAGTAAATGTTTTGCATCATGAATAATCTTATTTTTACTTATGTCTTCCATAAATGTTTTTAGAATTTCAAAAGCCTCTACTGAATTTTCTTCTACTATTTTATTAAAATCAATTTCTATACTTTCACTATCTGAAGCAAATATAATTTTATCAAGTTTAATTTCAGAAAATCTTGATTCATTTTCTACAGAATAACAAATATATGAATTTTCACTTTGACTATCTAGTACACGTTTAAAATCAGCAAGATTATCTATCTTATTAAACACTGCAATTTCTCTAGTTGCTTCATCAAAAAGTTTACCTACAGCATTTTTAAGATTTAAATCTAATAAGAATTTTTGTATATTTTCGGTATCAAAATCTTGTTTAACCTCTATATCTTCAAAATTAATATTTAAATCGTTAACTTCAGCAAAAGTAAAAAGATTTTTATTCATCTTAACTTGTTCTTCTGCTTGCTCTAAATTTTTCCTCATATTTTTTAGAACTACTTTATCTAAATTTTCAAATAAGTCTTCAATTGAACCATTTTCACGTATAAGGCTAAATGCAGTTTTTTCTCCAATACCAAAAACGCCTTTAACATTATTTTTTTTACTTCCTTTTAACGATCTTACATCTATATATTGACTAGGTTCAATTTCAAATTGTTCCTCAAATGATTTTTCATCATAAACTTCTATATCATTTAATCCTTTCTGAACTTTAACTATATTAATTTTTTCTGATAGTAGTTCAAATAAATCATCCTTTTCTGTAAACACATAAACTTCAACATCATTATTTTTGGCAATTCTTACCACCGTATTTATTATATCATTTGCTTCATATCCATCTATTTCAAAAATATTAATTGATAACAACTTTAACAATTTTTTTATTAGAGGAACTTGTTCTTTTAATTCTTTTGGCATATTATCTGATATTTTATATTCAGAAAATTCATTACATCTAAAAGAAGTTTTTTCTGAATCAAAAGCTGCCATAATATAATCGGGTTTCACTCTTTCTTTAATCTCAGCTAATAGGTTTATAAATCCATTAACAGCATTTACTGAAATTCCTTCATTATTTTGCAATAATGGTTGTGCATAATATGCTCTATTCAGCAAAGAATTTGAGTCTAATATTAGTAACTTTTTCATATAATCCTCCTCTAAAATTTAATAACTTAACTATTTAAATTATTAATATCTTTTGTTTCTATTATACTATTATTTCTAATTTAATTCATTAGTACAAATTTAAAATATACTTAAATCAAGTTCTTGTGATAAATCTTTTAACACATGAAAACCAGCAGCACTATTACCTTTTTTATCAAGAGCAGGACCATAAACCCCTATTCCCATCCATCTTGGTACTGTAGCAATAATTCCTCCGCCAACTCCACTTTTAGCTGGCACTCCAATTTTTACTGCAAACTCCCCCGAAGCATCATACATGCCACAAGTAACCATTATAGTTTTAACTATTCTACAGTTTTCTCTTGAAATAAGTCTCTCCCCACTCCAAGGAGTCACCCCATCATTAGCAAGTACAGCTCCAAACATAGCTAAATCCATAGCAGTTGCTTCTATTGAACATTGTCTAAAATATAAATCTAAAATTTCTTCAATATTTCCATCAATCATGCCATTACTCTTCATAAAATATCCTAAAGCTCTATTTCTATCTCCTGTCTCTTTTTCTGAAATATATACTTCTTCATTAAATCCTATATTAGGATTGTTAGTTGCATTCTTTATAAAATCGAGGATTCTTTGAAATTTATCCCCTTGATTCTCTCCATATATCAATGATGTCGTAACTATAGCCCCTGCATTTATCATTGGATTATAAGGTTTATTTTGATCTTTCTTCTCTAGACTTACTATACTGTTAAATTCATCTCCTGTAGGTTCAACGTTTACCTTACTAAAAACATTTTTTCTTCCATTATCGCCAAGAGCAAGTATTAAACTTACCACCTTTGATATACTTTGTATAGTAAATTTCTTATCATATTCTCCTGCAAAATATTTTCTACCTTGAAGATCTACAATAGCAATTCCTAAGTCATCTGGATTTGCTCTCAATAGTGCTGGTATATAAGAAGCTAAACTTCCTTCTTTTCCATAGCACTTATTCTTTTCAACAAGACTTTCCAATAATTTATACATAAAGTTTAATCACCTCTTTTATCATTTGTTCAAAATCTTATTATATTACTTAATAATTATTTTCTCAATATAACCAAAAAATATAAAAAAAGAGTTGATGTAAACAAAATATAATTATACATCAACTCCTCTATATTATAATTATTCTTAATACTCTTCTACCTGTTTTTCTGCTTCTTGAGCCTCTTTTTCAAGCAACTCTGCTTCTTTCAAAGCTTTTTCTGCATTAAGTCTTGCTTCCTCTGCTTCCTTCTTAGCTCTTAAAGCTTGTTCTTTCTTAGCTTGTACAGCTTTTTTCTTTTCTTCAATCTTTTGAGCTTCTTCTGCTCTTGATTTACTATTTTTAGCTAACTTCTCATCAAAAATATCTATTTCTCTTATAAGTCCTTCAATAAAAATTGTAAATCTCTTTTTTACTCTTCCCTTGAAGACAAGATTTTGAATAAGCACATTAAACCATGGCACAAATCCTCTACTTACATCATCTTCTACTAATGTAATTCTTGTAGAATTTTCATCCACCACTTCAAAAGTATATTTAGAAGTATAAATACTACTTGGAGATGAACTTTTTATTTCATATAACTCATTTTTCTTAAAGTTTGTAATCTCTACTTCTAATTTAGCACTTTGAGCTGAATAAGTTCCTACTTTCTTAACAATTTTACATCCTATAGGATTACTTTCATTAAATTTGGGAAAATCTTTTTTTGCTGTTCTTATAAAAACATTAAAAACCTTTTCTACAGGATAATTAATAACGGCTGAATTTGAAAAAGCCATTAAATCCACCTCCACTTTATTTAAATTATGTAACTATTATATCACAAAAACTACTATTGTAAGCTTTTCAATATATAAGCAAAGTAACTTTTGCTAAATATTCAAAAAGAATGCATAAGCTTTTGCCTATGCATTCTTTTTATATAAAACTATCTTTTAAGCTTCTTCTACATTTTGTTGTCTATTAGCAACCAATACGAATGGTGTCCATAATAGTATTGAGAATACTAATAATGCAGCTGCAAGAACTGTTGCCTTCCAATCTCCACCTGTTGCAAAGAATGCTGATACTACTGGAGGACAAGTCCAAGGTACATCAACACAAATGTAATGTGCAAATGGTATTGGCTCTGTAAATATCCAAGCAATTGTTAACATTAAAGGTGTATTTAATAAGAATGGAATGAAGTAAGTTACATTTAAGATTATTGGTAAACCAAATATAACTGGTTCATTAATTTGGAAACATGCTGGTGCTATTGCAAGTTTAGCAAGTTCTCTTGATTCTTCTCTCTTAGAGAATAAGAATATTGCTATTAATAGACCAATTGTTCCACCAGATCCACCTGGCATAGCATAAACATCGATAAAGTTTCTTGTCAATGCGAATTCAGGATCTAATCCTTGAGAATATCTATCTATATTAGCTAACTTAGCTGGTTCATATAATGGTTTTAATATTGCTTCTACAATGTTCATACCATGTAATCCGAAGAACCATAATAATTGAGCTAGTAATGATAAGAATATAAATGTAACTGGTGATTGACCTAAATGCATTAATGGTTGTTGTAATGTATTAAATAACCATGATGGTAAATCTTTTTGAATACCATTTATAAATATAGTTGAAACAATACCAAATACAAGCATTGTTGCCATACCTGGAATTAATGCTGCGAAAGATCTCATAACAGCTGGTGGCACTTGATCTGGCATCTTAATTACAATACCTCTTTTAGTTATTCTAACGAAAATTTCAGTAGCTATAAATGCTGTAAGAATACTTGTAAACATTGCATTTGCTCCAAGCCAATCCATGTTATAAACACCTGAAACACCTGCTACATATTCACCTGTTTTAGCATCTAAAGTAAATACGTTTCCGTTATCAAAAGTAGTAGTCATTAATATAAAGTAACAAGAAAATGCACAAATTGCAGCTCCTAATGGATCTGTATCATAAGATTTTGCTAATGAATAAGCTATTGTTATAACCAATAATATAGCTAAAATCTTTAATGTACCATTTTGAATTTGCCATCCCATATTAATAATATATTTATCTAATACAGGTGATACATAATCTTTCCAGAAACCTAATTTGTATAATTGTTTACCTATGATAGCAGCGTCATCATGATTGAAGAAAACGCAATTGAAAAGAACGGCAAATGCACCTGCGATAGATGCTGTCATAGTTGCGATGAAACCATCTCTTAATGCAACTAAGTGTCTTTGAGTTCCGACTTTCTGAGCGATTGGTAATAAGAATTTTTCCATTGCTTCAGATAACTTGTCCATAAAACCCATTTTAATCCCCCCTAAGTTAATTTATTATAGTTATAATAGTTATAAATATATATATATATATATAGATTTGAATAAACAAATCTAATATAGCAAAATTAAATTTTATAATTAAAATATTAGCTTATTAAATTTATCGTATTAACATAATTGTATTTTATGAAAACTATTTTGTTTCATTTAAATAAATTGCATTCTTACCAAACATAAATAACCAGCTAAATATTTGTTTTAATCCTTTTAAATTCGTTCCACAACTTAATCTTAAAGTTTCTTTATTTCTTATTTCTACTTGTTTAGCAATGCTTTTACACCACATACATTTAACAAATATTTCGTGTTTTCCAGCTTCTAACCTAACAACTTTTCTCTTACCATTATCAATAGTATTAACTTCTTTACCATCAATAAAAATTTTAAATTCAGCTAGATTATTAACCTGTTCATATTCTCTTGTAAAAATAATATCGCCCATACCTGCACCTTATTACTCTTCTATATATTTCATTACATCAGGCATAAACTTTTCTGTCTGCTTTAATCCAAAAGCTGAAGGTTTAATTAGAATATATGGTACTTTCTTAGCATCTAAATCTGCCATAATCTTTGCTTGTACTAGCATAACTTCTGGTGAAATAATTACCACCTTTATATCTTCTTTATCTAATACATCAACATAATTTTTGTCATTTGCATAAATCCATTTAATAGGCAAACTATTTTTTTCAGTATACTCGTTCATAAATTTTTCAAAAGATTTTGATTGAGCTTGTCCTTTGCTAATTACTAATACATTATTCATTAATATACTCCTCCTAAAACTGCTCACTTTACAGCATCTAAATTATGTAATAAAACCCTTTTAAAACCATGATATAATTTACAGTAAAGCTTATCATAAAACTTCTTATCAACTGTTAAAAAATCACTTTGGTTTTGAAAATCTTTACAAGAGTAATTGTACACCCTTTTTTCAAAATTGTAAATAGAATCCATAGCATTTTTTTATTTTTTTACCAATCTTTTTAAATTATACCCACCAATTAACTAATTATCATATAAATTGATATAAGAATAACATTATCCAAAAAAACACTATATTTTTTAAACAAAATGATTTCAAAAACAAAACCAAAAAAATAATTTGCACAATATAGTATTTTAATAAAGGTAATATTTCATAAAAAACAAAATATAATTCCAATATTAAACTAATCTATACATAGCAAATTATTTTATCTTTTTTTGATATATTTTTTTATATTAATATTAAAGCATTGCTTCTAATCTTTTTCTTATTTCTTTTATAAAATCAAAACTATTAGCTATAGTAACATTTTCTTTAGTTGTAAGAAGTGCCAAGTCTTTAGTCATAACACCATCTTCTATTGTTTGTAAAGACGCCTTTTCCAACTTGTCTGCAAATTCCACAAGTGCAGTATTTCTGTCTAATTCTCCTCTCTTTCTAAGAGCTCCAGACCAAGCAAATATAGTTGCTATTGAATTAGTTGAAGTTTCTTCTCCTTTTAAATGTTTATAATAATGTCTTTGAACAGTTCCATGAGCTGCCTCATATTCATATTTTCCTTCTGGAGATACTAAAACCGAAGTCATCATAGCAAGTAAACCAAAAGCAGTAGCTACCATATCACTCATTACATCTCCATCATAGTTTTTGCAAGCCCAAATCATTCCCCCATTTGATCTTACAACTCTCGCAACAACATCATCTATTAATGTATAAAAATATTCAATTCCTGCCTGTTCAAACTTTTCTTTATATTCTGCATCAAATATTTCTTGGAATATATCTTTAAATGTATGATCATATTGCTTAGATATAGTATCTTTAGTAGCAAACCATAAATCTTGTTTTATATCTAATGCATAATTAAAGCAACATCTTGCAAATGAAGAAATTGATTTATTTAAATTATGCATACCTAAAACTATTCCTGCATCATCAAATTCATGAATAAGTTCTCTTTGTTCTGTTCCATCCTCTGCTGTATATACAAGTTCACATTTACCTTTTCCAGGTATCTTCATTTCTACATCTCTATAAACATCACCATAAGCATGTCTCGCTATAGTTATTGGTTTAGTCCAATTACTTACATATGGTTTAATTCCATCAACTATAATTGGTGCTCTAAACACAGTACCATCTAATATAGCTCTTACAGTACCATTTGGACTCTTCCACATTTTCTTTAAATCATACTCTTTAACTCTTGCAGCATTAGGTGTTATAGTTGCACACTTAACTCCTACCCCATATTTTTTAATAGCATTTGCTGCATCTGTTGTAACTTTATCATCTGTTTCATTTCTATGAACTAGCCCCAAATCATAATACTCAGTATTTAAATCTATAAATGGAAATAAAAGTTCATCTTTTATAGCCTTCCATAAGATTCTTGTCATTTCGTCTCCATCCATTTCAACTAATGGAATGTTCATTTTAATCTTTTCCATTGTCTGCCCCCTTAATAATAAAATTGTGCCAAAAAAGCAACTTAAAATTATACTTTTCTAGCCATTTTCATAGAAGTATTATACATTAAATATAAATTTTATTCAATGTCACTACTTTAAATATAGTATTCATAAATAAACAAAAAAATAGAGGTATAAAACCTCCATTTTTTTATCATTCAACATCTTTATAATCAACTTCGATAGCATTACTTATATCAAAATTTGAATCAACATTTGAGTTTTCTATATTTTCCTGTCTACTAAAATCAAAACTTGAAAACTTTTTTCTATTTTGTATCTTAAATTTTATATATTTATAAAGTTTAACAACAATATATACTGATATACCACCTAAAATTATATAAGGTAATATCTTTAAGAATACAGCTAGAAGTAAAACACCTATAATAATAAACACAACATTCCTTATATTTTTATTTTCCATGATTTTTCCCTCATCTATTTTATATTTATTATTATAATATATCATTGAAGAACAATTATCAATTATTAATTAATATTTTCATCATTACTATTACATTCAAAAACTATTCTAAATTCAGTTAACTCTTTAGAACTTGCAACATTTATATGTCCATTATATTTTTCTACTAATTCTTTTACAATACTTAATCCAAATCCATGTCCTTTTTCTATATTATCCTTTGTTGTAAAACCTGTCTCAAAAATATTTAGCAATGCACTTTGGGGAATTTCAGGTCCGTCATTTTGTATTAAAATTATAACTTGATCTTCTAATTGATAAGCTTTAGCAAAAATATTACCTTGTCCTTCCATAGCTTCAACCGCATTACTTATAATATTAGATAAAACTCTAAATAGTTCAAGCTTTGGAATAATTAATTTGCTTAAATCTGCTTTTTCTTCGATAGTAACTTTGATATTATTACTCTTAACAGCCGTTTCTAAAGCCATTTGCAAAACAGAATCAGATTTCTTTTCGTTAATCTTATTAGAATAATCACTAATATCTATTACATCTTTCAATGCATTTTTCAACTCATCATATCTATCCATTAAACAAAGACCATAAAAATAAGAAATTTGTGTTCCATAATCATGTTTTATTTTTCTTAATTTATTGTTATTATTTTTTAAATCAGAATTTAATCTGTTAATTTCACGACTTTTAGAAGATATTTTTACCATATATATAAATGCAAAAGTTAGAAATAAGTAAAATAGTATAGTTAAAATATTTTTCAATGCTTCATTATTTAATCCCAAAACATAATTATCACTTACATTTAATGCAACACACCATATATCTAATATTATAATAGATCGTAATAAATAATTTTCTCCCTCTAATATTGATTGATATAATTCACACATTTTATCAATATATTTCAATTGTAAAATTGCAATCAAACTTCTAATAGTTGCTACTATACAGAACATGTAAAAATAATTGTATTCTGATACACATATTCTCATAAAAATATTAGAAAAATTATTTTGCAATACAGTTGAAATACATGCCATGATAAATATTATAATTCCTGTAGATATTAATGCAGATTTTAATTTTTTTCTATGAACTATACAAATAACAGCAAAAGTAATTGTAACCCCAATTATATGCCTTACCCATATCGCATCAAAAAGTTCTAAAAACATCGATGAATCTAAAACTATAAGCAATATAAAAGATACCAAAAAGCTTTTTATATTTATTTTCTTATCATTACAAAAATAATCTGCTGTATAAGAACATAAAAAACTTTCTAATATAGTTACTATTGTATCTATAAAAGTCATAACAAACATAACAAGTCTCCCATCATTTCATTGTCTTTTATATATCTTCTTAATTTAATATATTATGCCTTAAAGATAATTTAATCTTTTACTTTAAAATCATCTATCATTCTTAAGTACCTGAGGCATTTCTTCAATCCCCGCTGAAAATAAAGACACCATATTTTCACATACAACTATATTTGAAACTTTCTTTAAAACTGAAACCAATACTTTTTTCATATGCTTCCCCCTATTATTATGTAATTTATTATTTTTTACAAGCTAATATATTCTAATACATTCGAACCCATTTTTCAACATTTTTGTAATTCAAAATTCACAATATGTCATATTTGTAATCTCTTTTATAGAATTTTAGCTGTATAATCATAAATTATTATTATTATTTTAAAATTTGCTACATTTTTAAAATAACAAGAAATCAAAAAAATAAAGATATAGACACAATATCTATATCTTTAAGCTACTTTATATCAAATTTAATTCGTGTACTTTTTTATTTTATCATACTCATCTATATATAATCAATATTCAACATTATAAATATAATGTATATGAAATCAATAATTGGTAACACTAGAATTGTAGTAAAGGATGAAATTAAGTAATACTTTTACTTGTATAATATATTCTATTGTACATAAGCCAATTATTTAAATATGATTTAAAAAACTTTCCTTAGTACAAAAAATGAGATGTATCAAAAACATTTCCCCAAAAGATTTTTAAAAGCTTAATATCTTTTGGGGAATTATCTTTCTAATGCATAATCTCATTTTTTAAATTTTAATTTTCTTAAATTTATCTTCATTTTCAAGAATTTCAGTAATCTTTATTACTATCTTAGAAATAAATAAACTAATTATCAAACCAACTAACACATCTGAAGGATAATGTACATATAAGTATAGCCTTGAAAAAGCAATTGTAGTAGCTAAAGCATAAGCAATAACTCCCACTTTCTTATTCATATAATACAATATACATGCCGATGCAAAAGATGTCATAGTATGCCCTGATGGGAAAGAATAATCTAACGGTGCATCAATTAATAAAGTAATAAATTCATTAAAATTATAAGGTCTGGCTCTTGCTACTAATGGCTTTAAGCCTAAATTTCCAATTACAAAACAAAAAATTAACGAACCTATAACCATAAATCCATATTTTCTATATCTACTACTAAGTGCAAGTATCAAACCAATAACAATCCATATACATCCAGCATTCCCCATGAATGTTACTTTAGTCATAAGCTTATCCATAAATGGACCAGTAAAATTATTATGTATAAATACTAATATTTCTGTATCAATATTCTCAAGAAACTGCATATATTTTCCCCCATCGAAACTTATATATATTACTATAATCTCATAGCTAATTTAATTCAATACTATAATTTATACCAATTTTTCTATACGCCTCTTTCATCCATTCCCCATATAATTTTATGCATTTGTACTTGTAATCTAACACCATTCAATTTATTACTTTTCATAAATTCAACTATGTCTTGTAAATTAATTGAACCAAATACTGGGCTAAAATATACCTGACACTTTGAAATCAATTCATATTTTTTAATGATATTTTCGGCATACCTCAAATCATTCATACTTGCTATTACAAATTTATAAACATCTCTTTTGGTTAAAAACTTAAAATTATCTATATTCATGAATTCTGTCATCCCACTATCAGGAAGTTTAAAGTCAATTATATATCTTATATTTTCACTAGGTATCAAGCTTTTAAATGGTTTAATTGCTATTGCTCCATTTGTTTCAATATTTATTTTCAATTTTTTATCTTTTGAAAGCAACATTAAAAGTTCTTCTATATTTGGTTGAATCAAAGGTTCTCCACCAGTAAGAGTGACATTATAAGTTTCATTTGATTTTATATAATTATAAATTTCCTCACCACTTAAAACCTCAAAAGATTCACTAGTATCATAAGAGTATTTAGTATCACACCACTTACATCTTAAATTGCATCCTTGAAATCTTATAAAAGTTGAAAGCTCACCTTGAGTAGGTCCTTCTCCATCAATTGATAAAAATTTTTCAATTACCTTAAACATTTATTCTTCCTCCATGTAAGTACAACTATTATTTGGTGTTTCATAAACCTCTACTTCATAAATAGGAAGATGCTTATCTTTAAGCATTTTATAAATATGCCTACTCATCTCCTCTGCTGTTGGTCTATAATCCACTAATAACACATCAAAATTTTTCAACTCATTTTTAAGCTTTATTCCCTCTTCATTTTTTTCAATAACTAATTTATGATCAAATATTTGTGCTATTTCTTTAAGCTCCTTTTTAAAGTCCCCAAAGTCTATTAACATACCTCTTTGCTGACCTTCATCTTGAAGTTTTTCTCCTTTTAAAGTAGCTATAACTTTATACCTATGTCCATGTATATTAGAACACTTGCCTTCATATCCACTTAAATAATGTGCCATATCAAACTGAATTTCACTTTTTAGTTTAAACATATCATTCTCCTCACTATTTGTTAGTATCACAAATACATTATTATACCAATATAAACTTTATTTTTCATCAAAAAACTCAAATATTGTATTAAAATATGGAATCATTACATCATTATAAGTATTATATAATTCATGCTTAACCCCTGAAACAAATATAAGTTTAGCACCTTCAACTCTTTTTACAAACCTTCTCATAGCATTTCCTTTTACTAAATAATCATCCTCTGCTTCAAAAATGAGAAGTTTAGCTTTTATTCTTTTTATATTTTCTTTCTTTTGAATATTCTTAGTTCCTTCTAAAGCAGATTTAAGCCATTCAAAGCTTATTCCATAGGTATTTAATCTAGGATTCATTAAAATCTTATTATAATAATAACTTGCTCTTACCTTTGATGTAGAACAAAACTTCTGATAATTTTCTATACTATCAAAAGTATAATGTGGAAATATTGAGCTACTATTTTTCCCAGTTAATATACCAATATCAATGATAAATTTTAAAAGTCCTTTAGGTACAAATGTATTCATTTCAATCATTGGTGCAGTAAGCACAACTTTATCAAAATAATTAGGAAACTCCTCTATAAACCTTGCACCTATTCCTCCTCCCATAGAATGTCCATATAAATAGCATGTTCTATTACATTTATAAACCACTTTTACCATAAAATCTTTAAGATCAATTATATACTTTTCAAATCCATCAATATAAATCACTGAAATATCCTTTATCTCTCTTTCAGAATTTCCATGACCTCTATCATCCATAATAAAAACTGAATATCCTGCCTTAAAAAAGTAATAAATCACTTCTTCCATTTTAGCTGCACACTCGCCCATTCCATGGCAAATAACAACAGCTTTATCTGCTTTTGGATTAATATACTTCTCATAATAAATTCTTAAATTATCCCTGGTATAAAAATACGATTTTTTAACATACTTCTCTAAAAAAGGTTTAACTTTATGTAACATTTCATATCTATAATTTTTTTCTGATACATAAAACTTATTACTTTTTTTAGACAACTCTAATTTTTGCACTTTTTTACTAGCCAATTTAAAACTTCTCATACTTCCTCCAAAATACAATTATAAAATAATATATGAGACAAATATTTATTTAATTAAAAAGACTATTTAGTAAAATGCATATTTTTATACTTCAACATACCACTTACTTTGAGCTTCATACATTTCTTTATATTTTCCATTTATACTTATAAGTTCTTCATGAGTCCCTTGTTGAATAACTTTTCCTTTATCCATAACAATAATTTTGTCAGCAATCTTAACAGAACCAAGTCTATGAGTGACAAGTAACGATGTTTTATTTTTTGAAATTTCTTTAAATCTTTTGTATATTTCAGTTTCTTCTAAAGGATCAATAGATGCTGTAGGTTCATCTAAAACTATCATATTTGATTTTTTATACACTCCTCTTGCAATTGAAAGTCTTTGCCATTGTCCTCCTGATAAATCAACACCATCAAATTCCTTGGAAAGCATAGTATCTAGGCTATACTCAAACTCTTTCTTACTTAGGTCTACTTTTTCCATAACACTTTCCATTTTATCTTCATCAATATTAAGTTCATCACTGATTGCTACATTTTCTGATACTGTCATTTTATATTTCTGAAACTTTTGAAATATAGCTGAAATGCCTTTACTAAAATAGCTATAATCAACGTCTTTTGTATTAATATCATCAATATAAACTTGCCCTTCTGTAGGTATATATATTCCTGTAATAAGTTTTATCAAAGTACTTTTGCCTGCTCCATTTTCCCCTACTATTGCTACAGTTTGTCCCTTTTTTATTGATAATGATACATTTTTAATAGAATCTTCATTACTTAAAGGATATCTAAAAGATACATTATCCATTACAATATCAGGTATTTCATTAATTAAGTCTTTCACTCCATTTCTTTCTGGAAGTCTTAAAAATCTAATATAATTTTTTACTGTCCCTATACTTTGAACAATAGTACCTATATGAGTGCATATAACTTCATCCATCATTTCAAACATTGTATCAATAGAAGCATGTACAGCTGCAAAAGCACCAACTGATATTGATTTATCTATCAAACAAAATACTAATAACATCAATATTGAAATATACCCTACCAAAGTAATTATTCTTGCTACTAATTCTATTAAAAACACCTTTTTCTCACTTTTCCATATTTCTTTATTCAATAATAAAAGCGATTCCTTATATAACTTTCTAAAATATTTAAAAGCTCCTAAAGTACGTGTTTCTTTAAAATATTCTCTAGAAATAATACAACTTTCATAATGTCCAAAAGTTCTTCTAATAGGTGCTGATGCATCTTCTAAATTAGAATATATCATCATTCTAAAATATTGAGACAATATTACAGGAACAAACACTAAAGGTATTGAAATTGATAAAATTGGTTTTAAGCTATATAAATATACTGCCATAAAAATGAAATATGGAACATAAGAAGTTAAAACCACGAAAAATACTAATACCAATTGAATTGAATACTCTAATCCAACTTTAGCTTTATTTATATCATCCAAAAATTCTGGATTTTCAAAATCTATAGGATTAAGTCTTCCACTTTTTAAATTAAGTTTTTCACATACATTTCCTCTTATTCTTAATGGAAGATCATTAGACATAAAATTAATAATTCCCTGAATTATTTGCTGACCAATTACTACCGCTCCTAAAACAATAAGCGATATAATAACATCCTTAATTGTGCTACTTAAGTTTATGTAAGAAATAACTGCATCAAAAAACTTCTGCATAACTACAGTATTAATTCCTATAAATAGCCCAGAAAACATTGAAACTAATAAAAATATAAGCGTATATATATAGTAATTTTTAAAAGCAGAAGGTATAAGTGCTCTAAGTATTGTTACAAATGATATCTTATTTTCATCTTTTAATTTCATTATACATACCAACTCCTCTGGCTTTCATACATTTTACTGTATATGCCCTTATTTTTTATAAGTTCATCAAAGCTTCCCTCTTCAGCTATCTGCCCTTTATCTAAAACAAATATCTTATCTGCAAGTTTTGTAGAAGCAAGACGATGACTTATAAATATTACTGTTTTTCCTGTACTTATCCTTTCAAAATTATTATAAATTTCATTTTCACTTATCGGATCTAAAGCTGCTGTAGGTTCATCTAAAATTCTCAAAGGTGCCTTACTTACAAAAGATCTTGCAATTGCAATTCTCTGCCACTGCCCTCCAGACAAATCTATTCCATCTTCTTTTATTTTACCTAAATTTGAGTCTAATCCATTTTCAAGCTTTTCTACTTCATCTGTAAGTTCCATATAATCAACTGCATCCTTAACTTGATTTATATCATCAATATTATTAATATCACCTAAAGCTATATTCTCTTTTAAGCTCAAATTATATTTAGCAAAATCTTGATAAACTATTGAAGTAAGTGATTTTATTTCTTTAATGGTGTAATTTTTTAAATTTATATCATTAATTAAAATTTCACCTTCATAATCTTTATAAAGACCAGTAATAAGTTTTATTATAGTAGTTTTTCCTGCTCCATTAGTTCCTACTAAAGCATAATGCTTTCCTTGTTCTATTTTGAATGAAATATTTTTAAGTATATAATTACTTGTTCTAGGATATTTAAATGATACATTTTTAAACTCTAAAGATTTCAATATTATTGGATTTTGTGAAGGTTGTTCTAGTGCATCATCTTCATTTTCTAATTTCAAAAAATCATCTAAATCAATCATGTATTCCATGTTTTTAGATAAAGCATCAGCATAAGATGGCAAACTCCATGAAAGCAAATTAATAAGACTAAATACTGAATTAGTTATAGATATAAACATACCCATAGTTATTAGCCCTTGTCTTAAAGGAAAAATTAAAATAACAACTATTATCATTGACAATATCGCTGTTATAACTGAACCAGCTTTTGATTTTAAATACCATTCTAAATTAGCTTTAAAAACTACTTTTCTAGCAAGTTCATAAAAATGAGTCCACATTCTATTTACACTTTTAGAATAATTAAATATACTTCTTTCCTCTACTGACTCTCTTCCATTTAAAACATTTTCAAGATAATCTACTCTTCTATAATATTTCTGAACTGTTTTTTCTGCTTCATAAGTAGCTTGTCCACCTTTCAATGCTACTAGAAATAATGGTATAGAAATTACTAATATAATTACAGAACACCACCACACTTTAGTAAATAATAAACATAAAAGTCCAAATACTTTAATGCCCATAGCAAACATATCTAATGTACTTGCATAAGCATCATTGCACTTAGTTTCAATTTGATTTAGAACTCTGCTTATAAGATCAAGAGTTTCCTGTTCTTCAATGTATATATATTTTAGAGATGCTGTTTTTTCAACCATTTTGCATCTAAAATTTTCTCTAAGCTTTGATTCAAGTTTAATTTGTGCAATTCTTGAAAGTTGTTCAGAAAGCCATCTATAAGCTGTTATAACTAAAATAAAAAGTATAGGCAATACTATACTTTTCATTTCAGATACTCCATTAAATATATTAATGGCTGTGTCAATGAACAAAGCTGTAATTATAACTTCAATGGTTGGAAGTATACCTGCTAAAAGCTTTTGAAACATTATCCATAAAGCTTCTAATGGGGCATATTTAAATGGAATTGTAAAAATTCTTTTTAAGCTTTTCATCTTTATCATTTTCAATTTTTCATCACCTATTATCTACATGTTAGAAGTGTATGCATTATGCTTGCACTCCTACATCTTGTTTTTTCATCATCATATAAATCATGCATTGCAGGACAAAAAGCAGGACAATGCTCATGCTTTTCACATTTTAAACATTTAGGATTACGGGTAAGTTGTTTAGTAATTACTTTCTTTAACTTTTCGCCTTCCCATATATCCTCAAAAGACTCAGTCAAAAGGTTTCCCATTTCTTTTCTTATCTTCATACATGGGAGTAAATTTCCTTGATTATCAACACAGAATTTACTTCTTCCTGCATCACATAACTTTTCACTACCATTAACATAATTTCTTGTTTTTCCAAATTGTCTAATGTCCTCTAAATCTTCTTTAGTCAAACCATATTCCTTAACATCACTATATCCTGTAAAAGTAGGACCTACATCAAGTTCATAAGAAATTAACATGCCAAGTTCTCTTTCCAAAGCATCATATTCATTATAAAGTTTAACATTTTCTCTAGTAATAACACTTGATATATAGAAATTCAAATCACTTTCCTTAAGCATCTTTGCTGCTTCTATTGTCTTTTTAAAACTTCCTTTTACCCTCGTTAATTTATCGCATACCTCTTCTGTTGGTGCCAATAAAGATAATCTTATAGTTTCAGTATGTCCTCTTTGCAATTCTTTAATTATTTCATCATTAAGCCAACTTCCATTAGTTATTAATCTAACTATAAATCCTTTATCATTTATGTATCTTAATATTTCTAAAAAGTCTTTTCTTGCCATTGGTTCTCCACCAGTTATATCTAAAAATATAATACCTATTCTCTCTAATTCATCTATTATCTTTTTCATTTCTTCTGTAGACAAATCTTTTCTATTTCTAAGACTTTTTGCGAAACAATAGTAACAATCAAAATTGCACTTTTCTGTTATTTCAAATTCAATTTTGAAAGGTATTCTATTATCATTAAGTATCTTTATAACTTCATCTTGATCACTTATTACTTCATCATTTATTTCAAGAGCCATCCTACCAGTTTTATTACTTGCATATAAAGTTCCTATACTTGTTTTTCTTTCAATTAATCCCACTTTTACACCCCCTAAAACTATGAGAGGCTGTAACATAAACATAAAGTTTATGCCACAGCTTCATATTTTCATAAAACCTCTTTTAATTTAAAGTAACGCCTCTTAATTATTTCCATGCCTATCGATAGGATCGTGCATTACCATTCCTGAAGTTCTACCAATATTAATAGCTTTGTTTGTTGTTTTTACAACATTTTGCTCTTCTTTTAAAACATCTTCTTCTAACAAATTAAAAATTTCTTCTCTTTTCATTTTTTCATTCCTCCTTATTCTCTACCTAATAAATTCAGCAATTACTGCATTCCAGATGTCCTTCCAATCTGAATTATTTTTCCTATAATTTTACCTATGTTAATTGTTTTTCCCATTTTTCTTAAGCTTTTCCAAAATTCTTGTTCATCTTGTAATGTTTCTTCTTCTAACAAAGTTAGAATTTCTTCTTTTTTCATATTTCTTCACTCCCCTCATGTTTTTTAATAAATATATTAATATTTATTATCTAATTTCATCTTTCTTCCTTTTATCCAACTGTTAATTTCAATGTTTAGAAATTATATTTCTTTTAATAATTTTTCTACATTACTACAATCAGCACACCCTAAAACTGCCATTGCAGCATCTTTTCCTTCAAATACCTCTTTTATAATTTCCTGCATTTTATCATAATTTAGTAATTCAATATTTTTTATATAATCATTAGCTAAAAAAATATTATCATTAGCTGCCGCTTTGCCAATTGATATAAACATTTCTGTTGATTGTTCATATACAAGCAAAGTTTCAACTAATTTTTTTCGTTTAAGACTTTCAAATTTCTCTTTATCTATTCCAAAATCAATAAGATTTTTTAACTCATTAATTATTACCTTTATAATTTCTTCTACAGATTCATTATTAGCAGAAAAAACCAAGCCTATATTTCCAGTATCATAGAATGCATTTACATATCCATTTAATGAATATAATAATCCTTTTTCATCTCTAAGAATTCTTAAAAGTCTACCATCAGAACTAAGCAAATAATCACTTAGTAATTCTAAATAAAGTGACTTATAATTCGAAAACGAATACCCTTCAAAGCCAATTCCAACAGTACTCCTATTTCCTTTAAATCTATCATCTATCAATAAATGAGGCTGTAACTTAATCTTATATTCTTCTCTTTTTTTACATTTCCCTTTCCAAACACCAAAGTATGATTCAATTTTTTCTTTTACTTCATCAATTTCAAAGCCTCCAGAAATGACAATATAACTATTATCGGGAGTATAAAATTTTTCAATCACTTCATCAATCATATCTGTTGTAAATCTTTTTATATTTTCACAACTTCCAATCACCGGATTTCCATAATACTTATCATTCCAAAGTGCTTGTCCAATTCTATCTGGCATTTGCCTTGTAGACATAAAATGCGTTTCAGCTTCCCTTAATACAACCTCTTTTTCTTTTGTCAATTCCTCTTCAGAAATCTTATCTTTGTTTACAACCATAAGAGATAATGCTTTTATAAGCATTTCATAATCCTGGCTTAATCCTTCAACATAAAAATAAGTATTATCTTTAGAAGTAGATGCATTATAAAAAGCACCTTTTTTTAATATCTCATTTAAGCAATCATCTAAACTTAATGTAGATTCCTTACTTTTAGTTCTAAACATCATATGCTCTACTAAGTGAGATAAACCACTTGTATAATTGTCCTCATATTTAGCACCTTGCTTTATCCACACTCCACATGAAATTACCTTTTTGTCTTTTACCTTGTTCAAATAAATTTTTAATCCATTACTTAATTGATAAATTTCCATATAACATCAATCCCTTTATTGATTTCATTTATTATACTTTATTGTAATTATATTGTAAATATTTTTATCAAAAAAATATTATATTTTATCTTAAAGCAATATTTTGTTATATAAAAAAATAGTTAAAAATTGAAGCATAAAAAAAAGATATGTGATATTAAAAAGATTAACTACTTTTTAATATCGCATATCTTAAAAAAATCACAAATTCAATTTTATAGCAAAGTGGCTAATGCCATGCTTTAAAAAACTTTTATACTTCGTAATCATTAAAGATAATTTTAATCTTCTATTACAGCCTCATCTTTAATACTATTATAGAAATTAGCTATTGTAACATTTTGATAAGGCACAATATAAATATAAGCTAAACCACAAGTTATGATTCCAAGCAAATACCATAAGATATATGAAAGAATTAAAACGAAAAATTCCCACTTGTGTCCTTCCATAATCCTTTTACTTTCATTCAATGCTTCAAGTGAATCCATATCCTCATTTTCTGCTAAAATATAAAATGACATTGAATAACTTATAGCTTTTATAATACCTGGTACAATTAAAAGTAATGACCACAAGAAAACAAAAATACTTATAAAAATTTGTAATAAAATAGATCTTCCAAAATCATTAAAACCTTCTAATAAAGTTTTAACTTCAACCTTTTGTCCTTTAGTTATTCCCAAATTAATTTTTGCAAAAGCTAATGTAATTGGTGCTAAAAAAATGAAACTCAATATTCCACCAACTTTTGGAACAGCACCTAATGCACCACTTATAGCTAGCACAATAAGCGAACAAACAAAATACATTCCTATATTACCTTTAATTTGTTCTTTGGCTAATTTCTTTAATTCTAATCTCTCCATAAAATCTCCCATATAACAAATTATTATATTACTATAATTATATTCATAATTCTAATAATTATTATAATTTCATATATTTTTTCAAACCATAAAAAGTAAAACTTATATTAATGTCTTTGAAAATTCCATATTATCAAGTTCTTTTTCTTTTATATCGAACAATAAATCACTTAAAAACGTCTTATGATGTTCTACAGCTTTTGAAAAAGATTGAATCATATTAATAATATTATCTACACTTTCAGTTTTATTATTCAAAAATCTTCCCACAATATAAAATCTTATAATAGAAAATCTAATTAATAACATTATATACCCATCAAAAGGTGAATCACTTTCTGAAAATGGAAATAAATTATTAAACATAAAATTGGCTAAATAATTTTCAAAAATATAACTATATTTGTTAAAATACTTATGTTCATATTCTTCAAAAGCATCTACAAACATTTCTGAACTTTCTGTAATATCATCTATGCTTTCCAAATCAAAGCCATCATATAATTCTCTTGTAAATTTTTTAAAAGATTCACTATCAATTTCTTTAAATACATCTAAATCAGTAAGAACTGCTTTAAAGAAAGATGCTTGCAAAATATAATTAATTTTATTCTTTTCGTAATCCTCTAAAACTTTGAAAACATCTAAATCTTTTAAATATCTATCAAGACTTCCCTTTTCTTCAAATTCTTCTTCTGCTCTTTCAAGAAAATATCCTAAAGCAAACATCCTTTTAGATAAATCATAATTTCTATCAAGAATTATTTTTAAGCTTATGTCTCTAAGTTCATTAAAATACTTTAATATATAACCTTTTACATCCTTTGATTTAGTATCTACTATTCCTGATACTATATGTTTACCTAATGCTTCTTCTTTCTCTTGAAATTTAATACCTTCTTCTTTAGATAAAAGAATTCTTGCTGCTTCTGGACATGCTACATCAAGCGACCTTTCATAATGACCATCTACTAAATTTAATATTCTTGGATAACATGTGCATACATTTGATAATTGATCTTCTCCAAGATTCTTATATATTACGCATAAATTTTCATCATCTAAAAAAGCACATCTCTTACCTTTTTTCAATTTAACTCTTCCATAATCCACATCTGGACTTGTGCAATATTCATTATTATGTATATTTTTTTGAAACATCTTTCTCATTTCAACATTGTCAGTTTTAAAATATTTCTTAAAACTAATTTTATCAATGTCTATGTCCCAACCTATACAACAACTATCTTCACACTTTCCTCCAATGCAAGAAAACTCATCTATATATGACGGCGTTATTAACTTAATCTTTTTACTCATTTTACCTTCCTCTTTTTGAAATAATTCTCTCTATATATTATCACTATTTTCAAAATTTTTCAGTATATAAATTAAGTATAATTAACACCTATCAAGTCCTTCAATAATAGCTTCTTTATCCATATTTTGCCCAATAAATACAAGTTTAATTATTCTGTCACCATACTCCTCATCCCATGCATCTCTTATAGCTGGATTATTTTCAAGAATATTTGCTATTTCACTCTTACTTCCAGCTGCAATCCAATTTCCACATCCAACAGCTTCAATCTGTTCTCCTGCTTGTTCAAAAGTATATGCCATTTCTTTTTCATCAGAGAACCAAATTAATCCTTTGCATCTTATAATTTCTTTTGGCCACTTATCAACCCACTCAGCAAACTTATTCTTATCTAAAGGTCTTCTTCTTTTATAAACAAAAGATGAAATACCATATTCATCAGTTTCACATTCATCTTCTTCAGGATTATTTAGTTCTTCTAGCCATCCTGCTGACATGCTTGCTTTAACGAAATCAAAAGATTTAGTATTAACTATTTTAGCCACATCAACATCAGAATAACTTGTCTCAATGATTTCTGCCTCCGGCTGAAGTTTTCTAATTACAGCCTTAACTTCTGATAATTGTTCACTAGTAACTTTATCTACCTTATTTAAGATAATCAAATTACAAAACTCTATCTGTTGAATCAAAAGATTTTCTATATCTTCTTCATCAATTTTTTCAGTATTTAATAAAGCACCTCCACAAGAAAATTCGCTTACTAGTCTTAAGGCATCTACTACTGCCACAACATTATCTAGTCTACACATTCTTGGAAGATTTTTTTCTATAAGCAACTCATCAATAGCTAATATTGTTTGTGCTATAGGAATAGGTTCACATATTCCACTAGCTTCTATCAAGATGTAATCATACTTTCCTGTTTGACATAAATCAATAATTTGTTGCATCAAATCTACCTTTAAAGTGCAACATATACATCCATTTTGTAAAGGAATTAAATTTTCATCTTTCTGTGTTGCTATGCCTCCTTGTTCAATAAGATCTGCATCAATATTAACTTCACCTATATCATTTACAATAACAGCTGTTTTTAGCCCCTCGTTATTGTTTAAAACATGATTTAAAAGAGTAGTTTTTCCCGCTCCAAGATACCCTGTTAATAAAGTAATTGGCACAATTTTATTTGACATATAATTACTTCCTTTCATTTTTAAATCATTTATATTATATCATTATTGCCAATAAAACTTATTTTCTTACGTATTAAATAACTCACATATCTCAAAGCGAATAATAATTAATGATTACTATAAAAAAACTATATATTGAAAATAAATTTTTCATATTTCCAATACATAGTTTTCAAATTAAAAATCTATTTTTTCTAACATTGAGTCAATCTTTTCTTTAGCTTCATTTATTGCCTCTACTCTCTCTTCTTCAGTATTCCCAGTATTATCAACTTTAAGTTCGTGAACATCACTTATGCCCATAATTTTCATCATAGATGATATATAATTTTCTCCTTTATCAATTATAGGATCTAAAATCCAAGGAATATTGCCACCAGAAGATTGAATATATACTAAAGCTCTATATTTATCATCTAATAATCCTTTAGGTTTCTTACCTTTTTCAATTTTTACAGTTTTATTTGTTTGAACTATGCAATCAATATATTCTTTTAAAGGTGCTGGAAATGATAAACTCCACATTGGTGCTGCAATTACATACATGTCTGCACTTATAAATTGATCACATAACTCCCTTATTTTCTGTATCTGTTTTTGTTCATGTATAGGTAGTTTTTTAGCTGCTTCTTCTTCTATAATACAATTTCTATCTTGAAAAAATTGATATTTAAGTCTTGGAATATTTTCTTCATACAAATCAATTTCTTCAACTTGAAAGTTATTGTTCTTTTTCAAAAACTTATTTATAAATTCCCTAGCTACTGTTTTTGATGATGATAAACTTTCTGGTTTTGAATTAACACTTATATATAATAATTTTTTCATAACTTACACCTCGATACTCAATTTTTTATTAGTATCTGCAAATAAGTTTTTTCTTATTCTTTTTTATTTTATATAAAGAGCAATTAACTTTCTTTTCATTAATATACCTCCATATTCACTCAACTTCATACAAATATTAAGCTGTATCAAAATAGTAACTACAAAAATATTACTTTTATCGATACAGCTAACTACAAATCAATGTATATAATTATTTAATTAAAGTAACAGATATAATTTTTGAAGTTCCTCCTTGTACAGAATCTAAACCTTCTAAAATCTCTGTACTCTTACATGAGAAAATCACTTCAAGATTTCCATCAGCATCTGAAGTTAAATTTTTTATTCTACCAAAGTTTGAATTGAAATATAATCCATTACTTAAGTCTTGTCCAACTGGTATAACATAATATACAGTACTTGAAGGTATATTTGATGCCATATCTCCTAAAATTGATTTACCAATCTTTCCATACATATAATCAACACCATTAACAGATTTAAATCCAGAAACAGTTCCATAAACTTTTATTGCTTGAAAGTTTCCTTTTGTTCCATCTATCTTATAATACACACCATTAGCCATATTTCTTACAATTAATCCACCATCAGCTGTTTTGTAAAGATTAGGATATAGTCCATACTCACTTCTATTCTTAGTTCCAACCATACCACTATACAGTAAATTAAAAACTATTTCATTCTTTGAATTTATTTTAGTTAAAACAGGATAATGATCGTAGTCTTCAAAAGAATAATCTTTTTCTTGTAAATAACCGACTAAAATTCTTCCTCCATCAGTTGTTGATATAACATCAGTATTGTGATACCAATTTCTTAAATCAAGTCCTAATGACTTTTTAGTAAAACGATGTGAACTTCTATCATATATATAATAAATATTAACTAATTCTTTTCCTCCCCAACGTGGATCTTTTGCTTCTGGTGATCCAGCAGAAGTGTTTGGTGCTTTTTGATATATTAAATTTTCATTTTCATCAAATGTAACAGAATCTCTATATACCGGCACAGGTACATACATACCATACTTATAATCTGTTCTATTACCATTTACATCATATACTGCATAAATTCCATTAGTTGCTCCCTCATAATATCCAAGAACAATTATATTATCTTTACTATCAACTAATAAATTATTATAAGTTGGTGTAGAATAACACACGGTAGAATCTAACTCTTTCTTCCATTGTAAATTTCCTTTTGTATCATACTTAGTTAAATTATTACCTTTTAGACATACTGTTGACTTATCACTTAAAGTTTTTGATAAATCACAACCATAAACTTTTACCGCTGTATCATCTGTACTTACTGATTTAATTCTGTATCCTGATTCATTTTGAAAATAAACACCATTATTAAAATCCTTAGTATCTTTTTCAACGCTTTCTTGCGCAGATTCTATTGTTTCTGCATAAGTTGTAACATTACCAATTGCTAAAGTTGTTAGTGCAATAACACTAGCAGTTATTATAGCTCCCCCTCTTTTTTGAATTAATTTCAAAATACTTTTTGTTTTCATATTTTTCCTCCTATTTTTTAAGACTGTAGACAATTTTACCACTTTTTGTTTTTTATGTAAAAAAAAGAATTTTATCTAAGAAACATATAAAAATCATTGTTAACCTTTATTGTTTTCACTTATAATAGACAATAAAATAAGACATGTTGCACTTAAAACAACATGTCCTATTCTTTACTATATAATAAATTTAACACTCTAATTTATGGCATTATCTTTCCTACTATATAATCAAAATAACTTGTCTTATAACTAATTATGCTAACCTTTGCTTCCATTCCATTTTTAAGTTCAACTTCATCTCCATTTTTTCCATTTATGACTGAATCATATAAATTGCAAGAAGCCACATAAAACTTTTTATTACTACCTTCATCTACAAAAACATCATCGCTTACCTTATCAATTGTAGATTTTATTACACCATAATCACTTCTTGATAAAGATACAATTTCTAATTGAACATCATTACCCTCTTTTATATTCCCTATACTAGTATTCTCAATAAATATATTGCACACATTACCTTTCATATCAATCTGTCCAGTAGCATTTACAACAACATCCTTTTCAGCATAGATAGACCAAATCACTATAGAAGCTAAAGTAATTACTAATATATACATTAAATATTTCAAAAAATTATATGAACAACAAGATTTATAAGTATTCATAAAACTTCTAGCATCACTTGTATCATCAAAATTTTCAATTTTATATCTCACTTTCACATCCTCCTATAGATTTACTTAGTATCAATTCTTTTTCATCATCATCTAAACTCTGTTCACTCCATAACTTATAATAGTATCCCCTATTCTTCAAAAGCTCATTGTGACTTCCTTGTTCAATAATAGAACCTTTATCCATAACATAAATCTTAGAACATTTCTTAATTGTACTTAATCTATGCGCAATCATTATCGTAGTAACATTTTTAGTACATTCCTCTAAAGTATTTTGTATAGCTCTTTCAGTTATAGAATCTAGATTAGAAGTTGCTTCATCCATAATTAAAATTTCTGGTTTCTTAATAAGAGCTCTAGCAATAGATAATCTTTGTCTTTGTCCACCTGAAAGGTTCAAGCCTTTTTCTTCCAAAGGAGTTTTATATCCCATAGGAAGGCTTTGTATATAATCATGAATATGAGCTTTTTTGCAAGCTTCAACCATCATTTCTTGAGTTACTCCATCACAAGCAAATTCCAAATTTTCTTTAATTGTTCCTGAAAAGAAAAATGAATCTTGTGAAATGTAGCTCACCTTATTTCTTAAAACCTCTTTACTAATATTTTTAATATCTAAGTTATTTAATAATATCTTTCCTTCTTTAACATCATAAAAATTCATTAATAACTTAGCTATTGTAGTTTTTCCCGAACCACTTTCACCTACTAAAGCTATCTTTTCTCCAGCCTTAATATTTATATTAATATTATTTAAAACATTTTCTCTAACACCATAAGCAAAGTTTACATTTTCTAAAATTATGTCTCCAAATAAACTTTCAGGTCTTAAATCATCTTCACTAGTTTTTTCTAATTCCAAATCAAGAATTTCTCCTAATCTATCACTAGCAACTACAGCTTCCTGTAATTGTGGCTGTAAATTTATTAATCTTGCTACCGGTTCAATAAAATAAGCTAGTAATGCATTAAAACTTATTAATTCACCCATTGATATTTCGCCTTTTAATACAAGACATCCACCAAACCATAACAAACCAATTCCAAATGATCCACTTACAACGCTCATTAAAGTTTCTTGAATATTATAAGTCATTCCATGTTTAAAACAACTTCTCATAAATTTCAAGAACTTATTTTCTGTTTTTATCTTTACTAATCCTTCAGCATTAAAGGCTTTTACAGTTTCTATTCCTTCTAAAGATTCAACTAAATAAGAAGTTAAAACAGCATCATCTTCCATAACTGTACTATTAACTTTTTTAAGCTTCTTTTTAAACCCAAATACTAAAACTAAATATAAAACTATTGGAATAAAGCAAGTAACAAACAGTTTAACATTTTGAAGATATAAAATTAAACCTCCACCAATTGCCATTAATATATCTATCATTAAAGTTAAAGTTACTGATGAAATTGCATTTCTTATTTTATCACCATCACTAAATCTTGAAATTATCTCTCCAACTTTTCTTGTGGCAAAAAAATTCATTGGAAGATTAATAACATGATTATAATATCCTAAAAGCAATGGCACATCTATATTTTGAGCCATATATATAAACAATATTTTTCTAAAAAATTCAGTTATAATTTTACAGCCTAAAAGCACTAACATAGCTATAGATAATGAATGTAAATTGGAAGATAAATTGTTAGGTAATATATCATCTATTAAAAACTTATAATAGAATGAACCTGCAATCCCTAATATAGTTATTAATATAGATGCTATAAAAATATTAACTAAAAGACCTTTTTGAACTTTAATAAGTCCCCAAAATCTTTGAAACAATCCTTTAGTTTTATCCCCTTTTTCAAACTTAGCTGTAGGTGTAAAAAAAATCAAAATATCGTCCCATATCTTAAAAAATTCTTCAGGTTTATATTTAATCATCCCTCTTCCAGGATCTGCTACCAATATATATTTTTTTGTAACTTTTTGCACAACTACAAAATGAAGTAATATTTCATCCATTATAACATGAGCTATAAAAGGTGTAGGAAGATTATCATAAATTTCCTCTTTACTTTCTACTCTTACAGCCTTTGTACTAAAGCCTAACTTTTCTGCTGCCTGTACTATACCATAAACTGAAGTTCCTTCTAAATCAGTTCCTGCTATTTCTCTTATTTTTGATACAGGCATTTTTAACCCATGCTGTTTAGCAATAGTTGCTATACATGCTGGACCACAGTCTTTAATATCTTGCTGTTTAACACAGTAATACTTTTTTAATAAGTCCATATATTCCTCCCTTGTTTTTTACAATTAGTTCCTTTTTTTACTCTTATTATATCTTTACTGCTTACCATTTTCAAGATACATACAATTTATTACACCAAGCAATTGCAAAACATGTAGCAATCCTTATTTGTTACTCTCATTATATAAAAAAAGTGGATTCTTCAAACTTTTTTATTTTATATACTTTCATAGACGTCAAAAAAGAGTAGAAAATATAAATTTAAAAATTATATATCTTCCACTCTTCTTATTAAAATATATTTATAAAATTATAACTTTTTATTCTAAAATATAATCAAATACTCCTGTTCCATTTCCTTGAGCTATTAACCCAAAGCTTACACTTCCACCAGCTTCTATTCTACTTGTCCAACTTTCAGGAGTAACAATATAATATTCTCCTTCTTCTTTATAAGATGCACTCCACATACTTTGAATAGCTAAATCAGATTTTTTAATCTTAAGTTTCCAACCATTTTGCACCAAATCACTATTATTCTTAATAGTTACATCTAATCTATGACTTCCATAATATTGAGTAACTTCAGCTTTAAGGCTTAATTTAGTATTTGCTGGTTTTTGAGGTTCAACTGGTTTTTCAGGTTCAGCAGGCTTTTGAGGTTCAACTGGTTTAACTACTTCCCCTGGATTTGATGGTTCTGTTGGATTAACTACTGGTTTATCTGAACTATTAAATACACTACAAATCTTTGATGTGCTCATAGCATTTAATTTATTAAATAATATATCACCAAATTCAGTATAGCTTCCACCTTCTGGACTTCTTACTAAATCAAGATATTCAACACCACCACTATTACCATACCAAGACCATGCAAGCCATCCTATTCCATTTTCAGCACAATGCTTTATTATAGTTTCTTCATCAACATCTCCATCTTTATGTTTATATCCAAATTCACCAACACACACTGCTAGTCCTTCTCTTGTAGCATTATCAATATTAGATTTTACTTGATATGATGTTCCACCTGCATATTCATATAAATGCATAGAAAACATAGTATTAGCATCCTTATCAGATTTAAATACCTCTACACCTTTATCAGCAATAGATTTTGGATACTGTCCATATCCTGAGCAATCAACCATTATAGTATTTTTTATACCAGCATCTCTAAGCATAGGTATAACTTTTTCATAACCTTCAGCCCATGCTTTAGATTCCCAGCTTCCATACCACTCATTAGCAATATTTAAAATTACAGTATCTTCATGGCCTTTTAATGCATCTTTAATTTCAATCCAATACTTAGCTGCTTTTTCCAATGATGAATAATCATTAGAACCTGTTGCATCATGCACTTCTAATATAGATACTAATTTATTTTCTTCTGCTAAGCTTATTAACTTTTTAACTTTGCTTATATTATCCTTTGAATATTTTTCACCATCACTTAATACAAATCTTATAGTATTAGCTCCAGTATTTGCAATTCCTTTTACTGCTGTTTCATCTTGATATTGATACCAATTATGAGCTTCATTAATTCCTCTCATTATAAATTCATTACCATTTGCATCTATCAACTTTCCGTTAACTATTTTAAAACCTTCAGTAGCAGCAAAAGCTGAATACTTAAATCCACCAGTTACAGTTAATGCTAAGCTTACTATTAAAGCAGCAGACGCTACTTTGATTAATCTCTTTATCGACTTCTTTTTCATAGACTTTCCCCCTCTTAATATACTTTTTTAAGAATACATTAAGTTAAAAGGTATATACAACTAGTTTTGCATGTTATGTCTTTTTATACTCGCAAGATATTTTAAATTATTTTTTTCTATCGTCAAGTAACCTTAATTTATCACAAAATATAATTGCAAAAAAAGAGAATTCAATACCAGAATTCCCTTTCTATTAAAATTATTTTTTTATTCTCTTAGCCTGGTAATTGCCAAATTAAAGCACAAGCTGCAACTACAGCTTTTCTTGAATCAGGACCATCTACACCATCTATTGGATTAGCACTTTTTTTCATGCTCTTTAATGTATCATTTGAAATTCCTAACTTATCTAATCCTGTAAGTCCATAATATGCTACAGCATGTCCTCTTATTTCTTGCGCTATCAATGGAACATTATACCAAGAAATTTCTCCATCTTTACATAACTTTGTTGCAGCAGCAGTTGCACCAGCTTTTGTTGTTAATGCTGGATTAACATTTACTTGCCAACCACCATCAATTAATAACATTTCTTCTTCAGTAACTTCAACATAGCCCTTTGGCATTTCTAATATAGCTTTGTTCATAATTTTCATCTCCCTTTTTTAATATCTTTTATATTATAAAAGACCATAAAATATCTAATACCAATAACTACTTATATAAATCTGCGCGCTTAATTATTATGTACTTCAACATTTTCAAGTCCTTCATAGCTTATTTTAGTATTATTGACTCTTATCTTTTACCTGAATAAATATATCTACTGCTACATTTTCATTTTCCTTTTTAACAAAAACAGTATAGCAATCATCCTTAAGATCAATATCATTTTCAAACGCATATACTCCTAATTTTTGATATGCATATTGTAATTTATCTTCTCTTTCTACAAATCTTGCAAACAAACAATTTTCTACTCTTATCATTGGTCTAAATCTATATTCATCCTCTTCTTCAAAAGGTTCTTTTAACTGTACCATAAGTTCTAATTTTACTTCAGCTTGTCCACTATGATTTATTACAGTTCTTGAATAATTAATCATAGGACCTACAATTGAATTTTTTTTTGCTTTTACATAATTATCTACTAAATAATATATTTGAGGAATTTTATCTACTTCATGTTCTTTGATTTCTCTAATCAATACATTTGTTAATTTTAATATTTTATTTTCTCTTATTATTATCTTTTCATTGGCATTCATATTCTCCCTCTTTTCTCGAATTATTTAGCTAATACCCCTAACGAATCTAATACATACTCAAAATATGTTATTTTATCATATTGAATTCTAGTTTCTACTGTCATCCCATTATTTATGTTAACTTTATCTCCATCTTTATTTATAAGAAAATTAGAATCTGGTTTTATATCAACTTTAAAATAAGATTGTTGATTTTCATCTTCACTAGATTTTGAAATTGTAATATCAGTATCTATATTTTCAACTACACCTTTGATTGTTCCATACTGAGTTTGAGATAATCCAGATACTGCTATCTCAACATCATCACCTTTCTCTATCCTTACAACATCAAATGCTGATACATAAGCTTCTATCATATAATCTTCATTATCTGAAGCAATACTAGCTAAAGGTAAAGCAGCTTGCACTACAACTCCTTCTTTACATTCAGTTAACATATGTATCTTTCCTGTTTCATTAGCAGTCACAATATATTCTTCTTGCCCTGTTTCTAAAGCTGCAATCTGTGCATTAATTGAATCTAACTGACATTGAGCTTGAAGAATAGCTTCTTCTGCTGACTTTATTGAAGAATTTTTTATTTCTTCAACCTTAGTCTTCGCTCTTTCTAATTCGCTATTAATTTGAGTATCTGTATATCCATATAACTTATAAGTTTCAATATCAACATTCTGCTGTGCAACTTGATTTTTATAAAGTTCATACTGACTATAATACAAATTATCTTCAACATTGTTAGCATCAAAATAATTAGTATTATTTTTTATAGATTTCACTAACTTTCTATATTTTATTATTTGATTTTCATATATAGATTTCTGTCCTTCTATCTGCTGTTTTTGCAAATTTAAGTCTGTACTTTTAACTTTAAAAAGAACATCACCCTTTTGCACATTTTTTCCTTCTTCAATATTTACATCATAAATCTTTCCTGAAAAAGAAGACATAACATAATTTTTACTATTACTTCGTACATTGCCTGGCGATTTAACTACATATACTTTAGAAGTATTTAAACTCATAATTACAACAGATATTAAAAATAAAAATATTACGATAATAATAACATATCCAAAATACGGCATCTTTTTATCATATAAAAGCCTACTATCTCTTAATTCATATATAGTTTTTACTTCTTTACTTCTAATCATTATAAGCACACTCCACATAAATTATAGATAAGTCATTTCATTCTCACTATCTATATCCTTATTACCAATTTCAATTATATTTTTCTCTTCTTTACGAATAAAATTTCCTTGTTGCATTTCCCACAAATTATAATAATATCCTTTTTGTTGCAACAAATATTCATGTGTTCCTGTTTCTACTATTTCACCTTTATCCATAACAATTATTTGATCACAATTCTTTACAGTTGATAATCTATGAGCAACTATTAGCATAGACTTATTTTTATATTTGTTGTATATCATATCAAATATTACATTTTCTGTGGCAAAATCTAAATTACTTGTACTTTCATCAAGAACATATAATTCATTCTTTTTAAGAAATGCCCTTGCTAGTGCAATTCTCTGTTTTTCACCACCACTCAACCCATTTCCTGCCTCTTCAAGATAAGTACTATATTGTCTTGGAAGGCGTGATATAAATTCATGGGCATCAGCTGCTTTAGCTGCTTCTATAACATCATCTAAAGTAGAATCCATCTTACTTATTCTTATATTGTCATATATACTCTTAGAAAAAAGTTCAATATTTTGCGGAACATATGAAATTGCTTTTCTTATTGAATAATTATTATATTCATTTATATTAATATCATTTATAGTAATTTCTCCTGCCTCTATTTGATAATATTTTAGCAATAATTTAACTATAGTTGACTTACCGCTTCCACTTCCTCCTACTAAAGCTACCTTTTTACCTTTAGGTATAGTAAAACTAATATTCTTAAGTACAGGACTTCTATTTCCATATCTAAAAGTTACATTTTTAAATTTTATATCTCCATCAATCTTATCAATATCTTGGTATACTTGTTCTAATTTCTTCTGTTCAACTTCATAATCTAATATCTCAGAAATTCTTTTCATAGAAATATTAGCTTCTTGTATCTGCAATTGCAATCCTACAAGTCTCCCAACTGGACCCATAAAATATCCTGATAAAGTAATAAATGCCATCATACTACCTAAAGTAATATTATTATTCATAACTTGCATTACTGCAAAATATGTAAGTATTAAATTACCTATTGCAGATATAAGCTGAGATATTATTCCTTGAATATTACATAACATTCCTTCTTTAAAACTAATTCTTAAAGATTTTATATATTCCCTCTCAATATTTTCCAATTCGATCTCTTCATTTGCATTGCCTTTTATTGTCTCTACAGCTCTCAAACCTTCTATTATTTCTGAATTAAGAGTTGACTCTTGTTGCATCTGCTCCTCATTTATGTTTTTATACGGTCTCTTAAAAATATATACAAGAATTATATTTATTATAGTCATGGCAAAAATTATGAAAAATAAATTTGAATTCATTCTAAATAATATAATTCCAGTAACTAATGTCATAAAAACATCTAACACTAAAGTTAAAGCTATATTCGTAAAAATATTTTTTATTGTAAATGCATCTGTAAATCTAGTTATAATATCACCTGTTTTTCGTGTAGAAAAAAACTTCATTGGAAGTTTATAAATATGTTCAAAATATCCAAGCATCAATGGTATATCTATCTTTTGAGACAGAAATAACATCATCCACTGTCTTACAAATGCTATAATAATCTGAGTTATTGAAATAATAGCAAAAACAATTAATCCTACTAACAAAGTATTTTTTAATTTATATGGTAATATTTCATCCATTATTATTTTATTAAATAAAGAAGATACAATGCCTAACGCTGTCATAATAACTGAGGCTATAACAGAATATATAAACAACTTTTTCTGAGGCATAGCAATTCTTATAAATCTTGAAATTACCTTTTCACCTTTTATGCTATCTTTCACAAACTCTTCTCCAGGCTTAAGAATAAGCAACACTCCAGTAAATCCTTGATAAAATTCATCTATTGATACTTTCATCACCTTTTTAGCTGGATCTCCAACTATTACATATTTATTTGTAATTTTATATATAACTACAAAATGAGTCATTCCTTCCTTAGTAATCATATTAGCTATTGTAGGTAGAGTAAACTTACTTTGAAAACTTTCTCTATCAACTCTAACTGGTTGAGATACAAAGCCTAATTTTTCAGCACAATTATTTAATCCTAAAAGATTAGTTCCTTTTAAATCTGTTCCCATTAGATCTCTTAATTTAGTTATAGTAGTTTCTTTTTTATAATATAAACAAATCATTGCCAAACATGCAGCTGCACAATCAGTTGCATCATGTTGCTTAACAAAATTATATTTCATGTATCCCCCTAATTCTACTTTTATATCCTTTTTGTTGCAATAATTATACTATTTTCCTTTTTTTGCGTCAACTGTATTTATTATTCTTTTTTTAATTAAAACAAAAAATAAGATTTTTCCAAAATAAATTTTATTTATTACACCTATTTTGAAAAAATCTCATATTTTTAATTATTGTAATAGCTTAATTATCTTAGATATATTTTCTTTATCTTCATAATTATCAGCTATTTTATACATAAGCTCTGAAACTTCTGGCTTTTGAAAAACTTCTTTAAACTTTGCTTTATCATTATAAATAACTTCCTCAATTTTTATGCACAAAGCTGGTAATCCTAAATTTCTCTCATCCAATACAGCATCTTCACCATTATGTAAATAACAATATGCATTGTGAGCTGCAACAATACTACTTATCTGACTTGCAAAAGCTGCTTCATCATCTACATTTCCATTCATTCCTGCAAATGACTGCAAATTACTTGTAATATCATGCCTTAAAAAATCGCTTAATTCATTATTCGTTCCTTTTTTAGTACTATTATTTTTATAACTATAAAAATTAAATCCTAAAGACATCAAAAGCAATATAGCCAACAATATTACTTTTACATCCTTTTTCCCAAATTTCATTCATATCCCCCATTTTCATTAATTATATACTTTTTATACCACAAAACAAGTATTTGTACAACGATTTCATATATAAAAGTTTTTAATAATCCATATTTTCCCCACTAAACAAGGAAAAAATAACTCAACGTCTGTAACAAAACAGGCATTGAGTTATTTATAAATATTTTAAACTTACAGTTCAAATCTATCCTTAAATTCGTTATAAACCTCTGGTAGAATTTCTGCCAAATGTGTAAATTCCTTTACATTATGAGTAAGAAGTGCCTTTGCAAAGCCATCTTCTGGATTAAATCCTTCAATTCTTACAGGCTTGTTATCCTTTATGTCATATCCAATCCAAAATCTAGTTCTAAGTTCTGAACCATCTTCTGTAGGACGAACAAAATGTGACATAACAATTGGACCTGGAGTACAAACTATTGTTCCTTTGAAATTCTTCAATTTTTCAGGATCATAACCTATTGTTTCAGGAGGAACAAATTGTATGCAAACATCCATAGGTTCTTGTCCATCTACCAATGCTTCTTTTACATCATGAGTTGTATTCCAATAACGTTCCTTCATTGATAAATTTTCATTTAAAGAAATTTCTGGATTTCTAGTTTGACAATAATAATGATCATCCTTATCCCATATCTTATAACGCATAGAGCCAAGACCATGCCATGCAAACCACCAATCAAACATTTCAGGAGTTACTCCTGGCATTTTTGTCAAGTTTGCAACCATAATACCACCATCTTTAAGCTTATACCATCCGAATTCTCCTGGTAAATATCCTGGTTCAAAAAGTTTATTCATTTCTGTTGGTAAAAGTCCATTTTCAGATTCAAATGAACCACTCATAATTCTATTAAGTACATCTTCTGGAACTTTTGCAATTTCCCTTTCAAAGTACTTATACAATGGAGATTTCTTTTCTTCTTCACTTAAATTTACTGTCATTTTACTACTCCTTAATAAATTCTATTGATTCCTTAGATGCACCAATCTTAAGTGCTGCTATATAACCACTTCTTGTACATTGATCTACCTTACCTGGTTTTATAGCATCTCCTACTATATACACATCAGCATTTCCTGCTGCTTCTTTAAGTGCAGAATAATCAACACTCTTCATTCCAAGAGCAAATAAAATAGTATCTGCTTCAATTTCTTGTACTCCATCTGCATTTTCAATCTTTACACTATGTTCTGTAATTTCAAGACACTTTGTCTTTGGAAGCATTCCCATGTTATTCTTTTCCATTTCCCAAATAAGTGCTTCACGATACATACCAAAAGACTCATTTGCTAAACGATCTAACATTTCTACAACAGTTACTTCATGTCCTGTTTTTTGTAAGAATAGACCTGTTTCACAACCTACAAGTCCTCCACCTATCATTACTACTTTCTTTCCTGGTTTACATGTTCCATCATAAACTGACATAGCTTGTTTTGCATTTTCAATTCCTTTAATTGGAGGACATGTTGGAATAGATCCTGTTGCAAGTACAACTGCATCTGCTCCAAATTCTTTTATGAATTCAGGTGTTGCTTCTGTATTTAATAAAACTTCTACGTTTGTATCATTTAATTCACGAATCATTGTATCCTTAAAGTTACGTAAGTCTGGCTTATCTATATCAACATCTGTAAAGTATAATAATCCGCCTAATTTATCAGATTTTTCTACAAGTGTAACCTTATGTCCACGTTGTGATGCAGTTATTGCAGTTTGAATACCAGCTATTCCACCACCTACAACAAGAACCTTTTGTGGACCATTTTCTGCTGCTGGAAGTTGTTGAATATCAAATGGTAAGTGTGCCATTGGATTAATTGTACAATGTCCTACATAAAGAGCTAATTCTTCACTTGTAAATGGAAGATCATCATATCCTTCTTCTGGTGAACCTGGGAAGCACTTATAACATCTTAAACAACGATGAATTCTATCTTCTTTTCCATCGATACATTTTTGAGCAAAGTTTGGATCAGCTAACATTTGACGTCCTAATACTATGAAATCAATTTTTCCATTTGCAATTGCTTCTTCTGCTTGTTCTGGTGAATTAATACCACCTACAACCCCTACTGGAAGGCTTGTATACTTCTTAACAATGGCAGCTTGTTCAATATTTAATCCATGATCATGGAACATACTTGATTCTGTTCCTGATTTAACAGATTCAGCGTAAATACCACATGTAATATGTACAGATGTAAGATATTGTTCTACCATTTTAATAAATTCACCTGTTTCTTCTGGTGTTATACCACCTGGTTGATGGTCTGTTCCATCTATACGTAATTCAAATAAGAAATCAGGTCCAACAGCTTCACGAATAGCCTTACATACTTGAATTGGGAATTTAGCACGATTTTCTAAGCTTCCGCCATATTCATCTGTTCTTTTATTCATTAATGGTGAAAGGAATTGAGTGAAAATAAAACCATGTCCACCATGCACTAAGATTCCATCAAATCCAGCTTTTTGCATATATGTTGCAGCTACTGCAAATTCATTTGCTATACGATCCATATCCTCTTTTGTCATAGCACGTACTTTTATACCTGCTAAATTTACTGTTTCGCATGGTCCAACAGCTTCTTCTTCTGGTGAAAAAGGAACTTTTTCAAGCCCACAGTGTACTAATTCTGCAAGAGCAATACAATCATGTTTTTTTATACGGTCTGCATATGTCTTAATAGCATTAAATGTATCCATATCTTCTTCTGGTTTTGCAAAATCAAACTTTCTAAATCCAGGAATACGTATTGAATCTGTAAAGTTTACATCTGTTTCTCCAAGAACAACGCAAGCATTTCCTCCTTTTGCTGGTCCTTCAAGTTTTCTATATGATACCTCTGCAGCTATTGGATTTTGTGCTACTAAACTAAATGCCATTGGTGCACTTACAATACGATTTTTATAAATTCTATTTCCTACTTTCATAGGACTTAATAAATGTTTAAATTCCATATTTTCATCTCCTATTACATACATTTATATATATTATTTTCCATGTAATGATATCATACAAAAGATTTCCAGTATATAAATTGTCGATTTTTACCCATTTTTCCCCTTGTAAATGTCAAAAAAAAGATATTTTGTTTAGGCAAAGTACAATTCAATATATTTATGTCAAATTAATTTTTTCCTTATATTCCTTATGCAATCTCCTTATAAGTTTTATTGAATATTTAGCTATATTTTCATACAATGCTATTACATATTACGCTTAAAAACACACAATTTCATGAAAAATCAATTCCCTATTCTTTACTAATATGTTAAATTATATTTGTGTATAGTAAAAAATAAAGGAGATGATAAAAATGAATTGTAAATTCAAAACATTACGCAAATTTATATTATTAGGAATTTTAAGTGCAGCTACTTTAGCCATACAACCTGCTAACATTGTAAAAGCAGCAACCCCTGGCTCAAAAGCACAAATTTCAGATGGTTGGTATTACTTAAAAAATATTAATTCAGGTAAATACCTTACAGTAACAAGTAATAAAGCTGAAGCTGGTGCAAATGTTGAAATTTACTCAAATGTAGGTTTAGACGGTCAAAAATGGAAGGTAACAAATACTTCTGACGGATATATTACATTAACAAATGGACTTGGAAACTTTATGTTAGATGTTGCTAACGCTGAAAATAAAGATGGAGCAAATCTTGGTATATATCATGCATATTCAGGTGATGCTCAAAAGTTTACTGCAATGTCTACAAACACAGCCAATGTTTATACAATTGGAACAAAGATAAGCAATAATTCAAAAATGCTTGATGTTTATCAGAGAAGAATCGAAAATGGTACTAACGTATGTCAATGGACTTTTAATGGTGGTACAAATCAACAATGGACTTTTGAACCAACAAATGGCCAAAGTCAAAAACCTGCTCAACAACCTTCTAATACTTGTGTTCTTCCTAAATGTGATGTAGATAGAAATGGTCCTTTTTCAGTAACTATCGATAGAAACTTAGGTCCAAACGGAAAAGGAATGATTGTACGACCAACTAATCTTGGAACAAATGGTGTTGCAAAACATCCTATCTTTATTTGGAATCCAGGTGGTGGCGACAAACCTACTTTATATGAAGGTCAAATGAAGAGATGGGCTTCTCATGGATTTGTTGTATATAGCGAAGAATCTCAATGGTCTGGTCAACAATGCCCTGATGCTTTAAATTGGATTATTCAACAAAATAGTAATTCTTCATGCCCTCTTTTCAATAAGTTAGACACAACTAGAATTGCAGCTGGTGGTTTTTCTCTAGGTTCTATAGGAGCTTATTCAGTAGCTTCTGACCCAAGAATTAAAACTACAATTCATTGTGATGGTGGTTCTTTTGATGGATCTGGTTCATCAAAATGGAGAAATCCTACTTGCGTAATGAATGGATTAAATGATGGAGGACTAGCAGTTAATAATACAAACCGTGATTATGCCAATGCTAAAGTACCAATATGGTATGGTGGTATCATTGGTGGTGGACATGGTTCAACTATATGGGATGGTTCAGATGCAATTACTGGATGGCTAAGATGGCAACTTGCTGGAGATGAAAGTATGAGAAACATGTTCCTTACTCCAAATGGAAAATTCAATACAGGTAAATTCAAAAGTCAATGGAAAAACTGGTAAAAAACAACGTTCCATGCACTATAAAATATTAATAAAAAAGAACCAAAAGAAAAATCTCTTTTGGTTCTTTTTTATGCTACAATCATATTTTTGGCATTCATATAGCCCTAATACTTTTATAAATCATCAGCTAATTTTTCTAATAATCCTGCTGTAGAATTCAATTCATAAATTGAAGCACTTATCTCTTCTAAAGATGCAGATTGATTTTGAGATAGTTCATTAGAACGTTCTATTTTTCCATTCATACTGCTAATAGAATTAATTATGTTCTTTATTATCTCATCAACTTGTTTTATTGATTCATTTGAGGAATTAGACAGCTTTCTAATTTCTTGTGCTACTATAGTAAATCCTCTTCCATTTTCACCAGCTCTAGCTGCTTCTATTGATGCATTTAATCCTAATAAATTAGTTTGAGCAGAAATTCCTTGTATAACTTTTACTACTTCTGAACTTCCAGCTGCATCTCTTGTTGTATTTCTACTTTCACTAGCTAACTTTTCATTCATAACTGCAAGTTCTTGAACATTTTTAGCTATTTCAGAAACACCTTGAGATATTTGAGACAATGATTCTGCTAAATCTTTAGATATATTCAGTACTTTCTTTTTCTTTTTTAAACTTTTACCAACTACAAAAACTCCTATAACATTACCCTCATGTTTAATTGGAATTGCATAAGATTTAAATGGTATTCCATACACATGCTCTGGAACTTCCTTTATGATAGTTTTGCCACTTACTAAAACTTCCTTAACAGCTCCACCATCTGGAATTTTGCTTCCACCTTTTAAGTCAAAATCAAGTTCATCACAATAATCTACATATAAATATTGCTCTGTATCTGCTATCGCCATTGATACTTCATTATCACATACTATTTTCATATACGGAAAAAGATTTCTAAATTGTTCATAAATATTCATACCCATATATTCTCACCTCTACTTCTATTCAGCAAAAATTATACCATTGACCTATTTAAAGCGCAAGTGTTTTTCTTTCTTTTTTTAACCAAATACTACTTTATTTTTAAAAAACAAGCTATTTTTGCTTAATTTTATGATTTTTTTGTAGTAATATGTATCTTTTAAAAATGATATACTATTAAAATTCTAATTTTCTTTTACCGTATTATCTCTTTTTTCTTTTACATAATCAAGAACTGCAATCAACATAGAAAGCCAAAAATCCACTCCAAATACAGCTCCCATTACCCCATAAATATATAGTTTTTTAAAGTATTCACCAGCAAAAGCTTTAAATAAATTGTGTATTTCTTCAGATTTCATTTTTTCAATTTCATCACATGTTATAGATTTAAGTTCAAAACTTTCTAAAATATCTTTTGTATGAACTATTAATGAATCTATAGTAGCTTGTGAAACCCTACTATTTATATCATCCTTAAATTCAGTACTAATTACTGCAAGATTATCTTTACAAATTTCATCAAATATATTTTCAACCATATTGTTAGTGCAAGCCTTTATGTTTTTATTTTCTAAAATCTTATTAATTATGTTTTCTATATCTGAATTTAACAAATCTCTATTAACAATAGCAGATATTTTTTTACCTTTTAATGATTTTTCATAAACTTCTTTAAGTATATTTAAAGACCCTTTATCTATAGCACTACTCTTTATAAATATTTTAACTATATTATCAGACAAAGTTTCTAAATTCTTATCTGATAGACCTCTACATAAATCTTTTACTGTAACTTCATTAATCAAATTCTTTAAATTAATTAGTACAACTTCATTTATAAGATTTATATTTTGTAAAAGTAAATTAGTAAAATAATTTATCTCATTTTTAAACTTATTAAATATTTTTTCTGTACTATCTAAGTTTATATTACTTAAAACATTATAAATATTTAAATCTTTAACTCTATCTATAACTTCTTTTGTTATTACTTTAGTTATATTATTAAGTTTTTTGCCTTTCTGTAAATTTGTAAATACTCCATCAATAAATTGTTCAAAATTAACTTCATTTACTCCAAAACTGATATCTATCAATTTTATAGTATATATTTGATTTGTTAGTACATCAGAAATCATATCTTGAACTTCATTTACTTTTTCATCAATAAATAATGGTAAATTTTTATTTATTAAAATATGAGTACATCTATCTACAACTGCATCTCCATTCGCCATAGCATAACCAATCTTTTGGAAAAAATTAAGTTTAGAACTTATATTATCTTTTATAAGATATCCAATATTATCTTCATTTTCAGTTATTACACTATTAATTTTATTAACAATAAATTGAGTTAACTTATTAAAGTTTTTATCAACAGCCTTCTGTACTATACCATCAAATACATTACCAATAGTTTGCTCTTGATCTAATTCTATTGTTAACATTTCTCTGATTTTACAGTTTAAAACGAACTTTAAATCATTATATAAAAATTCTTCCATTTTACTTGAAATATTTTTTTCCAAAGAACTTATCATATCTTCAGATATAATATCTGAAATTTCTCTATCTATATAACTTTTATATATGTCGTTATATTTAATAAAAAGCATCTTTACATTTTCTTGGTTAATTAATTCTTTTGTTTTTTCATTAATCAATAATTCTACTTTGTCTTCTACAACTTCCATTAGTTCTTTTGGCAAAAACTCTATTACAGTATTATTAGAATTCATTTTACCTTCTATAAACTTGACTAGATATTTTTTAATAGAATTACTATTCTGCTTAATACTCAAAGAAATTTTACTTAATATATTAGTTGAAACAGAAATTTCATTTTCACAAATAATATTTGAAATCATACTATTTGCATTACCTTTATTTAAAAAAGATAATATTTTATTATAAAAATAGTTACATATTAAATTTTTATTTTTAACAACATTGCTATTTATGATCTTATAGTTATCGCTACTTATAAAATTCATAGCTTCTAAATACATATCATTTCTCTTATTATTAAATAATTTATGAATTCTTCCTGCGTTTAAAATATCATTATCTATTACATTTCCAATTCCATTTGCAAGACTTTCTTTATGAGATGGAATATAACCCAAAGCAAATTTTCTAAAGAATGGTATTTTAGATAACACTTTATTCTTTTTATATGGCTTAAATAACATAGCAATTGCTATTACATTAGTTGCAACTCCAATGCCTCCCATTAATATTACTGAACCAATTACTCCTATTAGACTGTAATAATATCCTTCAAAGCCTATGTTTCTAAAACATAATGCAAAAATCAATCCTCCTACAAAACCTAACATTCCTCCAAATATAGAAAGAGGTTTAAGTTCTGTTCCCATAAATCTTTGAGCCATATCACAAATTTCATCTTCTTCATACTGAATTAAATTATCGTACACCATTTTTTTAATTCTTCCATGTAAAAAATCTTCTACTTTATCTTCAAGATATTTCAACGATACTTCATTTAAACAATGCATATTTTCTTTATTTACAGCAAAATTCTTTATAACAGATGAAACTTGAATTGTTCTAGTCCTTTCTAAAAGTTCATCTTGTAAATTCAAAATTTTATTTTTCACATCACTACTTTCAGCAATATTTTTAAATTTGAAATCATTAATAAAGCCTTTTATCAAACCACTTAAATACACTTTGATTTTTTCTTCATTATTAATAACAACTTGTTTTATGCTATTTTTACTTCTACCTTTTATATTTTCTATAAAATCTTCACTTATAATTGCTTTTAAATTCTTCTTATAAATAGCATTAATTTCACTCTTCATCTTGCTATATGACGTTGAAACAATAAATTCCTTAATTTTTTCTTTATGTTTTAAAACAAGATTATAAACATTTACTTTACTTTTAACATCTAAAAAATTATTAAAATCATATTTTATAAAATCAGAAACTAATCTACCTTTTTGCTTTTTTATAATACTTAAAATCAAGTCATTATTATCAGACAAATATGTAATTATTATTGTACATAAATTATTTATAATTTTATCATTAAGAATATTATTTTTCTCTAAAGAAGTTATAATCTCATTAATATTAGTATTTTTCAAATAATCAATTATTTTTTCTGCTAAATTAATAGAATCATTACTATCCATATTATAAGACTCTATAAACTCTTTTACTTTTTGAACCACTTCATATTTTGCACTTACATTATCTAAGAAATGTTCTCTTACTAAAGTAATAATTGCTTTTCTTATGCCAAAGTCCATATCTTGGATACCTTCATCAACAGACTTTTCTATCAATTCATCAAATTCATCTTTATTTTTTTCAATCCAAGAAACTACATATTTCAAAAATACAGGGAGCTTTTCTCTTATAGTAAGGTTAAGTTTATCAACAACCTTATCATCTAATAAATCATAAAGAGTAAATTCCATATTCTTTAATAAAGCTATAAATTCTTTAATTATATTTGAAAGAAAATCTTTTCCTTGTTTGCTATTCAAATAATTTTTCAAGGCAACTGTTAAATTGCTACTTAACTCTTCAATTTCTTTATCAGTTACTATTTCTTCTAACTTTTTACTTTTGATACTATCTTGAAAATTATTAATTATATCTTGAGCTTTACTCTTTTTAATTATTTTCTCTAATAAAGAAATCAATTTATCATCATTGCTAATTTTTTTATCAATAGCAGATGATATAATACTTTGAATATTGTTTTCTACTTTAGAAACAACTTCTACATCAATAAAACTAGAAAGCGAAAAATTTGAACTTTCCCCGTATAAATCTGTTATAACTTTATTTATAGAATTATTATTATCTATTGATTGTAAAATTAAGTTATATATATTTTCTGCAATACACGATACTTGCTCTTCAGAAAGTAATGATTCTAAATCTATTTCATTACAAATTTCACTTATCAAAGGTTTAAATATTTCATCATAATTTTCGTAAGAAAGTTTCTTCACAGTTTGAAGACTTTTTTCAAATCCAGGTATATTTCTAATCTCTGTTTTCTCAAAATTTTTAATTAGTTCATTATTTAAAAATGTATTTAAAACGATCTCTATTTCTTTCTTTACTTTATTACTTTTCAACTTTTTCTTTAGAGTTGATGGATTAATTATATCTCTTTCTACTAAATCACTTATCTCTTCAATAAACTGTATCTTTCTATTTTTAATTACACCGCCAAACTTAAATTTATTAAAAATTGTATATTCCTTAAACAGCATATTTACAGCATATTTATTTGTAATATAACCAGCAAGGCAACCTGAAATACTCTGCAGAGCAACAAGTAATACTTCTTCAATATTAACCATTTTTATCCTCCAAAAATCTTGAAATTAGTTCTCTTAATTGTTTTATTATACCCCATATTTGGGACTATTACTACAAAATGTACTTTTAAAATCATCTTCCATAAACGATCTTAGTATAATTTACACTTATAATTACATAAAAGAACATCATTCCAACTATAAATATTCCCATACCACTTAGTGTTTGTATCAAAAATTGTACATTCATAATTTCTTCTAACACTTTCATAGCTATTACACTATGAATTATTCC
>SVCK01000151.1 GCA_015058375.1 Clostridium sp.
AAATATTTATTAGCATTTAAGTTCTTAATATAGTACCATCCATCTGAAAGCTTAGCTGTTTCCCCTGGAACATTTGTAGTTGTTGGGTTAGATGGTTGTGTTGGGTTACTTGGTTGTGTTGGTGTTGCACTTCCTGAACCATTTGAGAATTGCCAGCTATCTATAGCACAATCTCCTGATGCTACAAAGAATAAATTCTTTGTACCAGTTAAACCTGAAATATTAGCTGTAACATTTCTGAATGTCCAGTTATTTCCTGTTGCTGGCACTGTTATATATCCTACAGCAGCTCCTGAAGCATTTCCTGTACAAATTTTAATAACTGCACCTCTGCTTGATGCAACTTTCATAGTAACTGATTTAGCACCACTACCGAAATCAACATTAGAAACACCTACCCAGTCTCCTCTATTCATTTCGACCTTTGTATTACCGTTATTACCTTGATTAGTAACTACTACTCCACCTTGCCATGCTATTGTTTCACCTTCATTATTAACATAAGGATTTAAATTTTTAACTTGTCTTACACCAGCAAGATTTCCTTTTGCATTTGAAATAGTTCCATTACCAAAGCTTATTTCATTAGCATGAGTAGTTCTGTATCCTTGTTGTGAACCATACATCTGTTTATTTAACCATTCTGCATGATAGAAAATATATGATTTTCCATTAAGAGTCACTATTGAGTGATGGTTGTTACCTGTAGTTCCAAAGAATGCACCAGGATTATCTAAACAAGTTCCTTTATATTTAAATGGTCCCATAGGACTATTACTTGTCATATATGCTATTTTTGCAGATCCCATAGGTCCATTAGCCCAGTTTGTACAATAAGAATAATAATAAGTATTACCAACCTTATTTATACCTGAATCTTCAAATAAGTATGGTGCATCAATCATTTGAGGTGTTCCTGCTAAACTTGTCATATCAGCACCAAGTTTTACAACTCTAGCTGTTCTAGGATTAGCATTTTGACCTGATGGTACACCGCCTCCAAAGTAAAGATATCCTGTTCCATCACTATCAACTAATACAGCTGGGTCAAATAACCATGTAACATTTGAACAATTTGGAGTTCTTGAAGTTATTAATGGTTTTCCTATTGGATCAACCCATGGTCCTGTAGGAGAATCACTTGTTAACACTCCAATACCACCTGCATTATTTGCAAAATATAAGAAGAATTTTTCTTTTCCATTTATTTTCTTATGACATGCTGTTGGTGCCCAAGAATTTGAAGCCCATTTTGCTACTCCAGAACCTCCTGCTACATTTATTGAACCGTGATCTGTCCAGTTAACCATATCACTTGAAGACATAACATTTAAAGTTCTTATTTGAGAATATGTGTTCTTTCCTGGCATACTTGAATTTGCTGTTCCATCATCTGTTGAATAAACATAGACTCTACCATTGTATTCCATTGCACATGGATCGGCATTAAATTTTTGTGTTATACATGGATTAGCTTGTCCTATTGTTTTAAAACTTCTTGCTAAACCAATCGAATTAAATTGTTGTGCTTCATTTGCAGCATTAACAGTTTGAATACCTAAAAAAGGAGTAGTTGATAATACAACTGATAATGCTAAAATTGATGAAAGCAACTTTTTCTTAATCATTTAATATCCCCCCTCAAACAAGCATTAATTTCTATATTGTGCACATTTAAGAAATCAAATAAATTATAATATACGAATTTATTCAGCAGTAATATCAATATCGTAAAGGAACTATATTTGCTCTTAATATAGATATTAACATCTTTGTAATCGATTTATGCTAGAAAAACACTAATTTTTTCATAACTAATCTATATATAAATAAAAGATGTAAGTATAAATTCTTTTATCAAAGATATCTACTACTCACACCTTATATCAATAAACTATTACACTTTATTCATTTTTAAATATTCAGTATAAACGTTAAATAATAAAATACAATAATTCCACTAAATAATATAGAATCAAATCTATCTAAAATTCCTCCATGTCCTGGTATTAGTTTACTATAATCTTTTATTCCAACATATCTCTTAATTGATGATGCCACCAAATCTCCAAATTGGCTAAATACACCACAAAGTGCACCAATAACAAAGAAGTGATATAAAGATATATCAGATATATAACTTTTTACAAAAATACCATAAAGACCACAAAATAATGTTGCACCAATTAAACCGCCCAAAGATCCTTCTATTGTCTTTTTAGGGCTTACTTCTGGACATAATTTATGCTTTCCAAAAAACTTTCCAGCATAATAAGCTGTGGTATCAGTCATCCATGAGCCTATAAATATAAGCCATACATATAAATTTCCACCATACTTACTATTAACTAAATATATAAAACTAAAAAATATTCCTACATAAATAAATCCAAATAACGTCAAAGCTACATCAATAAATGTATATTTCAAATTAACTACTGGAATCATCAATAATACAAAAGTCGCTAAAATTACTATATACATTAACGCTTCTAAATCATGCCCAATTAAATAATATAGCACCAATAGAATATATCCTACTAAATTTATAGGCTTAAATTCTTTTTCTTTAAGAGCTTTGTAAAATTCATATAATCCTAAAACTGATAATATAAATGTAAAAACTTCTAAAGGAAAACCTCCTAAAAATATAAATAATATAAATGGAGCAATCATTAGTGCACCTAAATATCTACTATCAGATTTCATTAAACATTCACCTCTGTCTATTTAATTCCGCCATATCTCCTATCTCTGCTTTGATAATCTAAAATAGCTCTTTGTAAATCTTGTTCTGAAAAATCAGGCCAATTTACATCCGAATACCAAAACTCAGAATAAGCACACTGCCACAAAAGGAAATTACTTAATCTTTGTTCTCCTGAAGGTCTAATAATAACATCTGGATCTGGCATACCTGCAGTATACAAATGTTTTTCAATAAGATCTTGTGTAATATCCTCTACTCTAATTTTTTCATTCTTAACTTCTTCAGCTATAGTTTTCATAGCTCTAGTTATTTCGTCACGGCCTCCATAATTTAATGCAAAATTCATTACAAGCCCTGTATTACCACTAGTTCTTTTTGTAGATTTATTAATTTCTTCAATGCATTCTTGTGGTAATCTTGATATATCACCAAGAACATTAATCTTGACATTTCTTTTATCTAATTCATCAATTTCTTGTTTTAAATATTGAACTAATAATTTCATCAAAGCTGACACTTCTTCTACAGGTCTTTTCCAATTTTCTGTTGAAAATGCATAGAAAGTCATATACTTAACTCCTAATCTATCACCTTCTTTTACTATTCTTCTTATCGATTCTATACCAGCTTTATGTCCAAGCGTTCTTGGAAGATTTCTAGATTTTGCCCATCTTCCATTACCATCCATAATAATTGCAATATGTTTAGGTATTCTATCCATATCTAAAAGAAATTCATTATCTTGAACAATTTCTTTTTCTTTACTTCCTTTAAAAAAGCTAATCAAGAACAACACCTCCATAAATAAATTATATCTAATAAAAAAACCTGCTTAAAGCAGGTTTTTATAACCTTAAATAGACATTATTTCTTTTTCTTTTGCTACTATTATTGTGTCTATTTCCTTAATATGAGAATCAGTTACTTTTTGAACTTGATCTTCTCCTCTTTTAACTTCATCTTCTGATATATCTTCATTTTTCTTTAGGTTTTTTATCTTATCATTAGCATCTCTTCTAATTGATCTTATAGCAACCTTAGCATCTTCACCTGTTTTCTTAACATTCTTAACAAGATTTTTTCTTGTTTCTTCTGTCAATTCAGGAATTATAAGTCGAATAACCGAACCATCATTTGAAGGATTTAAGCCTAAATCTGATTTTAAAATAGCTTTTTCAATATCTTGTAATATAGTTTTTTCCCATGGAGTTATCATTAATACTCTTGGTTCTGGTGCAGAAACATTAGCCACTTGTGATATTGGACAAGGGCTTCCATAATAATCCACTTGTACTCTATCTAACATACTTGGATTAGCTCTTCCTGCTTTCATTGTTTGTAAATCAGATTTTAAAACAGAAATTGTTTTTTTCATCTTTTCTTCAGAATTTTTAATAATATCTTTAATCATAAAACCCTCCTATTATTTTGATACTAAAGTTCCAAGCTTTTCGCCTAGAATTGCTCTTTTAATGTTTTCAGGATCATCTAATCCGAAAACTAATATTGGAATATCATTATCCATACATAATGAAGTTGCTGTTGAATCCATTACTTGAAGACCCTGATCTAAAACATCAATATATGATAAGTTATCATATTTTTTCGCATCATCATATTTATGTGGATCTTTATCGTAAACTCCATCAACTTTTTTAGCTAATAATATGACTTCTGCTTCAATTTCAGCAGCTCTTAATGCCGCTGTTGTATCTGTAGAGAAATAAGGATTACCTGTACCTGCTGCAAATATTACAACTCTTCCTTTTTCAAGATGTCTCATTGCTCTTCTTCTTATAAAAGGTTCTGCAACTTCCTTCATTTCAATAGCTGTTTGTACTCTTGTATCAACACCTACTTGTTCTAAAGAATCTTGTAAAGTCAAAGCATTTATACATGTAGCTAACATTCCCATATAATCAGCTGTTGTTCTATCCATTCCTTCACCGCTTCTACCACGCCAAATGTTTCCGCCGCCAACAACAGCACCTACTTCTACACCCATATCAACGATTTCTTTTATTTGTAATGCTATCTTTTTTGCTACGTTAAAATCCAATCCAAAACCATTTTCACCAGCTAGCGCTTCACCAGATAATTTTAACATTACTCTCTTATACTTACATTCAGCCATATTCTTACCTCCAATATGCTATTATATTTTATTTTTTAAAAAAAGAGAACACAAAGTGTGTTCTCTTTGGTTTTTCATTATTTACCCATTTGCTTAGCAACTTCAGCAGCAAAGTCTTCTTCTACCTTTTCGATTCCTTCGCCTCTTTCATATCTTACGAAGCTCTTAACAGTAATTGGAGAACCAACTTCCTTACCTTTTTCTTCAACAAATTTTGCTATTGTCTTATCATTATCTTTAACCCATAATTGATCAACTAAGCAAACTTCCTTTAAGTACTTCTTAATTCTTCCTTCAACCATTTTTTCAACGATTTTTTCTGGTTTTCCTTCATTTAAAGCTTGAACTCTGTAGATTTCTCTTTCTTTTTCTAATGATTCAGAATCAACTTCTGATTCATTTAAGAATAATGGATTAGCAGCTGCAACTTGCATACATAATTCTTTTGCAACTTCTTCTACTACTGGAGATTCAGTTTCACATTCTAATTTAACAACAACTCCGATTCTTCCGCCACCGTGAATATAAGTCTTAACAACTCCTTTATCAACGCTAACCTTTTCAAATCTTCTAATTGTCATATTTTCGCCTAAAGTAGCTATAAGTTCAGTTAAAGCTTCTTTAACTGTCTTATCTCCTTCAAATTTTTCTGCTTGTAATTCTTCAACATTTGTTGCATTTGATTTTGCAGCTATTTCAGCTATCTTACCAGCAAATGTAGTGAATTGTTCGTTATCAGCAACGAAATCAGTTTCACAGTTAACTTCTACTATTGAAGCTGTCTTTCCATCTTCAGCAGTAAAAGTAACAACTTGACCTTCTGCTGCTACTCTACCAGCCTTCTTTGCTGCTGCAGCTAATCCTTTTTCTCTTAAGAATTCTACTGCTTTTTCTATATCACCATTAGTTTCTGTTAAAGCTTTTTTACAGTCCATCATACCTGAACCAGTTCTTTCTCTTAGTTCTTTAACTAATTTTGCAGTTATCATATTATTCAATTCCTCCTTAATTTTGAAAGTAACCCTTATCATTATCTAGGGTAAAAAGGTAAATGAGTTTCCCCACCTACCTTTTACTTTGAACACTATCAAGCTAATTATTCAGCTAATTGTTCTCCTTGTCTTCCTTCAATGATTCCATCAGCCATTTTAGCAGTTATTAATTTAACGGCTCTTATAGCATCATCATTTCCTGGAATAACATAGTCAACTTCTTCTGGATCACAGTTTGTATCTACTATTGCTACTACTGGAATTCCTAATATCTTAGCTTCTGCTATAGCATTCTTTTCCTTTCTTGGATCAACTACGAACATAGCACCTACGTTTTCAGCGTCTAAGTTTCTAATACCACCAAGGTTCTTTTGTAACTTTTCTAAGTCACCTTTAAGTTTAATAACTTCTTTCTTTGGAAGTACTTCGAAAGTTCCGTCTTCTTCCATCTTTTCGATTTCTTCCATTCTCTTAACTCTTGTCTTTATAGTAGAGAAGTTAGTTAACATTCCACCTAACCATCTATTATTAACAAAGTGCATATTTGATCTTATTGCTTCTTCTTCGATAGCTTCTTGAGCTTGTTTCTTAGTTCCTACAAATAAGATATCTTTTCCTTCTGCTGCTACTTCTTTAATAAAGTTGTAAGCTTCTTCTGCTTTCTTTACAGTCTTTTGTAAATCTATTATATAGATTCCATTTCTTTCTGTAAAAATGTAAGGAGCCATTTTAGGGTTCCATCTTCTTGTTTGATGTCCGAAGTGAACACCAGCTTCTAATAATTGTTTCATTGATATAACTGACATTTTCATACCTCCTGGTTTTTCCCTCCACTGTTGTCATTTTCATTTAACACCTAACTCTTAGGCACCAGTTAAATTCATTGAACAGTGTGCGTATTAACTTTTACCTTAGATAGTATACCATAAGGTTTTTTTTCTATCAACAAGATTTTTTATATTTTTTAAAACTTTCTATTTACTAATCTACATTTTTCTTTTTATTTCAAAATACATCCCTTTTATTTTCCAAACAGTAAGTACTTGCTTTCAAAAAAATTTATACTTTCTTATGCACAAAAAAATAGTAAAGAAGTTATGCTTAAAATAAAAGTTATTTCACTCACAACTTCTTTACTACTATTTTATTTTTCTTAATTCTTCTACAAGCTTCTCATTTAAAATTTTTATATGAGTTCCCTTCATTCCTAAAGATCTTGACTCTATAACTCCTGCACTTTCAAATTTTCTCAAAGCATTTACTATTACACTTCTAGTAATTCCAACCTTATCAGCGATCTTTGAGGCAACTAAAAGTCCTTCTGTGCCATCTAGTTCATCAAATATATGTTCAACAGCTTCTAATTCCGAATATGACAATGTTCCTATCGCTAATTGAACTACTGCTTTCTTTCGTGTTTCATCTTCTATTTCATCTTGTTTTGCTCTAAGCATTTCCATTCCAACAATAGTTGCACTATACTCAACCATTACTAGATCATCTTCAGTAAAACAATTTCCGTATCTAGCCATAATTAAAGTTCCAAGTCTTTCTCTATTCCCAACTATAGGAACAATAGTAGATAGCTTATCCTTCATTTTACATTCACCTTCACCCTCAAGAACACAAAGTCCTCCATTTGGTACATTGGCTAATGTCTCTGTATTTTCTAAAAGTTTCTCATTATAGTCTGCGGGAAATCTTCTATCATCCACTACCTTTTTCTTCATTATATCGCATGAAAAATCTTTTTCAAAAGCATATCCTAAAATTTTACCCCTTCTACTTGCAATATATACATTACACTCTAATACTTCACTTAAAACTTTACATATGTCTTCAAACACTACTGGTTCAGTTCCTGATTTTTGTATTAATTTATTTAATCTCCTTGTTTTGCTAAGTAATGACGGCATTAATAATCCTCCTTGAATGTTGTCACATAGATTATTTTTATGTTATTAATCTTGTCAATTTCGAATTGTTTAAATATTCTAATTATTTTCTCATAATTTTAGTTTAACATACCGTCACACTTATTACAACATTATTTTCTATTCTTCTACACAAAGCAATCTATAAATAATTCTTTCTAATTCTATAATTTCTACATATAATTACATTCTTTAAACAATATTAATCATTATTTTGTTTATTTTCCTCATTTGCTTCTTTAGGAAGTTCTTTCTTATATCCACATTCTGAATTAGAACATTGAATATACTCTCCATTCTTTTTAGAATACTTTTTCACCATATAAGAATTACATTCTGGACATTTTTCATTTACTGGTTCATACCAACTTACAAATTTACATTCTGGATATCCAGAACATCCAAAGAACTTCTTTCCTCTTTTACTCTTTTTAACCACAACCTTCTTACCACATTCAGGGCATGGAACATCAAGTTCTTCAACTATTGGTTTTACATTTTTACACTCAGGATATCCTGGACAAGCAAGGAATTCACCATATCTTCCTTTTTTAATCACCATCATTCTACCGCATTTATCACATTTTACGTCACTTACTTTATCTTCAATTACAACTTTAGACACTTCTTTTTCTGCTTTATCAAGAGCAATCTTTAAAGGTTCAAAGAATTCACTTACTACCTTCTTCCATTCTTCACTGCCCTCTTCAACATTATCTAAGTTTCTTTCCATATCTGCTGTAAAATCCACATCTACAATTTGCTTAAAATATTCACTCATAATATTATTAACTATAAATCCAAGTTCTGTTGGGAAAAGATTCTTCTTCTCTCTATTGACATAATCTCTACTTAAAAGCGTATAAAGTGTTGGTACATATGTACTTGGTCTTCCTATTCCTTTTTCCTCCATAAGTTTTACAAAAGATGCTTCTGTATATCTTGCTGGTGGTTGTGTAAAATGTTGTACTGCATCAATAGAATGTTTTTTTAATTCTTCATTAACTTCTAATACAGGTAAAGCTACTGAATCTTCTTCTTCCTTTCCTGCATATTCATATATTTTCATAAATCCGTCAAATTCAACTGTAGAACCATTTGCTCTAAATTTATAACTACCATTTGTAATAGTAATAGAATTCGTATTCATTATACATGTTGCCATCTGACTCGCCATAAATCTTTTCCATATTAAAGAATATAATTTAAATTGTTCTGGTGTTAAACTTTCCTTTGCAATTTCAGGTGTAATATCTATATACGTAGGTCTTATAGCTTCATGTGCATCTTGAATATTTTTTTTACCCTTATAAACTCTTGGTTTTTCAGGTAAATATTCTTTTCCATATTCATCTTCAATAAATTTCAAAGCACTACTTTGAGCTTCTTCAGATATTCTCACAGAATCTGTTCTCATGTAAGTAATTAAACCAACCATTCCATGACCTTTTATTTCTACACCTTCGTATAATCCTTGAGCTATAGACATAGTTCTCTTAGTCATAAAATTAAGTTTCTTATTTGCATCTTGTTGAAGAGTACTTGTTGTAAATGGTGGAAGAGGATTCTTATTTTTCTTTCCTCTTTTTATAGCTTCTACAATAAACTTATTATTTTCTATGTCACTTATTATTGTATCTGCTTCTTCTTTAGTTGCTATCTCAACCTTTTTTCCATCCTTAGATACAAGCTTTATAGGAAATCTTTTTCTTTCCTTCTTCATCATGCAATCTACAGTCCAATATTCCTTTGGTTCAAAAGCTTTTATTTCATTTTCTCTATCACATATAAGCCTTAATGCAACAGATTGTACTCTACCTGCACTTAATCCCCACTTAACATTTCTCCATAAAATTGGACTTATTTCATACCCAACTAATCTATCTAATATTCTTCTAGCCTGTTGGGCATCAACTAAATTCAAGTTTATCTTTCTCGCTTGCTTTATAGATCCTTTTACTGCACTCTTTGTTATTTCATTAAAAACTATTCTACATTCTTCATTTTCATCTATCTTTAAAATATTAGCTAAATGCCATGATATTGCTTCACCCTCACGATCGGGGTCGGTAGCAAGATATACTTTATCAGCTTTCTTTGCTAACTTTCTTAATTTATTAATAAGTTCTCCTTTCCCTCTTATCGTTATATATTTAGGATTAAAGTTATCTTCTATATCAACACCTAATTTACTTTTAGGTAAATCTCTTACATGTCCCATTGACGCTTCAACGGTATAATTTTTTCCTAGATACTTTGCAATTGTTTTCGCCTTTGCAGGCGATTCTACTATAACTAATTTTTGACCCATATATAAACTCCTATTTTACTTGGAGTCTGCACCCCCTTATTACTCAAATAATCTTCGCATAATAATTGCCAGGAAGGCTAATTATTTCATTTTTAATTTGCATATCAAATAATACATTAAACATTACTTCTCTGTCAATAAGAGTCTTTTTAACTAATTCATCAATATGTATAGGTTCATTGGATACTATCGATAATATCTTTTGCTTAATTGGTGATATTATTCCTTCCTTATCTTTACAAGTCAAATTTAGCATTACTCTCAAATCTTCCATATCTGAAAAAACTTGAGCTCCATCTCTAATCAGCTTGTTACATCCCTTACTTGATTTAGAAAAAATCGATCCTGGTATTGACATTATTTCTTTTCCTTGTTCAGCAGCAAGTCTAGCTGTAATTAATGATCCACTTCTTTCTGAAGCTTCTACAACAATTACCAGTTCACTTAATCCACTAATTATCCTATTTCTTCTAGGAAAATTATATTTTAAAGGTTTTGTTCCTGGTAAAAATTCTGTAATTATTAATCCATCCTCTTCAATCTGTTTAAATAGCTTTCTATTTTGATAAGGATATACAACATCAATGCCGCATCCCAAAACTACAACGGTTTTGCCACCATTTTCTACGCAGGTTTTATGTGAAATGGAATCTATTCCCTTCGCACCTCCGCTTATGATTGAGATATTAAAACTTATTAATTCTTTTGTCAATAGTTTTGTTATCTCAATTCCATACTGACTACATAATCTCGACCCAATTATTGATACTTTTCTCTCTTGCAAAACATCAATATTTCCCTTATAAAACAATGCATAAGGAGGATCATCAATTTCTCTTAATTCTTTAGGAAATTTTTTATCAAAATAAGTTATAAACCCAATTTTATTTTCTGTAATCCAATTATAAATATCAACAGCTTTTTGTAATTCAATATTTTTAATGTAACTATTTGTTAATTTTAATTCAAGTTTTATTTCATCTATAATATCATATACCGCTTTGCTACTATGATATTTTTTTACTAACTCAATCTTCATATCATTACTTATTTTTAGCATTAATAACCATATATCATATTCCATAAAGCGACCCTCCTTATATGATTTCTCCACTATAATCTTTTCTATAACTCAAAGCTTCAATTATATCATTTTCTCTTATATCCTTCTCTTCGCTTAAATCTGCAATAGTTCTAGCTAATTTTATAACCTTTCCATAAGCACGAAGAGATGGCTCTGAATTATTAAAGTAACTCTTTAATATTTTTTTGCATTTAGCATTTAATCTGCACAATTCATAAATATCTTTTCCTTTTATATCTGAATTATAATTGTAACCAGTTCCTTTCAATCTTTCCTTTTGAATTTTTCTTGCTGTTTCAACTGTTTTTCTTATATCTATTGATGTAAAATTATCTGCATTATTTTGTATATTTTCATATTCAATCCTAGGAACATATGTATACAAATCAATTCTATCCTTTATTGCTTTGGATAATTTATTTAAATATCTATTTATCTGAGTTTCACTACAACAACATTTATTATTATTATTAAAATCTAACGTTCTAAAACCACATGGACATAAATTAAATACACCTACAAATAAAAAATCTGAAGGCAACTTTACATTATTATTAAAACGATTTATGTGAATAATCTTATTTTCTATAGGTTCCCTCAAAACTTCTATAACTTCTTTTTTAAACTCTAAAAGTTCATCTAAAAACAAAATACCTTTATGTGCCAAAGTAACTTCTCCTGGTCTTAATATTCTACCACCTCCTGTTATTGAAGACACCGTAGCAGTATGATATGGGGCTCTAAATGGTATTCTTATCTTTTTTCCCTTTTCAAACATCCCACTTATACTATATATTTTAGCTATTTCCAATTCTTCCTTTTTCGACAATGGTGGCATTATAGATGGTAAAGCTTTTGCAAGCATTGTTTTACCCACACCTGAACTTCCATATAAAATTATATTATGCTTTCCTGCTGCTGCAATTTGTAAAGCTCTTTTAGAATATTCCTGTCCTATAATATTTTCAAATTTTTCAAAGTCATTATTATCATCAACCATTTCGTTAAAATCATCAAAAGGAAGAATATCTTGAAAATTCAAAAATGATACTACCTGTTTCAAAGTTTCAAAAGGATAATACAATCCATCTACTATATAAGAAGCTTCGTCTACATTTTCATAAGGAAAAATATAATTTTCAAAGCCTTTTCTCATTCCCTCTATTATAATAGGAAGAGTACCTCTAACCCCTTTAATATCCCCGTTTAACGATAACTCTCCAAAACATATAAAATCTTCTATAGTCGTACTCTTTATCTGTCCTGTTTCTATAAGAATACCTATTGCAATTGGAAGATCTAATAAAGACCCTATTTTTCTAACATCAGCCGGAGCCAAATTTATTGTTATTCTTCCTAAAGGAAATTGAAACCCACTATTAACAATGGCAGACCTCACCCTTTCCCTAGCCTCTTTTACAGAAGCATCTGGAAGCCCTACAATTGTAAAACTTGGCATCCCTTTCAATATATCAACCTCAACTTCTATCATCTTACCTTGCAATTCCAAATAAGTAGCACTATATATTTTAACAGCCATACTAATCCTCCTATTCTAAATTTTACTAATGTTTATTTTTTAATATTTTGGGCAATATTTAAAATATTTAAACAAAGGAGATCAAAAAATGAGAAAGGAAAACAGAAATATAGGTACTTATGGAGAAGATATAGCATGCAAATTCCTACTTAAAAAGAATCATAAAATTATCACAAAAAACTTTAGAGCAAAGCATGGAGAAGTTGATATAATTTCACAAATTGATAATATAATTGTATTTACAGAAGTAAAGAGTAGATATTCAAAAGATTTCGGTTCCCCTTGTCAAGCTGTTACTTTTTCAAAAAAGAACACTATAAGAAATGTTGCTTCATATTTTCTATATAAGCAAAAAATTCAAAATATTAATATAAGATTTGATGTTATAGAAGTTATATTTAATTATTATAATAACAACTATAACATTAATCACTTAGAAAATGCTTTTTAGCATATATTATATAATAAAATGTTTAAAAAAACTGCTGATTCTAATAAAAATTAAAATCAGCAGTTTTTTAAAGAATTTTAGTTAAGAAACTTCTTCTATGAATTTTACAAGGTCCAAATTCTTTTATTCCATCAATATGCTTCATAGTTCCATATCCTGAATTATTTTCAAAATCATAATGCGAATACTTTTTAGCATAATCTTTCATCAATTTATCTCTATACACTTTAGCAACTATAGAAGCTGCTGCTATACATGCACTTTTAGTATCACCTTTAATTACAAATTTATTTTCAATTTGTATATTTTTCACCAAATAACCATCAGATAAAACTAAATCAGGTTTTATCTTTAAATTATTACACGCATCTAAAAACACTTTATTATTAGCATAAGCTATTCCTAGCTTATCAATTTCTTCATTTCCACATTCAGCTATATTATAAGCCAATGCTCTATCTTTTATAATCTCAGATAGTTCTTCTCTTTTCTTCTCAGATAATTTCTTAGAGTCATTTAACCATAAAATAAGATTATCATCTATATCTTTCTCATCCAAAATAACAGCACATGCTACTATAGGCCCTGCTAAAGGTCCCCTACCCACTTCATCTACACCTGCTACATATTTATAATCACCGAAAGATTTATCAAATACATACATATTTTTAACTCTTTGAATTTCTTTTTGTATCTTTATTTGATTTTTTTCAAGTCTTTCTCCTAAAGATTTTACATTTTTTCTTGTATCTTGTTTAAGATGAGAAATCAAATTAATAAATGATTCTTCATTTAAACTTTTTTCAATATCAATATCATCTATTATACTTTTAATTTCTTTATAATTTAAAGTATCAATCATTTCAATATTCATTAAAATCCCCTCACTTTTTATCTAAGGACGTTCTAATGTAATATTACCTATTTTACCGCCTCTAAATTCATCTAATAATATTACAGCTATTCTTGTATAATCTATAGCTCTACCCTTCATTATGCATCCTCGTTTTAAAGCTATAGCATCTAATGTATCTAAAGGATTTTCAAAAATTTCATCAATTTTATATCTTTCTTTCAACTTCTCAGGATAGAATTTCTGTAATCTTTCAACAAGTCTATAAGCAAGATCTTCAATATCCATGATTTCATCTTTTATTGCTCCTGTAAAAGCTAAATTTAAAGCTGTTTCCTCATCCTCAAACTTAGGCCATAATACTCCTGGCGTATCAAGAAGTTCAATACCTAATGATGTCTTTATCCACTGTTTATTTTTTGTAACTCCTGGTCTATCGCCAGTCTTAGCAATAGTATTTCTAGCCATCTTGTTTATAAATGTAGACTTTCCACAATTAGGTATACCCACAACCATAACTCTAGTTGTAATTTTCACCATTCCTTTAGCTTTAAGTCTATCATGCTTTTCTTTTAATAGTTCCATTAATGCTGGTTTTATAGCATTAGTGCCTATACCCTTTAAGCAATTGACCTCTAATACCTTTACATTATTAGAAGATAAATGTTTTATCCATTGCTTAGTTGAACTTTTTTCTGATAAATCACATTTATTAAGTAGAATAATTCTTGGCTTATTACCAACAAGTTTATCTATATCAGGATTTGCTGAACTCCTTGGAATTCTTGCATCTCTTATTTCAATTACTGCATCTACTAATTTTAAGTTTTCCCTTATTTCACGCTGGGTTTTTTTCATATGTCCTGGGAACCAGTTAATAGCCATACTTTATCCCTCCAATATTTTTTTATCTTAAAAAGGGCTACATCATAACAAAAATGATGTAACCCCCTCTAAAAGATTATATAAATTATCTTAATAATTCTTTAACCTTAGCAGCCTTACCTACTCTATCTCTTAAGTAGTATAATTTAGCTCTTCTTACTTTACCTCTTCTAGTAACTTCTAGTTTTTCTATAATTGGAGCATTTAGTGGGAATGTTCTTTCAACACCTGTTCCGTAAGCAACTCTTCTTACTGTGAAAGTTTCTCTAATTCCACCATTTTGTTTCTTAATTACAGTTCCTTCGAAAGCTTGAACTCTTTCTCTGTTACCTTCTTTAATTCTAACGTGAACTCTTACGTTATCTCCAACGTTGAAACTTGGTAAATCAGTTCTAATTTGTTCTTGTTCTATTTGTCTTAATATTTCGTTCATTGTGCATTCCTCCTCAAATTTTTTTGACGTTCTTACCAAAGCCTATGTTCAGCAGAGGACCGCCGGTACTAGCACAAGGTGTATTTTATCATAATTAATCTAATTTTGCAATACTATAATCTATTATCTCTAAGAATTTTTATGTCTTCTTTTGATAAATTCACCTTTTTATATAAGTCTATTCTTCTCTCTTTAGTTATCAATAAAGATTGTTTTCTTCTCCATTTACGTACATTTTCATGATGTCCAGAAAGCAAAACTTTTGGAACCTTATCTCCTTCAAATTCTTCAGGTCTAGTATATTGAGGATATTCTAATAATCCATCAGAATACGACTCTTCCATAAAGCTTTCTTCTTTGCCAAGAACACCAGGTATTAATCTTAAGATAGAATCTATTACAGGAACTGCCGCCATTTCGCCACCTGTTAATACAAAATCACCTAAAGATATCTCCATATCAATATGTTTATATACTCTTTCATCTATACCTTCATAATGCCCACACAAAAAAATTAGTGCTTCTTCCTTAGATAATTCCTTAGCCATACTTTGATTAAAAGTTTTTCCTCTTGGGCCTAAAAACACTACCTTACCAGGATTCTTTTCTCTGCAAGCTCTTATAGAATCAACTATCGGTTGTGGTGCCATAACCATTCCTGCACCACCTCCATAAGGATAATCATCAACTTTCTTATGCTTATTTAAAGTATAATCTCTTATATTTATAAATTCCATGTCAACTATACCTTTTTCACGTGCCCTACCAATAATTGAATTATCAAAGATTGAGAACATCTCTGGAAAAAGCGTTAATACACTAATCTTCATCCATCCATTCTCCTACTGGTTTTATAATTACCTTTTTAGCTTCAATATCTATATCTAGTACTATATCTTCTAATACTGGAATTAATAATTCTTTAGGCTCCTTTATCCAATATACATCATTATTCTTAGTTTCAATAACATCATATATCTTACCTAATTCTGTATCATTTGTGTCAAACACATTACATCCTATAAGATCTACTACATAATAAGTATCTTCATCTAATTCAGGTTCATCATCTCTTGAAACTTTTAAATATTTTTGTTTAAAAGTTTCTGCTGTATCGATATCATTTATACCTTCTAATTTAAGTATTACTCTATCCTTTTGAAACTTAACTCCTAAAATATTATAATACTTATCATCAATTAAAACTTTTTCGTATCTTTTAAAGTTTTCCTTATCATCAGTAAGACATAAAACCTTCACTTCACCTTTAATTCCATGAGTATTAACAATCTGTCCTACGTTAAAAAATTCATTGCTCATACCTTTTCACCTCGTTTTTTAACAATGTACAAAAAGAGTTAGGTTACACCTAACTCTTCCTAGATTATCTCTACTAATACTTTTTTTTCTTCCTTTATTGCTGCAGCCTTTACTACAGTTCTAATAGCTCTCGCTATTTTTCCCTGTTTGCCAATAACTTTTCCAGTGTCTTCTTTAGCTACTTGTAATTCTAGTATAATCACTTTTTCCTTTTCGATTTCATTAACATGAACTTCTTCTGGATTATCAACTAAAGACTTGGCAATTAACTCAACTAATTCTTTCATATAGTGCCTGCAAATATATACTACTTACAGAATTCACCTCCAAAAATTACTTGTTAAGGCCTGCTTGGTCGAAAAGTCTCTTAACTACGTCTGTAGGTTGAGCACCATTGTTTAACCATTCTGTAGCTTTTTCTTCATTAATCTTAACTTCTACTGGTTTAACGATTGGGTTGTAATAACCGATTTCTTCGATAAATCTACCATCTCTTGGACTTCTTGAATCAGCAACTACTATTCTGTAGAAAGGAGCTTTCTTTGCACCCATTCTTCTAAGTCTTATCTTTACTGCCATGTATTTCACCTCCTTTAAAGGATATTATTTATATTTAACTCATAAAAGGCATCTTACCAAATAAACCTTTCTTAGATTTCTTAGTCAATGATTTAAACTGTTTCATATTCTTTTTCATCATTTCATAACCTTTAATAAGTTTGTTAACTTCTTGAATTGTCGTTCCTGCGCCTAATGCAATTCTCTTTTTTCTTGATGAAGAACCAATAACTAACGAAGGATTTCTCCTTTCTTTAATTGTCATGGAATAAATTATTGCTTCTATTTTAGCCATTTGCTTTTCGCCTTTTTCCATATCAATTTGCCCTAAAGTTTTGGAATCAACTCCAGGAACCATTTCTATTAGTTTACTTAAAGGTCCTAACTTCTTCATCTGAGACATTGCTGTTAAGTAATCTTCAAAATTAAGTTCTGAGCCCATCATCTTTTTAGCCAAATCGCCAGCTTCTTTTTCATCAATAGCTTCTTGCGCTTTTTCTATTAAAGACAATACATCTCCCATTCCTAATATTCTTGAAGCCATTCTTTCTGGATGAAAGACTTCAAAATCATTCATCTTTTCTCCAACACCAACGAATTTAATTGGTTTTTCAGTAATACTTCTTATTGATAAAGCCGCACCACCTCTTGTATCTCCATCTAACTTAGTCAAAATAACACCCGAAACATCAAGTTCATTATTAAAACTTTCTGCAACATTAACTGCATCTTGACCTGTCATAGAATCTACAACCAAAAGAATTTCATTAGGATTAACAGCTTCTTTTACATCTTTAAGTTCTTGCATAAGATTCTCATCAATATGCAATCTACCAGCTGTATCTATAATAACAACATTATTTCCATTTTCTCTAGCCTGCTTTATTGCTGCTTTTGAAATATCTACTGGAGACACCTTATCTCCCATTGTAAATA
>SVCK01000152.1 GCA_015058375.1 Clostridium sp.
AAAATAAACGTATTTTAGCATACAAGGCTATGCTATTAGAAAAAAGAGAAAAATCGAATAGAAAATGCGACCCTAATTAAGATCGCATTTTCTCAAAAATTTTATTTATTTTGCCTGTCTACTTGACAGGGGTCTGTTCATTATTTTGATACAGCCCCTTTTTATTATCTGTAATTAAAGAATTCCTTCACTCTTTAATATATTTTCTAATTTTTTTACTTTTTCATTTAAAGAAACAAACTTTTCTTTAATATCTTCCTTAGTGAAATTTCCGTTAGATGCAGCTTGTTCTAGATCTTCTACTGCCTTTAATGCGTCATCGATATCTTGTTGAGCTATTTTTAAGTTATTGTTATTCATAAGGTAATCTCCTTTAGTAAAAAATAATTATATATTAATGGTAACACTACTAAAAACCAAGTGCAAGGCATATATTTAATGGAATAATAATAATGATGTTGGAGGAAAAAATGATTAATTATATTTGGTTTGCACTTATATCTTTAGGATTATTAGTATCGTTAGTGACAGGCAATGGAGACTCAGTTTCTACTACTATAGTTAACTCAACAGAAAGTACTGTAAAGTTAATTATAAATCTTGTGGGGATAATGTGCTTTTGGTGTGGAGTTATGAAGGTGGCAGAGAAATCAGGATTAACAGAAAAAATAGCAAAGGTTATGAGACCAATTTTAAAACTCCTATTTAAAGATGCGGCTAAAGATGAAAAAGCATTAGGTGCAATAGTTATGAACCTTACAGCTAATATGATGGGGTTATCAAATGCTGCAACACCTTTTGGAATAAAGGCTATGGAAGAGATGGATAGATTAAATGAGAAAAAAGGTACAGCAAGTAATGATATGGCTTTGTTTCTGGTTATGAATGCAGCTTGTATTCAGCTTGTACCATCAACAATTTTATCTATAAGATCAGCTTGTAATTCACAGAATCCAGGAATAATTATAGTACCAGCTATTCTTTCAACTTTAGGAGCATCTATAGTTGGAATTATCTGTTGCAAAATATTACAAAGATACTTTTAGGAGGTGTTCTTATGAATGGATATATAACTAAAAGCATTATTGGAATAATTGTTATTGTAATAGTTAGTTATGGAATGATAAAGGGCGGAAAAGTTTATGAATGGTTTATAGAAGGGGCTAAAGATGGACTTAAAGTATGTATGAACATATTTCCTTATCTTTTAGCTATGATAGTGGCAGTAGAAATATTTAAGAATGCTAATCTTCTTGATATTATTAATAATTTTATAGCTCCCTTTACAAATGCAATTGGTCTTCCAAAAGAAATTCTTCCTTTAGTTCTTATAAAACCTTTGTCTGGCAGTGGAGCTGTAGCTATTTTCACTGATATAGTCAAAACTTATGGACCAGATACTTTGATTGGACTTATTGCTTCTGTAATTATGGGAACAACTGAAACTATTTTTTATACTGTTACAGTTTACTTTGGAGCTGTAAAAGTAAAGAAAGTACGACATACAGTATGGGCAGCTATAATGGCAGATATGACAGCAATTATTTTGGCAATTTTTATTGTGAGAAAAATGTTTTGTTGTTAATTATTCAAATCAATAAAAAAATATGGTATTATATAAGAAAAAATATTTGGTAATATATGGAGAAGGTGATGCACTTGGTAAATATTTTAAATGTAACAAAAAGCTATAATGGTAAAGTTAATGCAGTAAATAAACTTAATCTAAATATTGAAGATGGAAAGATTTTAGGACTTCTTGGACCAAACGGTGCAGGAAAAACTACAACTATAAAAATGATAACAGGTATAATACAACCTACAATGGGGGATATTGAAATTAATGGGACAAGCATTACAAAAGAACCTGTTAAAGCTAAAGAGCAGTTTGGATATGTACCAGATAGTCCTGATATGTTTTTAAGATTTACAGGAATTGAATATTTGAATTTTATGGCTGATGTTTATAATGTTGATAGCAGTATAAGAAAGAGCAAGATTGAAGAACTAGCTAAAAGATTTGAAATGACTACTGCTCTAGCAGATAAGATTCAAAGTTATTCTCATGGGATGAGGCAAAAGATAGTTGTTATGGGGGTTATTCTTCATAATCCTAAGGTATGGATATTAGATGAACCATTAACAGGTTTAGATCCAAAGTCAGCTTTTACTTTAAAGGAAATGATGAGAGAACATGCTGATGCAGGAAATACAGTTATTTTTTCAACTCATGTACTTGAAGTTGCAGAAAAAGTATGTGATGAAGTTGCGATTATTAACAAAGGGCAGTTAATATTTAATGGAACTTTAGAAGATATGAGAAAAGAATTTAAGTCTAATGAATCTTTAGAAGAAATGTTCTTGGAGATGACTGAAAATGTCTAGATTAAGTATTATAACAAAATATTTTGTTAAAAATGCCCTTGAACAAGGTTTAGGTGGTAAGAAAAAGATGTCATGGATTATAATGCTTTTGCTAATTATGTTAGTTATGGTATGTTTTTCGACACCAGTTATTGCAATTGTTTTGTCTTCTTATGATTTTTTTAGCAGTATAAGTCAAGAAGGATATCTTTTGAGTTTCATACTATTCGTAGGAACAATAGTTATTTTATTTTTTGGTGTATTTAATATATTGAACACGTTTTATTTTGCAAATGATATAGAACAGATATTACCATTACCTTTTAAAAGTTCTGAAGTTATATTTGGGAAATTTACAACTGTTTTATTAGAGATGTATATGTATGAATTGATGGTTTTATTTCCTATGATTGCTTATGGAATTGTAAGTAAGTCTGGAATAATGTTTTATATATTTTTAATATTAGTTCTTATTTCAATGCCAATAGTACCAATGACTATTGGGGTGATATTAAGCATGGTTCTTATGAGATTTTCAAATTTATCTAAGCATAAAGATGCTTTTTCAATTGTAAGTGGAGTTTTTTTACTTGTTTCTATCATAGCTTTAAATGTTTATGCTCAAAATTCAAATGGTGGTATAGATAGTGCGGAAGCTATTCAAAGTTTAATGCAAGAAGGAAATAATAGTCTTATGAGTGTAATTGGAAATTTGTTTTTTACAGTTACATTTTCCGCAAAGGCATTGTTGTATAGTTCTGAAATTAATGGATTACAATATATGGCTATAACTTTAGTAATTAGTGCATGTTTATTTGCACTTTTATATATAATAGGTGGAAGTATTTATTATAAGAGTGTTAGAGGACTTTCAGAAAATTGTGGAAAAAGAGAAAATGTATTTCAAAGTGATAAGATTAATAAAAAATTTAAAAGGAATTCAGTAATCAAAACACTTATTATAAAAGATATAAAAATAATGTTTAGAGTACCACAGTTTTTCATAAATTGTATAGCAATGTTGATTTACATGCCTGCTATTTTTTGTGTTGTACTTTTCTCGGGAAATAAAATAGATAGTATTTCAAAAATTATAATGAATACTTCTTATTATGGATATGTAATTGCAGCTGTTTTTACATTTTCTATATTTTTTGTATCTGGAGGAGGTGCTGCACTGACAGCTATTTCAAGAGAAGGTAAGGATTTTAGTGTTTCTAAATATATACCCGTGCCTATAAAACAGCAAATTAAGGCAAAAGTAATAGTTTCTGTAGCAGTTAATGAATTTGAAGCTTTAGTTATTATAACATGTTTAGCTATTTTACATTCATCATTATCTTTGATAATAATGTGTGGTATTATTTCAATCCTAACTGTAGGGATGACATCAATAGTAGAATTATTTTTAGATTATAGATCACCTAAACTAGAATGGGATACAGAAAAGGATATATTTAAAAAGAATTTTTTACCATTTGTTTTTATGATTGTAGCTTTTGTTTTGGGAGCACTTTTAGCATTTTTAAGTTTCTTATTAAACAACTATATAATAGTTTTTCTTATTGCTAGTATATTTCTTGTTACGATTATTTCTGTATTTTATATAAAAATTAATAAAATAGCTTGTGGATTATACGAAGCAGATTAATTATAAAATTTGTTTGAGTTTGATTTTTTGAATTTTGATGCAAATATTACTTTGCTTTCCAAAAAGTATATATTAATGTATTATTATACTGAATTGAAAGAAGGAATGTTTGTGTATGCAGATCAAAGTAGTTTATCAAATTTAGAAATGGTAATTTCGTTAATAACTTTAAGCATTCTGCTTACTATAAGTGGAATAACATTATCACGTGTTGCTAAGGCACAGAATAATTCACGTACATGGTGGGGATGGGTTCCTATATTAAAGGAGTCATTATTATTTGAATTAGGTGGAGGAAATCCTAGATGGATGATAGTTTTTTGCATTTTTGGGGTTATTCCTATACTTAATGTAGCATCAGTTATAGGTTTTTTAATTTATAGGGGCTATATTATTGGTAGATTATGCCGAAAATATAAAATATGTAATGCTTGGGCATTTTTTTCAGTGATTTTTCCACTTTTATATTATTTATGGTTGATAGTTTTGAATTTTAAAATTAAGAAAAATGAATTTGACATTTATGAAGACAACATTTTATAAAACAAAAACTTCACTTAGTTTATTAAGTGAGGTTTTTGTTTGTTAGAATTAAATATTTTCAATAATAGAGCAAGTACCTTTTAATAGGTGGCTATGACTTTATATTTTCTTCCTTCATGTTTAGGAAAGTAGTATAATGTTATAAAAAGTAGAAAAAGGATGGTGGAAGAATGGATAAAAAAGTATTTGAGATCAATAGAAAGAAATTAATGAAAACTATAGAAGATAATTCAATAGTAATATTATTTGCTGGAAATGCACCAAAGAAAAGTGCAGATGAATTATATCCTTTTACTCCTAATAGAAACTTTTATTATTTTACAGGTATAGAAGAAGAAGAACATATAGCTGTATTTACAAAGATAAATGGGGAAGTAAAAGAATATGTTTATTTAAAAACAATAGATGAAGAAATGGAAAGATGGATAGGAAAAAGTTTAAGGGCTAATGAAGCTAAAGAAATTTCAGGAATAGAAAATGCATTGTATAAAGATTCTTTTGAAGGATTTTTAAATAAGTTATTTAGTGGAATGACTGAAATAAATGTTTACTTGGATATGGAAAGAGATAGTTTTAATAGTTTAAATAATATAGCAGGAACTTTTGCAAAATCTCTTGTGGAAAAGTATCCATTTGTTACAATTAAGAATGTGTTTCCAAAGGTAGTTCCTCTAAGACAAATTAAGTCTAAGGAAGAAATTGCAGAAATGCAAAAGGCTATAGATATAACTATTGAAGGTGTAAATACTTTAATGAAAAATGCTAAGGCTGGTATGAAAGAATATGAATTAGAATCTTATTTTGATTTTGTATGTAAGAAAAATGGAGCTAAAGATCTTGCATTTAAAACTATAGCTGCTGCTGGTAAAAATGCAACAACATTACATTATGTAGATAATAATTGTGAAATGAAGGATGGAGATTTAATTCTTTTTGACTTAGGTGCTCAATGGAATTATTATAATGCAGATATATCAAGAACTTTCCCTGTAAATGGTAAATTTACTGAAAGACAAAAGGAAGTTTATGAAGCTGTTTTAAGAGTTAATGAAGAATGTATAAAATTAATTAAACCAGGAGTTAAGTTCTTGGAATGGAATAAGCAAGCTAAAGATATGATTGCTAAGGAGTGTATAAAGCTTGGTCTTATAGATAAAGAAGAGGATGTAACTAAATATTATTGGCATAGTGTAGGTCATGGTTTAGGAGCAGATACACATGACATAGATAAGCCTAATAGAGATACTGTATTTGAAGAAGGTATGGTATGGACAGTTGAACCAGGTATTTACATAGCTGAAGAATCAATTGGTATTAGAATTGAAGATGATGTATTAGTTACTAAGGATGGAGCCGATGTTTTAACTAAGAATATGATAAAATCAGTTGAAGATATTGAAAGATATATGTCAGAAAGATAAAAAATTAACTTGAAAAATTAAAAACGAACATCTATAATTAGGTTAAATGAATAAGAAAGAGGTAGAGGCGCGGTATTTATTAGTACTATTGTCGACGTAAGCAGAATGAAGCAATAGAAAAGGAATTATCGCCGAAGCTTAGGAATAACGCTTTAATGTCCTAAGGCTGGGATTATGCAAAATATGTATAATACTGTCACAAGTAATTTGTGTTGAGCTATCATTCGGGAAATTTTAATTTATGTATTATAAGCCTTGAGTGTTACTCAAGGCTTTTTTTAATGATAGGTATCTCACTCTTATGAAAAATATTTGTAAAGGGGAGTTCTATGATGAACAGAAAAAGAAATTTAGTATTTTTATTTACTTTTGTGATGTTTATGATGTCATCAACTTTAGTATTTGCAGCAGATGCAGAAACAGTTGCAAAAAATGCAAATAATTTTGGGATTTTTACTATTATACCACCGCTTGTAGCAATAATTTTAGCATTTATAACTAAGAATGTTGTTATATCATTGTTTTTAGGTGGACTTGCAGGATGTTTTATGCTTCAATTAAATGATTATAATATATTTGGAGCTTTGATACATTCGTTTTTAGATTTTGTTCAAAGATCTTTGAATTCTTTAGCAGATCCGTGGAATGCAGGGATAGTCCTTCAGGTATTGATAATTGGAGGAATTATAAATCTTGTTTCTAAAATGGGAGGAGCAAAGGCAGTAGCAGAAGCTTTAGCTAAAAAAGCCAAAACTCCAAGAAGTGCACAAATAGTAACATGGTTTTTAGGAATAGTAGTATTTTTTGATGATTATGCTAATTCGCTTATTGTAGGTCCTATAATGAAACCAGTAGCAGATAAAATGAGAGTTTCAAGAGAAAGACTAGCATTTATAATTGATGCAACAGCAGCTCCTATTGCAGGGATAGCAATAGTTTCTACATGGGTAGGACTTGAAGTTGGATTAATAAATGATGCTTTTGATGGAATTGGTGTAAGTGTAGATGCGTTTGGTGTGTTCTGTCAAACAATACCTTATAGATTTTATAATATATTGATTCTTGCTTTTGTAGTAATAACTTCACTTATGCTTAGAGACTTTGGACCTATGAGAAAGGCGGAAATTAGAGCAAGACAAGGTCATAAAGTGATTGAAAACATTGAGTTGAGTAAAGAAATGAAGGAAGATATGGAAGTTAAAGAAGGAGTAAAATTAAGTGTTTGGAATGCAATAATTCCAATAGGAACATTAATTATTTCAGCTTTAGCAAGTTTTTATTATAGTGGTTATTCAACAATTATGTCAGGTGAAGATGCAGCTGTTCAAGCTATCTTTGATAATTCATTAATTTCATTTGATGCAATTCAACAAGCATTTAGTAATGCAGATGCTTCAGTAGCGTTATTCCAGTCGGCTTTATTTACGAGTATAGTTACTATTGTAATTGCAGTATGCAAAAAGATATTTACTATATCAGAGGCCATAGATGTGTGGGTTGATGGGATGAAAGGACTTGTTATAACTGGAGTTATATTAATACTTGCATGGTCATTAAGTTCAGTAATAAAAGAACTTGGAACAGCATCTTATTTGACTAGTTTATTATCAAATTCAGTACCTAGATTTTTATTGCCAAGTGTTATATTCATATTTGGTTCAGTGATTTCTTTTGCAACAGGAACAGCTTATGGAACAATGGGAATTTTAATGCCTCTTGCTATTCCTTTAGCTTATGCTATAAATCCTGATATGAGTTATGTTGTTATGAGTACAAGTGCAGTATTAACAGGAGCAATTTTTGGAGATCATTGTTCTCCAATTTCTGATACAACAATACTTTCATCAATGGGAGCTGGATGCAATCATATAGAACATGTTAAAACGCAAATATGGTATGCATTGTTTATTGCAGTATTTACTATATTATTTGGATATATTCCAGTAGGGCTTGGATTACCAGTATATATAGTATTACCAATGGCAATTGTAGTCTTAGCAATAGCAGTATATTTCTTGGGAAAACCTGTAGATGAAGTAGAAGAATAATTGGGTAATTATTGCGATAGTAAAAATAATTGACACAGGTATTTTTTTGATTTATGATTATATTGAAAATGCGAAGAAGAGAAGAGTAATAAAGAAGAATGTTTAAAGAGAGTTGATATTTTGGTGAAAGTCAATAACAGGGAACTTTATGAAGATGGTCTTGGAGCAGAATTGCTGAGTTAAAGTTTAATTAGGCAGTTACGGGAGCAACCGTTATATTGTAAAGTGATGGTAGTCACTTAATGAGTTCTTTATTGCGAAGTAAAGAAGAAATAGAGTGGTAACGCGTTTATATGATTAATACGTCTCTATGTAGGTAAGATACCTATATAGAGGCTTTTTTATTTATAATTTTAGGAGGATTAAGAAATGTGTAATGAATGTAAAAAGCCATATTATATAACAACACCAATTTATTATCCATCAACAAATCTACATATAGGTAATACTTATACAACTGTTGCGGCAGATGCAGTTGCTAGATTTAAAAGATTATCAGGATTTGATGTAATGTTCTTAACAGGAACAGATGAACATGGTCAAAAAATTCAAAGAATAGCTGAAGAAAAAGGAATTACTCCAAAAGAACATGTAGATGAAGTAGTAGCAGGAATCAAGGATTTATGGAAAATGATGAATATAAGTTATGATAAATTCATTAGAACTACTGATGATTATCATGTAAAAGCTGTTCAAGACATAGTTAAAAAGCTTTATGATAAAGGTGATATTTATAAGGGAGCATATGAAGGATGGTATTGTACTCCTTGTGAATCTTTCTGGACTGATACTCAAGCAGTAGACGGAAAGTGTCCTGATTGTGGAAGACCAGTTGAAAAGTCAAAAGAAGAAGCTTATTTCTTTAAGATGAACAAATATGCAGATAAGTTAATTGAATATATAGAATCACATCCAGGTTTCATAGAACCAGAATCAAGAAAGAATGAAATGATTAATAATTTCTTAAAGCCAGGACTACAAGATTTATGTATTTCAAGAACAAGTTTTGACTGGGGTATTCCAGTAACATTTGATCCAGGGCATGTTGTTTATGTTTGGATAGATGCTTTATCAAACTATATAACTGCTTTAGGATATGGAAGTGAAAATACAGCTAACTTCAAGAAATACTGGCCAGCAGATGTACATTTAATAGGTAAAGATATTTTAAGATTCCATACAATTTATTGGCCAATTATGTTAATGGCTTTAGATTTACCATTACCTAAGAAAGTATTTGGGCATGGATGGTTACTAGTTGACGGTGGAAAAATGTCAAAATCAAAAGGTAATGTTGTAGATCCAGTAACATTAGTAAATGAATTTGGAGCAGATGCTGTTAGATATTATTTATTAAGAGAAATTCCATTTGGGTCAGATGGATCATATAATAGTGAAGTATTTATAAAGAAAATAAATTCAGACTTATGTAATGATTTAGGTAATCTTTTATCTAGAACTGTTGCAATGATTGAAAAGTATTTTGGTGGCGTTATTCCAGCATCAACAGTTAAGGAAGCTATTGATGATGAATTGATAAACCTTGCTTTAGAAACTCCTAAGAAGGTTGAAAAATCAATAGATGAATTACAAATACCAACAGCACTTGAATCTATATTTGATTTAGTTGGAAGAGCTAATAAGTATATAGATGAAACAACACCTTGGATACTTGCTAAGGATGAAGAAAAGAAAGAAAGATTAGGTACTGTATTATATAATCTTGCTGAATCTTTAAGATTTGCAACAGTATTACTTTCAGCATTCTTACCAGATACAGCTAAGAAGATGAATGAACAAATAGCAGCAGTTAACACTACATGGGAATCATTAAAGAGTTTTGATGGAACTGTAGTAGGAACTAAGGTTGTTAAAGGAGAAAACTTATTCCCAAGAATAGATGTAGATGCTAAACTTGAAGAATTAGCAAAAATTCAAGAAGCTAATAAACCAGCTAAGAGAGAAATAACTCCTATAAAAGAAGAAATTACTATAGATGATTTTGAAAAATTAGATTTAAGAGTTGTTAAAGTATTAGCTTGCGAACCAATTAAGGGAGCTAAGAAATTACTTAAATTAAAAGTAGATTTAGGAGGAGAAGAAAGACAGGTTGTATCTGGAGTTGCTAAATTCTATAAGCCAGAAGAATTAGTAGGAAAGAACGTTGTTCTTGTTGCTAACTTAAAACCTGTTAAATTAAGAGGAGAATTATCACAAGGTATGATACTTTGTGCAGCAACTGATGATGACAGTGTATTAAAAGCTGTTGATCCAGGTGATTTACCAACAGGAAGTATAGTAAGATAGTTAAACTGTTTTATAAAAAAAGAGAGTACCATCAATAGGGGGATGAGGTACTCTTAATAACTATTTAATTAAGTCTTAAATAGCTAAGGGGTAAATAATAATGCTTTAACTACTTTACATGTATTAATATAATACTTGATTATGACAATTGTGTGACAAAATATTAATAACAAAAATTAGAAGAGAGGATGATTTTTATTAAGTCATCCTTTTTTGATATAATAAAATTAATACATAGGTGATTGGAAGGGATATTTTTATGGAAAATAAATATAGAATTTTTGATAGTCATGCTCATTATGATGATGAAGCTTTTGATATAGATAGAGAAGAACTTATACAAGAATTGCATAATAATGGAGTAGTAGGTATATTAGATTGTGCTTCAAGCTATGAAAGTATAGATAAAGTTTGTGATATTGTTAATAAGTGGGGATTTATTTATGGATCTTTAGGGATTCATCCAGAAAATGCGAATGAATTTAATGATGATGTTTTAAATGAAATAAGAGATAAAATAGAGGCAAATAAGAAGATAATAGCAGTTGGAGAGATAGGGCTAGATTATTATTGGGATGAAAACCCTCCAAGAGAAGTACAAAAAGAGGTTTTTAGAAAGCATATGGAACTTGCAAGACAATTAAAGTTGCCAGTTGTAATTCATGATAGAAATGCTCATGAAGACACATTAAATATAATTAAGGAGTTTCCTGAAGTGACAGGAACAATACATTGTTTTTCAGGAAGTGTAGAGTTTGCAAAGGAATGTTTGAAACTGGGATATTATATAGGGATAACTGGAGTAATAACATTTAAAAATTCTAAGAAGCTTGCAAAGGTAGTTAAAGAAGTTCCTTTAGATAGATTGTTAGTTGAAACTGATTGCCCTTATATGGCACCAGAGCCTAATAGAGGGAAAAGAAATAAATCAGACTATATAGAATTTATAATAGAAAAAATTGCAGAGATTAAGGAAATTGACCCTAAACAATTAAATATTCAACTTAATGAAAATTTTAAGAGGTTGACCAATATGGAAAAAAATGGTAATATATAGAGGTACAGTTAATTAAATTAAATAATATTTGTAAACCGATGGACTGGTTGCAAAAGAATCTTCACCGAATGAACTCTGGTAAGTTAGGTATAATACATGGAAATGGCGTTAGCCATTGAAAATACTAGGCTTATCAAGAAAGCTAGAGAGTCCGAATTTGACAAAATGTCTAATTTTAGGATATAATCTTGGAGACGCTCTTGCCAAAGGAGGGAATTTATATGGTAGAAAAATTCAAGAAATACTTAGTAAAAAGTTTTTCTAACGGTCCGAAGGCAAAGATAATATTGGGAATAGTAGCTGCTTTATGCTGTATAGCAGTTATGCTTATTTCTATGAGAAAAACGGTAAAAGTAGATTTAGATGGAATTCAAAAAACTTTTGTCACATATAAGGGGACTGTTGGAGGTGTGCTGAAACAACAAGGAATAGAGATTTCTGAAAAAGATAAAGTTCAGCCATCACTAGAATCCAAAATATCAAAAGATGACACTATATCGGTAAAGAAAGCTGTACAGGTCAAGGTTGTTATATCAGGTGAAGAGCGAATAATTTCAACAGCTGAAGACACAATAGGAGACATGCTACTTGCTGAGGCAGATAACTTTAAGGAAGACGGAATTGAGTATAAGGACTCAGATATTGTTAATCCTCAAAAAGATACTGCAATTACATCAGATATGGATATTCAAGTAGTTAAGGTTCAAGAAGAAGAGGTAAAGGAAGTTGAAGAAATACCATTCGAAACAGAACAAACTATAGACTACAACAAAGTGAACACTTATAGAGAAGTTGTTCAACAAGGAACTGTAGGAAAAAAAGAAGTTGCATATAAAGTAATTAAACATGATAATGAAATAATATCTAAAGATAGGGTAAGTGAAACACCTGTGTGTGAACCTCTTACGCAAAAAGTAATAGTAGGAGGAGCTGTTCAAAAGACAAGCAGAAGTGGAGAATCTTACTTATCAAAGAAAACACTATATCTTGAAGCTACTGCGTATTCTGGTGGTGGATTAACTGCAACAGGAAAAGCTGTAGTATATAATCCTAATGGAATAAGTACTATCGCAGTAGATCCTAGAGTAATACCACTTGGAAGTTTGGTAGAAGTAAGCGGATATGGATTAGCAGTTGCATCAGATACTGGCGGAGCAATAAAAGGAAATATAATTGATGTTTACTTTGATTCAAAAAGTAAATGTGAAAGCTGGGGAAGAAGACACAATGTTGAAGTTAACATAAGGGCTTACCCAGGAGAGTGGTAAAACAAATAAAAAGGACTAGCTTTATTAAGTTAGTTCTTTTTATTTTGTAAATAATATTTATTATGTATGTATTTTTAAGTGTAGATTTGACATTGTACTTTAATATATGTAAATTAAGTATATGTGAAAATGAAAGGAAGTAATATTTTGATAAAAGAAGTTATTGTTGTAGAAGGTAGAGATGATATAACGGCTGTAAAAAAGGCAGTAGATGCAGAAATAATAGCTACAAGTGGATTTGGAATAAATGCAAAAATTATAGATAGAATAAAAGAAGCACAAAAAAGAAAAGGTGTAATAGTATTAACAGATCCAGATTTTGCTGGAGAAAAGATAAGAAGTATTATAGCTAAAAGAGTAAAAGGCATTAAGCATGCTTATATAGCACAAGAAGATGGACTAAAGGATGGGGATATAGGAGTAGAAAATGCTTCTCCTGAAGTTATTTTAAAAGCATTAGAAAATGCAAAGATAACAATAGAAGATAAAAATGAATTCTATACTATGGATGATATGTTTCATTTTAAATTAACAGGTTGTATAGATTCTAAAAAGAGAAGAATAATACTAGGAAAAGAATTAGGAATAGGTTATGGAAATGCAAATCAAATGTTATCTAGACTTAATAATTATGCTATATCTCAAGAAGAATTTATAAAAGCTATTAACATAATAACTGATGAATTAGGAGAATAATTTATGGATATAAAAGAGTATAAAACACAGGAACTAGTTAATAAGTATAATTTTAAATTTTCAAAAAGTTTAGGGCAAAACTTTTTAATTGATGATTCAGTTTTAAATGACATAGTATCTGGCGCGGAAGTAAATAACGATGATCTTGTAATTGAAATAGGTCCAGGTGTAGGATCTTTAACTGTTCAATTGTTAAAAAAGGCAAAAAAGGTTGTAGCGATAGAACTTGATAATGATTTGATTCCAATATTAGAAGCAGAGCTTGGCCAATATGAGAATTTTTCATTAATACATAAAGATGCATTAAAAGTTGATTTTAATGAAATTATAGGTGATGAAAAAAGCGTGAAACTTGTTGCTAATTTACCGTATTATGTAACAACGCCTATAATAGTTAATTTATTAAAGAAGAATTACAATTTCAAATCTCTTACTATAATGATACAAAAAGAAGTGGCAGAAAGAATAAATGCTGAGCCTAATTGTAAAGAGTATGGTTCTATTTCTTTATTAGTACAATATTATTGCGATACTAAAATAGTAAGAAATGTTCCGCCATCATGCTTTATTCCAAGGCCAAAGGTTGATTCTATAGTTATAAGATTGGATAGATTACCAGAGAAAAGAGTTAAAGTTAAAGATGAAAATTTAATGTTTGAAATTATAAGAAATTCTTTTAATATGAGAAGAAAAACTTTATGGAATGCAACAAAGTTCCTTGGTATGAATAAAGAACTTCTTGAAAAAGCTTATGAAGAAGCGGGAATTGATCCAAAGAGAAGAGGAGAAACTTTAAGCTTAGAAGAATTTGCAGCATTATCAGATAAGATAACTGAACTTAAATAAAGAATAAATCAAAAGCCTCTGCATATAATGTATTGAAATAATATATGTGGAGGGAATAAGGGTTTGGCACATAATAAATTATATAGAAATTTTATAATTTTACAGGAGGATGAAAAGAGTCATTCAAAATCTGCTGATAAACCTTTGTCTGGTTATGCGAAGATAGAGGCAAAAGGTGATAAATGCAAAATATCATTTTATGCACAAAACTTAAAGAAAGATGAAAAATATACCATTTTACTTATTTGCTATAAGAAAGATATGAAGCAAATTGTGGATTTAGGCGAATTGCAAGTCAGTGAAGTAGGAAAGGGAGAAGCTATAAAGGAATATTATATCAATGACATAGCCGGTTTGAATTTTTCCTATGAAAAGATATCCGGAGCTGCAATATGTAAACATAAAAATGAACAATTATTATTTTTAATGTATGGCTTTATGAACAATGAAAATATAAAAGAAGATTGGAAAAAAGCTAAAGTAGTAAAAGGTTATGATAAGAATTCATCAGTTCCTCAATATAAGAAGGCTGAAAAAGATAATTCTAAGATTAAAGATGACAGCAAAAAAGAGTCTAAAGATGATCATAAACATAATGATAAAAATAAAGAAAAGTATCATAAAAATAATGATGGATGTGGTTGTGAACAGTGTCCACGTGTTGATGATGAAAAAAATGCTGATTCAATAACTCAAAAAGATTTTGATGAATATGAAGAAAATATAAATAGATCAAAACAAAATCAAGAAGTAGATCCTTATGACTTTGAGTTAAGAGGGGCTATGGGAGACTTCTTTAATAATATAGTAAAAGGTTTTGAAGAAGTTAAAGGCAAATTTAAAGACATAAAATACTGTAAGTGGTATAAGATAAAAATAGGCAGTATAGATGATATGTGCAATACTTCTGATTACAATAAATATACAGTAGCATATTATCCAATGCTTAATTATTATCCATATATAAAGAAATATGGATATTTCTTTATTGGATATAAGTGTGATTCAAAAGGTAACCTTAAATATATAGTATATGGTATTCCAGGTAATAAAGATAAAGATGAACAGCCTTATGTAGGTAAAACAGGTTTTGTTACATGGATTGATTCAGACGATGGAAAAGTAGGCTGTTGGTTAATGTTCTATGATTATAAGAATTCAAATATAGTAGTACCTATGAAATAAGATGTATATATGAATAAGAAGCAGATAACTGTTGCTTTTATATTAGCAATACTTATGGTGTCATTAATATTTGTGCAAAGATTTTTCGATAATAAGTTTAATGATATAGCTATTACAAATCATAATATGGGGAAATTAGAACAGTATTATTTAGATAATGGTAAGTACTCATATATGTTGCCTGATAATTGGAGTGTTGAAGAAGTTGTATCAGGTGGAGGAAATATATTTAGAATTGATTTTAAGGATAATATAAATAATATTATTGGAAATATTCAAATGCTAGATAATAGTGATGATAATATAAATACTATAGCAGAGACAGATATTAATAATATGGTATTAGCTCATAGTAGTGAGGATGTTGAAAACTTTAAGTTTGGTAATAAAAAGGGACTCAAGGTAAAATATAAAACAAAAGTTAACAATGGTTATACGTATATTAACAGCAGTTACTATATTTCTATGGAAGAAAGTGAAAGAGTTAAGGTTACTTTTATTGTAAAAGAAGATAATTATAGTGATGATATGACATCCGTATTTGATATTATTGTGAAAAGTATTAACAAATAGGGAATTGATATTAAAGTATTAAAGTATTATAATTTATTTAATAGGAGAGGCATGTTGTGAGCTTCTCCTAATTATATATTGAAAAAATTATATTAGAAAGTGAGAGAATAAAGTGAAAAAATTCAGATTTTTACTATTAAGTTTGATAGTATTATTAGTGACTTCTCTTTCGGGATGTAGTTTACTTAACAAAGGATTAGTAAAGTTGAATTTGAAAAATGATGACTTTGATTACATAAAAGAAAATAAAGTTGAAAAGATTATTATACAAAGTACAAGAGATTCAGGATTTAGATTTATTATGAATGATGCTAATGCCATTCAAGATGTATATAAAATTTTAAGTGGCGGTAAAGTTAAAAATAAAAAAACTAACTTAGATCCAGATTACTTAGTTGAAGTATATGTAGGAGATGAGGTTAGAAGTTATAATTATGTTGTAAGTGTAGATGAAAGAGGAGTAGGAAATTTTTATGATGATAATAATGTATATTTAATATCACAAAAATTAGATGATACTATATTATCGAACTTATCAACAATAAGGAAACCAAAAAACTTTGAATATATATACTATAATTCAATTTTAGAAGTATTAAGACTTAAAAAAGATGATTTGAGTTCTAGTAAATCAATTGGAATTAATATAAATGGAGATGTAGATTGCTTAAAGTATATGCTTTCTGTAGATATAAAGACATTCGAAAAAAATGTGAATAAAATGATATCAGGAGTGACAATTGCTAAGAGTGATACTAGTGATTATGATACTGTAATTACAGTGAAAAATAGAGGATATAGTACAAAAGTGTTTAAAACAACTATAGTTGTTGATGATAAAATAAATAAAAGTTATGAAACTTATTATGTCGAGGGATATTATAAAAACAAAAGATGGAATATAAATGTAAATGGACCAAATATAAAACCAGAAAATTGGTGAAATATAGGGGAGGAAAAGTATGAGTAATTGTGAAAATTGTGCGAGCAAGGATAAATGTGCATCACAAGGAGTGAAATCTTGTGAAACTTCAATAAAAGTATTGCCTAAGTATGGAAACATAAAAAATGTTATTGGTGTTATAAGTGGTAAAGGTGGAGTAGGAAAATCTACAATAACAGGTATTATGGCAACTGTATTAAAGAGCAAAGGATATAAAGTAGGAGTACTTGATGCAGATATAACAGGACCTTCTATGCCAAGATTTTTTGGTATAAATAAACAGAGAGCTAAAATAACACCACTTAATGAGCAAAATGTTAAGTTTACACCTGTTGAAACTAAAACAGGAATAAAAGTTATGTCTTTAAACTTAGTTACTCAAATAGAAGATCAGCCTGTTATATGGAGAGGACCTGTAATTACAGGTGTATTAAATCAAATGTATGTTGATACTGAGTGGGGAGATTTAGATTATTTATTAATAGATATGCCACCAGGAACAGGAGATATAGCATTAACTGTAATGAATGATTTCCCACTAAAAGAATTAGTAATAGTATCTACACCACAAGATATGGTTTCTATGATTGTTAAAAAAGTTGTTCATATGGCAGAAAAAGTAGGAATACCAGTAAAAGGTGTAGTTGAAAACATGTCATATATAGTATGTCCTGGTTGTGAAACTAAGGTACATGTATTTAGTAAGAAATCAGCAGAAGAACATGCTGGATATTTAGGGCTTCCTTTAATAGGAGAGTTACCTATTGATTTAGAATTTACAGAAGCATTAGAAAAAGGTGAAGCAGAGGGATATGTTTTAGATAATCCATTATATTCATTGATTTTTGAAGGCTTATATTAGTGTAATATATTTTTTTTGGGAAATAATATGTTTTGTAGAATAACTTTTTGTTAGGAAGGAGAACATATTATGATAGCTAAGGTTGATCAAGAAACTTGTATAGGATGTGGATTATGTCCATCAATTTGTGAACAGGTTTTTGAAATTCAAGATGATGGAAAGGCTCATGCAATAGTTGATGAAGTACCATCAGAATGTAAAGAAGATGCAAAAGATGCAGAAGCAAGCTGCCCAGTAAATGCTATAGAAGTATCATAAAAAAGGAACCTATTAAAGGTTCCTTTTTTCTATGTATAGAAATTCATATTTTCTAATTTTTAAATAAGAGAAGTTTTTGACTTAGATATTATTTTGTTTAAAGGAATTATACTAATAATTATTAGACATATAATACAGTCGCCAGCAACCATTGGACCATTTACTACTAAAGAATATAAGAATGGATTCATTCCGTAATCAGCAGCATATGAAGCGAAGAATACAATTCCTGAAATAAAGTGGCATATGAATTTTGCAGAAAATGCAACCAAAGTGCCTGTTTTAAGCTTGTCTTTAAAAAAACCTGAAAGTCCTATAGCTATAGATGGTAATGGATAATCAAAGAGAACTTGTACAGGATGAAGAAAATAAGGATCTAAAAATAGATTTAATATACCATATAAAAATCCCGAAAGCATACCTATTTCTGGACCATACATAAATGAAATTATAAGAAGAGGAACCATACCTCCTAGAGTGATACTTCCGCCCATAGGGAAATGATATATTCTAAGAACTTGTAAAATACACGATAATGCTAAGGCAAGACCTATTTGTGCAATAATAGATGGTGTTAGTTTTACTTTCTTAAATCTAAATAAAAGAATTATTAATAATGCTAATCCTAACATTCCAATTAAAGATGTATAGTTATTTGATATATCATTTATTTTTTCTGAAAAATTACCAAAGTAAGATGATAATCTTTCTGACCAATCAGAAAACAAATTCATAAAAAATACCTCCTAGAAACTTTTGCTAGAAGGTGTAATAACTATAGAAGATACTATAATGAAGCTTTCCTACGTTGGAATTAACCAAATCAGGTATAAGGGTTAATGTAGTAACATTTCTCAGCCATACGGCACCCCTAGCAAGTTGTATAATACTATTTAATAAAATTGTATTACCAGTTTTAGAAAAAGTCAATTAGATTATTTACAAGTATGTTAGGATAATGATGTTTATTACTACTACAAGATAAATCTGATTTTGGAAATTCTAAAGTATCTCCAATTTGAGGATTTTCAATTGTATTAGCAGGAAATGATAAAATTCTACCATCTTCAAGAGAAACAAAAACTTCGATATTATTCATGTCTATAATAGTAACTTTCATTAGTTTATACCTCCTGATTATAGGATGGCTAAAAAAAATTAAGATATACAAAAAAGTATATCTTAATAAAGATCTTTATATATAATTTTAAATACTTTTAAAGCTTCTTCAATTTTAAGTTTCAGCATCTTTTTATTATTTTCAAAATTAATTTTTCCTTGATCAGTTAAATGATAAATTTTTTGAAATTTCTTTTCAGGATTATCCCATTCGCCAATAACATCACCGCTCTTTTCAAGTTTTTTTAATATTGGATAAATTCCTCCTGTACTAGGACTCCATAATCCTTTTGTTCTTTTATTAATTTTGTGTGAAATATCATTTCCGTTTGATGGACTGAGGCTTAAAATATAAAGTACGTATATAGGAAGTAGACCTTTTGTAAAAACTTGCCCTACAGAATCTTGTCTTTTTTGCGATTTTTTTAATTCTTTAACTTTATTTTTATATTCTTCATATAGACGTTTTTCTTCAGCCTTTATATCCTTTTGGTTCATTACATTATTTAACCTCTTCTACTATAAATCCAATTAAACCAGGGCCTGTATTAAGACTAAGAGCAGGTCCTATAATTCCACGATGCATTTCGTTAACATTATCTAAGTCCTTTATAGCATTAAATAAATTGTCACCTTCAACTTTATTAGCACCATCCATAACCCAGAAATTACATTTGCCTTTTGCAAGATATTCACTAGCAATTTCTTTAAGTTTATTTATAGCTTGCTTTTTTCCTCTTATTTTAGCATAAGTACGGAAAGTACCATCAGGATCAACTGTTATCAATGGCTTTATGTTAAGAAATTCAGCAATAGTTCCAGCAACTTTACCGATTCTTCCGCCTCTTTGTAAATATTCTAAAGTATCAATTATAAAGAAAGTTTGAGTTAAAGCACGTTTTGGTTCTAAAGTTGCTACTATTTCTTCAAAACTTTTTCCTTCTTTAGCTAGTTTGGCAGCTGAAAGAGCAATAGCACCTTGTGCCATTGTAAGAGTTTTTGAATCAAAAACATGAGTAGTAAGGTTTGGATGATCTTCTGCAATTAACCTTACTGAATTCCAAGTGCCTGAAAACTGGCTAGAGATAAGCACAGCTATTACATGAGTGTATCCTTCTTTTTCTAAAGTAGAAAAAATGCTATCTATTTTTTCAACACTAGGTAAGGATGTAGTTGGAATTTCCTTCTCTAAAGATTTAAACAACTCATCTGGAGTTATTGTTACACCATCTTCAAATTCTTTGTCAGAATATATAATTCTAAAAGGTGCAGAATATATATTATATTCTTTTAATAACTCTGGAGTTAAATCTGAGGAACTATCAGTTAATATTGCAATTTTTTGCATAAATAAACCTCCTGTAAAGTAAGTAAATAGTGTCTTTTTTAATAAAAAAACCTTATCACTATTGATAAGGTTAACTATATCACTATTGATATGATATGGCAAGAAAATTTATTTTGTTATTTGAATTTTGCTATTAGTATCTATTATATTCCACATGGTTTTTCCAGGAGATAAAGGAACAATATTATTATTTTTATCTAATAAAGTTGTTTTAGAATCGATAGAATCTCTTTTCCATGTTGCATTTATCATTTTTCCTTTAGAAAAAATAATACATTCACCTTGTCCAACAACAGGTATATTTAAATGAGAATTATCACTAGCTAGAGTGATAGGTGTTTTTTGAATAACAATATTTGAGAAACTAACTTGAGTATTGTTTATAGAATCTATAGCTTCTTTAAAGTTCATGAACTTATAATATTCATTATTTTTGAATTCATAAGATGTATTATAATTTTTGTTTACTTCAATAGTTATATTTGATGCAGGTTCTAACTTTGAATCATTAAAATAATTTTCATCAAAAGTAGCAAATTTAGAATTTTCATTTTGTATATTTTTATCTGACATATATTTTTTTATATTATCAGATGAAGTATATAGATTGTGAGGAGCTTTTCTAGAGGCGTTTCTCCAGAAATACGAGCCTTGATTAATTTCATTAATACTAATTATAGATGAATCATTACGAATTGTTGTAAGAGCTTCTTCTGAACCACCACAATGTGCAACTGGAAGCTTAAACTCTTTTACTATATTAATAAAGTAAGGACGTATACTTCTAATAGGTCCAATTACAGGTGGTAGATTACTAGAAAATAGAGCTAAAAATCGAGGAATACCACCTTCAGCAGAAGTTTCATATAAAATATCTGCATATGATATACCACTTTGAGGTCTAGCAGCTGAGGAGTTTTCGATTATAGACATAAATGTAAAATTGTTAACTTCTTCTTTTGAACATTCCATTCCTGTGTAATAATTATGGTATTTTTCTACTTTAGATGTATTTTGAAAAATTTCATTTGTTGAATTATTGATTTTTGTGCAACTTAAAAATGTTAAAAATATGAATATACAGCAAGCGCTAATAGATATTTTTTTAATCATAATATACCTCCGTAAAGTAAAAGTGTTATATGTATTAATTATAAACCGATAGGAAAATAATTCCATGTTAATTGGCAATTAAATTTAGAACTTTTTTTAAAAATAGTGAGTTTGGAAGAATAATATAGGAATTATAGATATTTAATAGAGTTCTTTTTATTTTTCGCCTTTAAGTTAATATTGATATATATTGATTAATGAAGTATAATAAATTTTGTGATTAATATATATACTATATATGGTGTATATGTTGTGAACAAGACACTATATATAGAATGGAATTTTATATGGATTCTATTCTATATATAGTGAAATAGGAGTGATGTTAGTGCTATATGTGATAAAGAGGGACGGAAGAATTGATGAATTCCATAAAGAAAAAATATCTAATGCTATTATGGGAGCTGCTGATGAAATAGCTGTCAATTTAGAAGAGGATATACTTTCTGCTACGGTAGAAAGAGCAGTGAAATACATAGAAGAAATAGGAAAAAATAAAATTACAGTAGAAGAAATACAAAATTGTGTAGAGAGAGCATTAAAAGAAAGTAAAAGATTTAAAGTAGCAGTAGCTTATTCAAATCATAGACAAGAAAGAACTAGAGTAAGAGAATTGAAATCAGATTTGATGAAGGCAATTGAAAAAATTGGAGTTGAAACTGATAGAGACAATGCTAATGTTGGTAATAATTTTAGTTCAAAGTTATTACGAATTGCATCAGAATCAAATAAGTGGCATAATTTAGCTTCTATGCCTAAGTTCTTAGCAAGAGCTCATGAAGTAGGAGATCTTTATTATCATGATTTAGATAGTTATAATTTAACAACAAATTGTCTTCATATTCCTACTAGAAAAATGCTTGAAAATGGATTTAATACTGGTTATGGAACTATAAATAAACCTAAAAGAATAGAAACAGCAGCTGAGTTATCATGTATACTTTTGCAGTCAACTCAAAATGATATGTTTGGAGGGCAATCACATCCTGATTTTGATAATGATATGTCAGTGTTTGTTGAGCCAACAAGACAAGAAATTATTGAAGAATTTAAAGAATTAGGAATTGCAGAAGATAGAATTAATGAATTAGTTGAGAAAAAATTAAAAAATAGAATACATCAAGCAATGCAAGGAGTAGTTTATAATTTAAATACAATGCATTCAAGAGCAGGTTCACAAGTGCCTTTTAGTTCTGTTAATATAGGAATCCCTAGATCTAAAGATGCAGCATTAGTATGTGAAGCATTTTTGGAAGAATATTTTAAGGGATTAGGAAAAGGTGAACAACCTATATTCCCAAATATAATATTTAGAGTGAAAAAAGGCGTAAATAGAGAAAAGGAAGACCCATATTACTATTTATATGAATTAGCATGTAAAGTTGCAGCAAAAAGAATGAATCCAACTTTTATGAATATAGATGCTGATTTTAATAAAGAATATTATGATAAAGGTTATATGCCAGCAACAATGGGATGTAGAACTTACTTGATGTCTAATGTAAATGGGGAGCCAGGCTGTGAAGGAAGAGGAAATATTGCACCAGTTACAATTAATCTACCAAGAATAGCAATACAGGCAAAACGTGATGTAAATAAGTTCTTTGAAATTTTTGAAGATAGAATAAGTCTAGCTAAAGATTCATTGCTTCACAGATATAGTGTATTAAAAAAATTGAAAGTTAAAGATTTACCATTCATAGCCGGACAAGGCTTAATGAAAGGGTCAGAAGGATTGAGTGAAGATGATTCTATTGAGCCAATATTAAAACAAGGAACATGGGGAATAGGATTTATAGGACTTGCAGAAACACTAACAGCTTTAACAGGAAAACATCATGGTGAAAGCGATGTGGCAAGAGAATTAGGATATAAAATAGTATCTTTTTTAAGAGAGAAAACTGATAAATTAACAAAGGAAACTGGATTAAATTGGAGTACTTATGCGACTCCAGCAGAAGGATTATCAGGTAAGTTTATCAAGATGGACAGAAACTTATTTGGATTAATACCTGGTGTGACAGATAAGGATTATTATACTAATAGTTATCATGTACCAGTTAAATATCCTATTTCAATAAAGGATAAGATAGATGTAGAAGCTCCTTTCCATAAAATGTGTAATGGAGGACATATAAGTTATATTGAAGTTGATGATACACCTTCTGGTGAAATTATTATGGATATAATTAATTATGCATACAAGCATACTAATATAAGTTATATGGGAGTTAACTTCCATATAAGATACTGTAAGCACTGTGGTGAAACTGTTGCTAATCATGAACAGAAGTGTCCTAAGTGTAACAGTACAGATATTCAAGGAATATCAAGAGTTACTGGATATTTAAGTCTTGATGAAAGATTTGGACCAGGAAAAGTTCAAGAGAGAGCTGATAGAGTTACTCATACAGAGAGTCATTGTAATGGATATAATTAAATAACTTTAGTATTTTTATAAAAAATGAGGTTTCAGATATGAATCCTCATTTTTTTTGTAGATTAAATCTTATGCTTTTTACCGATTTACAACAGTAAAGTAGATGAATTAAGAAATTAAAAACTTGCAATAATTATCCATAAAAATGCCGAAATTTAAATTAATTATGGTTATGTTGAAAGAGGTACAAGAATTTCTTGCAAAAAAACGAAAAATAAATCTTTAATTATATTGTTATTTAATAGTTTATGTGCTAGAATTAAACGGTAAGTAAAATATTGTAATTTAGTTATTTGTAAAGTGACATGGGGCGTACGTTATTTTACAAATTAAATTAATTGGGGGGCGATTAGTAATGACGGTTACTAGAAAAGATGGAAAAAGAATATATATAGTAGATACAACTCTCAGAGATGGAGAACAAACTGCAGGAGTTGTTTTTGCTAATGAGGAAAAGATTGCTATTGCTACAATGCTAAGTGATTTAGGGGTTGATCAGCTTGAAGTTGGAATTCCTACAATGGGCGGAGATGAAAAGAAAGCAATCAAAGAGATAGTTAAGAAAAATTTAAAATCAAGTATTATGGCATGGAATAGACCAGTTATAGCAGATATACAACAATCTATTGATTGTGGAGTAGATGCAGTTGCTATTTCAATATCAGTTTCTGACATTCATATTAAAAATAAGCTTGGAAAATCAAGAGAATGGGTGTTAGAAAAGATGGTTGAAGGTGTTGAATATGCCAAGAAAAATGGTCTTTATGTATCAGTTAATGGGGAAGATGCATCAAGAGCAGATAATGATTTTTTAGTTAAATTTATAGAAACTGCAAAGCAAGCGGGAGCAGATAAATTTAGATATTGTGATACAGTTGGAGTTATGGGGCCATTTCAAATTGAAGAACAAATTAAAAATATATATGATAGAACCGGTTTTGATATAGAAATGCATACTCATAATGATTTTGGAATGGCTACAGCAAATGCTATAGCTGGTGTTAGAGCAGGAGCTAATTATGTTGGATTAACAGTTAATGGACTAGGTGAAAGAGCTGGTAATGCTGCACTTGAAGAAGTATTAATGGCATTTAAGTATGTATATGGACTAAATGTTAATGTTGATACAACTATGTTTAGAGAAATATCTGAATATGTCTCAAGAGCATCAGGAAGAGATCTTCCAATATGGAAGGCTATTGTTGGTACTAATATGTTTGCTCATGAATCTGGAATTCATGCTGATGGGGCAATTAAGAATCCTAACAATTATGAAGCTTTTGAACCATGTGCAGTAGGTTTGGAAAGACAAATAGTAATTGGTAAGCATTCAGGTAAAGCAGCAATTATTAATAAGTTTAAAGAATATAATATAGATTTGAGTAACGACGAAGCTACTAAAATTCTAGAAAAGGTTAGAGCTTTATCTGTAAGACTTAAAAGGAGTTTATTTGATAAGGAATTAGTTACTTTATATAAACAATTATAGAAAAAGTAATTTAAATAAATAATTAGGGGGACAAAAATGGGTGATAATTTAGTTTATAAAATTCTAAAAAGTCATTTGGTAGAAGGAGAACTTAAAGTTGGAGAACCTATCTCATTAAAAATTGATAGAACTCTAACTCAAGATTCAACTGGTACTATGGCATATTTACAACTTGAAGCGATGGGGATAGACAGGGTGAAAACAAAAAAATCTGTAGCATTTATAGATCATAATATGTTACAGCAAGGTTTTGAAAATGCTGATGATCACAAGTTTATTCAAACTGTAGCATCAAAATATGGAGTTTATTTTTCGAAACCAGGAAATGGTATATGCCATCAAATATTCCTAGAAAGATTTTCGGTTCCAGGAGATACTTTGATAGGTTCTGATAGCCATACTCCAACAGCTGGTGGAGTTGGTATGCTTGCAATGGGAGCTGGGGGATTAGATGTTGCACTTGCAATGGGAGGTGGAGCATATAATATCAATACTCCAAAAGTTATAAAAATTGAATTGATAGGCAAACTTAACAAGATGGTAGCTGCTAAGGATATTATTCTTGAGGTATTAAGAAGATTAACTGTTAAAGGTGGAGTAGGAGTAGTATTTGAATATGGTGGAGAAGGAGTTAAGACACTTTCAGTACCAGAAAGAGGAACTATTACTAATATGGGTGCTGAACTTGGAGCAACAACTTCAATATTCCCAAGTGATGAAAAAACTTTAGAGTTTTTCAAAGCACAAGGAAGAGAAGAAGATTGGAAAGAATTTAAGCCAGACGAAGACGCTGTATATGATGAAGTAGTTACTATAAATTTAAGTGAATTAGAACCATTAACAGCTAAACCACACATGCCAGATAATGTTGTAAAAGTAAAAGAAGCTGGAAAGATTAAAGTTGATCAAGTATTCATAGGAAGTTGTACTAATTCTTCATATGAAGATTTGATGAAGGTTGCAAAAATATTAAAAGGTAATAAAGTTGATCCTAATGTAAGCCTTGTTATAGGACCTGGTTCAAGACAGGTTATGGAAATGATTGCTAGAAATGGAGCGCTAGCTGATATTATTAGCTCAGGAGCAAGAATTCTAGAAAATTCATGTGGGCCATGTATAGGTATGGGGCAAGCACCTGGAACTAATGGAATATCACTTAGAACAGTGAATAGAAACTTCTATGGAAGAAGTGGAACATTATCAGGACAAATTTATATAGTAAGTCCAGAAACAGCAGCAGTTTCTGCAATTAAGGGAGAACTTACAGATCCAAGAGAAATGGATGTAGATATTTCAGTAGAAATGCCAGAAAAATTTATTATAGATGATTCTATGATATTAAAGCCAGCACCAACTAATGCTGAAGTTGAAGTTGTAAGAGGACCAAATATAAAACCATTTCCAGTAAATAAATCATTAGGCGAAGCTTTAGAAGGAAAAGTTCTTATAAAGGTAGAAGATAATATAACAACGGATCATATTATGCCTTCAAATTCTAAGTTATTACCTTTTAGGTCTAATATTCCTTATCTTTCAGAATTTTGTTTTAATACAATAGATACAGAATTTCCTAAGAGAGCTAAAGAAAACAATGGTGGTATGATAATAGCTGGAGAAAACTATGGTCAAGGCTCATCGAGAGAACATGCTGCACTTGCACCTTTGTATTTAGGAGTTAAAGCAGTTATTGCTAAATCATTTGCAAGAATTCATAAAGCAAATTTAATCAATAACGGAATCATTCCATTAGAATTTAAGGATGTTACTATTTATGATAAATTAGATATGCTAGATAATCTTAAAATCGAAAACATAAAAGATGCTCTAGTTGATGGTGTAGTTGCAGTAGAAAATGTGACTAAGAATTTTAAGTTTGATGTTCAAGCTGACTTAACAGAAAAAGAAATAGCTGTTATAAAAGCTGGTGGAAGACTTAATTTTGTAAAGAATAATAACTAATAATATAAAAAAATAACTGTTTCAAAATTTGTAGGTTTTGAAACAGTTTTTTTTCTATATTATTAATTCTCCTGATTTCATGGTATATATATAATCACATAATTGCTCAATGTCTTCCTTATTATGACTAGATAAAAGTATTGTTACTCCCTTACTTTTTAAATCTAATAAAATTTTTCTTATGTTAATTACAGAATCTTCATCTAGTGCATTCATTGGTTCATCTAAGATTAGTAACTTAGGTTCTTCCATTAATGCTTGTGCTATTCCTAATTTTTGTTTCATTCCTAGGGAAAATTTCTTTACAGGTCTATTATCATCTGCATCTAATGTCATAAGATTAATATACTTTTTAATTGTCTCATCATCAATTTTATTATGAATGCTTGATAATATTTTTAAATTTTTAAAAGCAGAATATTGAGGAAGAAAACCTGGATTTTCAATTATAACTCCTGTATTTTCAGGGAAACTACCTTTTTTCATAGTTTTATTAAAAATAGAAATTTCGCCACTAGTTGGATTAATCAATCCGCAGATTGCTTTAAATAACATTGTTTTGCCAGAACCGTTCTTGCCTACAATTCCATATATAGTTCCTTCTTTAAATTGTACAGAAATATTTTTTAGTATATATGTATCTTTAACTTTTTTTGATAAGTTATTTATGGTTACAGAATTATTCATACTTGCCCTCCTAACATTTATGTAAAAGTTGTTTTATGTTAATCTAAAAATTTATAATCATTCCTAACTGATTTGAATTTTCCTAGTAAATAGATGGCGAAAATCAATATTCCCCAATAAAAAATTCTAGAAAGTATAAATGAGTAATTTGATAAACTTTCAATAGAGTCAGTTATAAAGTATATATTATTAGTAAATGATAGCTTAGAATAAAAACCACCTAAGGAATCCATGAATCTATTTAAGGTATTTATTATAATAACTATGATAAGAGATAATCCATCTTTATTAAAAAATAAATCTATAACGTAGTATAATAGACCTTGAAAAAAGAAGTAAGCAATTGCAAATAAATTAATAAGTAAAATATATGTGAATGGTGTCATTATATTGGTTAAGATTTTTACATTTTCTAAGGAATAAAATATGTTTATAGTACCATTCATAATACAAAAGAAATATTCACTCCAAGAATTCTGTATTGGAAGAGTAAATATACCTTCTGCAAACGAAAATATATTGATTAAAATAGTAAACAATATTGAAATAATTAATAGTGTAACAACGTTCATATTGTATACTTGAATTTTATTTTTAAATTTTAAATAGTAGTATTTATAAAAATTAGTTTTGTGATTTACATTGTAAATTATTAATAGATATCCTAATGAATAAACTACAAATAATGGGAAATATTCAAATTGAGATATAAATAAATCAAAAATATTATGTTGTAAAGATTGAAGTGATAGATATATAAATAGAGCAAAATTATATATTAGAAGACTAAGTGCAATTACTAATATCTTATATGAAGAAAGTTTTAAAGCTAAATAATTATAAATCTTTTCCATTTCTATATCTCACCCCTAAATTAAACAAAATTACACTTAAAATTAACAATACAATTTGATAAATTAATATGAAAAGTTCATTATTTGGAACAGTGCTTGAGAATAGTGAACACATTTTATATCTTCCTAACCCTATATATGGGAATAATGTCATTGATAACATATATATAGCAAATGGGCATAAGAAAGATAAATATTTATTATTTATAAAACGCGATAATCCTAATGCTAAAGTTGCAAATATTGCATTAAATAAAAATGTAAGTATAAAAATATAAATTATATAAAGCCATTTACTTTTTCTATATAGAAATATGTATTGACCAACAATTTCAAAGGTACTATTATGATTTACATTTATTCCAAGTAATAAACAAATAAGTGCAAATACAAATATAAAAGAAGTTATTACTATTAATCCACTTGTAATTGCATTAACTAATATTTTTATGGTTATATGCTTTTTTGTATCAATTCTTGTATAGATAAATTTTAGAAAAGCTGAATCTTTTTCTTGTAAATATGAATTAGAGAATGGTAATACAGCTAGAAGTGGAGCAATAACACCTAGGAAACTATATGATCCGAAATCTTTAATAATTATAAAAATGTCTATAGAGTCATAGAGTTTTTTACAATAATCAAATTGTGGACTAAAGCCATAAAATAAAGTTCCATATGCTCCTATTAATAAAGTAATTAAAGTAAGAATAAATGCAACAAGCGACGATTTTGAAAAAATTGCTCTTTTTAGTTCATTTTTAAAATAAGGTAACATTTAATTAACTCCTTCGTAGTATTAAAATGGATAATACATTAAGTTACATCTTTGAACTAGATATAACTTAATATACCTAAAATATAACTTGATTATTTTATGATGTAATATTATTTTTCTTTTTTATATTAAAAATGCTTATTTCATTGTTTTTTTTGAATTGGTATTTGCAAACAATAATTACAAAATAAGTATAAAAACAAAAAAGATTTGTCAATTACATGAAAGTATTTTAATAACCCAAAAAACATAAATATAATTTCGATTTAGGATGATTCTTTTTTGGTATTTTTTATACTATTTCCAAAATAGATATCATTGCAAAAGGTTGAATTGAACAGAATTTAGTATGTGAAAGAGGCATATATTGAAAGTGGTAGTAAAAAGAAGTATAATACGGATAGGTTTAACAAAAATACAATAATAGGGGGTAAATAATGGTTAGGATTTATAAGTGTCCCAATTGTGGTGGCAATATGCTATATAATCCAGAGAAGAAATTATTGCTTTGTGAAAGCTGTGGATCAACAAAAAATCCAAATGAGTTTAATGAATCAGATTTAAAAGAAGAGGAAAACAAATTAGAGGAAAATGGTGTAGTACATTATAAATGTCCAAGCTGCGGTGCTGAACTTGTTACAGATCAATATACATCAGCTACTATTTGTGCATATTGTGGTTCACCTAATATTATTGAAGATAGGTTAAATGCTAATTTCAAACCTGATAGAATTATACCATTTAAATACAATCGTGACTGTGCAATCAAAGCTATAAGAAAATGGTGTAATGATGGAATATTTTCACCTGCTGATCTTTTAAGTAGGAGTAATTTAGAAAAGGTTACTGGAGTTTATGTGCCTTTTTGGTTATATGATATTTACACTAATACAGATATGTCAGCAGAGGGAATAAAAGTTAGGGTTTATACGCGTGGAGATACAGAATATACTGAAACATCAACATTTAATGTTTATAGAAATATCGATGCTGAGTTTAATAAGATTCCAGCAGATGCATCAATAAAAATGGATGATGCGTTTATGGATTTGATAGAACCTTTTAATTATAACGAACTTACTGATTTTAATATGTCTTATATGTCTGGATATATGGCTGAAAAGTATAATTATACTGCTGAAGAATTAGAAAATAGAGCTACTAAAAAAACTAATGAATATTCAACTAACTTAGCAAGAGGTACAATAACTGGTTATGATTCGGTATCAGTTTTAAATTCTAATGTAAGAAGTAGTATAGAAAGAAGTGAATATGTGTTATTACCTGTATGGATATATAATTATAGATACAATAATAAAAACTATAGCTTTATAATGAATGGACAAACAGGTAAAGTAATAGGAAAACCTCCTATTAGTAAGACTAGAGTTTTTGGAGTTTATTTATCAGCAATGGTAGCAGTATTTTTATTGTTAAAACTTCTAGTACTATTTGCAGGAGGTAAGTTCTGATGAAAAAGTATAGAAAGATTATTTTAATTACTTATATTATATTAGCTATTTTAATGGTTGTTGCAATTAAGTTTCGTTCAGTAAAAAGAGAAATGCGAACAGATATTGATATTACTACTCAAACTAGAATTTTTGATAAAGCAGATTTATTTAATGACGATGAAGAAAAGAAATTGGAAAAGCAGTTGAGGGCTGTAGTTAAATCTGAAAAAACAGATATTGCAATAGTAACTACTGCTAATGCAGAAGGTAAAGAAGCACGCAAATATGCTGAGGATTTTTACATTGAACATGGCTTGGGATATGATAAAGAAAAGGGAACAGGAATTATTCTTTTAATTGATATGGATACAAGCATGACAGGTAAAAGAAAGATATGGATATCTGGATGTGGAGATGCTAAAAGTTGTATTAATAATGAAGTGGCAACAAAGATAAGTAATGCGATAAAAAAGGAATGTGGTAAAGGAGAGTATTATTTAGCAAGTTCTAAGTTTTTATCAGAGGCAAAAATTTATATGAATAAATCAGCTGCAGTGCCAAAGTTTATTGATAATTCATTTGTTTTGCTTATAATTTCATTAGTAGGTACGGCAATAGTTGTATTTATTAAAGTTAAAAACTTTGGAATGAAAGTAACTACAAATGCATCAACATATTTAAATAGAGATTCGGTTAAGACAAATTCAAAAAGAGATGATTATTTAGGTACAACTGTAACTACTAGAATAATTGAACATGATAATAATAGTGGTGGAAGTAGTGGAGGAGGTAGCTCAGACTTTAGTGGAGGAGGAGCAGACTTCTAAAATATAAATTGAGGGTGGGGTGTTGCGCTAAAAGGATTAGTGTAATGCCCTTTCTTTTGTGTATAAGGGGATATTTTAAGAGAAAATTGGGGATGAATTTAAATTACTTGTGGACAAAATTGTATTTTTATTTATATTATTTTATTGTTATAATACTATAATTAATGTATAAATTTATATCAGAAGGTGAATTGGTGTGTCAAAGAAAATACGATTATCTGGAATTGCTTATGAAAGTTTAGTTAATGGTCCTGGAGTTAGGAGAGTATTCTTTTCACAAGGATGCAAACATAATTGCAAAGGATGCTTTAATCCAGAAACTCATGATTTTAATGGTGGCGAAGAAAAAGACATGGATAAGTTGATTCAAGATGTACTTGATAATCCTTTTATAAAAGGAGTAACTTTTAGCGGTGGAGATCCATTTGAGAGAGCTGAAGAATTTGCTTATATGGCAGAGAAATTTAAAGAAAATAATCTGAATGTATGGAGTTATACTGGGTATACATATGAATACATAATTAATAACTTAGATAATAGGCCTGGTTGGAAGAAACTTATACAAAATTTAGATGTGCTTGTAGATGGAAAATTTGACATAGATAAAAAGGAAGATGGATTAAAATTTAAAGGATCAAGTAATCAAAGAATCATAGATATAAAGAATACCTTGGAAAAAGGAGAAATTGTATTATTTGAAGTTTAGAAATAAGGGGAGAAAATAATGAAAAATAAACATTCACACTGGCTTTTGGGAGCAGGAGCTATTTCAACAATATATGTATTATATTTACTTCTTTACTATGGAATTTTAGTATTTAAATCAGAAGGGATTGCTCATGAAACAGCTCTTACTTTGTTAGCTTTTGTAACACCACATTTTATTTTTTCAGCAATTGCTGTTATTTTAAATTGCTTTGCTTATTTTGCAGATATGAGAGCGTTGGCACTAGTTTCAGGAATATTGTACATAATAGCATGTTTAGTTGGTATATTTTATCTCCCAACTAATTTAATAGTTTTTGTTTCAGCTGTATTAGCCTTTATAGGATTTGGTAAGTTAAAGAAAGCTGGACAAGAATAATATATATTTTAGAATTAAAAAAACGAGGATCATGTTTAACCTATAAAATGTACCCTAATAGGATAGACTTTTTTTATATTGTCTATTCTATAGGGTACATTTTACTAAATCCTCGTTTTATATTTTTTGCTATTTTAGAAATCAGATTGTCCTGTAGTTCTTGGGAATGGTAATACGTCTCTGATGTTACCCATACCAGTGATGTACATGATTAATCTTTCAAATCCTAGACCAAATCCAGCATGTTTAGTTTCACCATACTTTCTAAGTTCTAAGTACCACCAGTAATCTTCTTCCTTAAGACCTAATTCAGCCATTCTAGCCTTTAATACATCAAGTCTTTCTTCTCTTTGACTTCCACCGATGATTTCGCCGATTCCTGGAACTAAACAGTCGCAAGCTGCAACAGTCTTTCCATCATCGTTTATTCTCATATAAAATGCTTTAATATCTTTTGGATAGTCAGTAACGAATACTGGTTTTTTAAAGTGTTCTTCAGTTAAGTATCTTTCATGTTCAGTTTGAAGATCGATACCCCATTCAACATCATATTCAAATTTTCTTCCACAGTTCTTTAATATTTCGATTGCTTCAGTATAAGTTACTTTACCAAAGTCTGAAGAAATAACGTGATTTAATCTATCTAATAATCCTTTATCGATAAATTTATTAAAGAATTCCATTTCTTCAGGACATTCATCCATTACATATTTAATAACATATTTAAGCATATTTTCAGCAAGTTCCATATCATCAGCTAAATCAGCAAAAGCTATTTCAGGTTCAATCATCCAGAATTCAGCTGCGTGTCTTGTTGTATTTGAGTTTTCAGCTCTAAAAGTAGGACCAAATGTATAAACATTTCTGAATGCTAATGCGAAAGTTTCAGCATTTAATTGACCTGATACTGTAAGGTTAGTTTCTTTACCAAAGAAATCTTGTTTAAAGTCAACTTCTCCGTTTTCTGTCTTTGGTATATTATTTAAATCTAGAGTAGTTACTCTGAACATTTCACCTGCACCTTCACAGTCAGAACCAGTTAAAAGTGGAGTATGAGTATAAACAAATCCTTGTTCTTGGAAGAACTTATGTATAGCATAAGCTGCAACTGAACGTACTCTAAATACAGCAGAGAAAGCATTACTTCTTGGTCTTAAATGAGCAATAGTTCTTAAATATTCAAAAGTATGTCTCTTCTTTTGTAAAGGATAGTCTGAATCTGACATTCCTTCAATAATAATTTCTTTTGCTTGAATCTCAAAAGGTTGTTTTGCTTCTGGAGTTTCAACTAATGTACCTATAACTGATATTGAAGAGCTAATTGGTAATTTTGATATTTCTTTAAAGTTTTCAAGTTTATTATCAAAAACAACTTGAATGTTTTTAAAGAAAGAACCATCATTTACTTCAATAAATCCAAATGCATTAGATGCTCTTAAAGTTCTAATCCAGCCAGATATTTTAATATCTTTTGAGATATATTGATCTGTGTTTCTATAAATTGATTTTATTAATATAGAGTTATTCATATTTTCCTCCCATAACATATAAAAATTTTGCATAAATAAAAAAATCTTCAATCCTAAAATTAGGACGAAGATAAAATCGCGGTACCACCTAAATTGCTAAAAAATTAGCCTCTCAGATAAGCATATATAATATGCTTTACAGCTATAACGGGCTGAATCCGTCTAAGCCTACTAATTAAAAACTTTCGGTTAGAAACTCAGAGATGTTCTTCGGAATAAGCTTCGTATAAGGCTTTCACCATCCCTTAATCGCTAAAACTACATCTTAAACCTACTCTTCTCGTCAAAGTAATACTGAATATTAATAAAATTAATTTTACAATACTTTACTAACAAATGCAACTATTCTTACATATACTATAATAGATTGTTTTTTGGAGGACGTTATGGACAAAGAAAGAATACTTAATAAAAAGGTTAATACCCTTAATGAATTAAAATCGAAACTTGTATCAAGAAGTGAAGAAAGCAAGGAATTTATAGTTCAGAGAATTAAAGATACAGTTGATGATATAGAACTTATATTAAAAGATTTTGAATACATTAAAGAAGATGAAAATGATGAAGTTGATGTGGAAATGTTTGTAAAGAGAGGAGGATATAGATGTGATAAGCAGTTTACTGTAGATGAACTTGAAAAATTTAATGATACAGATAATGAACTTTTATATATATCGGTAGATGGAACAGTTTATGATGTATCAGAAAGCAGATTTTGGCAAGATAAAGTGGCTGGAAAAGATGCTAGTGAAAGAATATTTTCAACATTATCTATAGAGAATCCTGAATCATTAGATGAAGGAAAGGTTGTTGGTACATTGATAGATTAGAAAAAGGAGGACTGCTTATATGAGTGCAGTCCTTTTAAAGCTCTTTACCTTCTTTAAAACTATTAATAAGTGATATTGGAAATTTTAACAATTCCATTTCTTTTAATAAACCATTAATTTCATAAGAAACATGTTTGATTTGTGCTTGTGTTGAACCATTTTTATCAATATTTAAAATACAATAAGTTGCATTTGGAGTTCCTATTTTTGGTTTTCCAACACTTCCGTCATTAATAAATAGTTTATTTCCAAATGATTTTACAGATGGAATATGAGTGTGTGCACATACTAAAATATCTTCTTTTAAGTTTTCCATAACATTAATAGTATTGCTACTATCTTCTAAAAGATATTCATTAATAGCATTAGTGCTTCCATGAACAAATTTGATTTTTTTACCGTTAAATTCAAGTGTCATAGATGTAGGTAAGGCATCAAGATAACATTTATTTAATGCTCTAACTTCTTCAACAGCCCATGGAAGAGCAAAAGAGTTTATAGAGTTATCTCTAATATAAGTAAAACCTCCATCAACTACTGAAGCATCGTAATTTCCTTTTAAGCAAAGTATATTTTTTCTCTTAATTGTAGCAACAACTTCATTAGGATGTGGTCCATATCCAACTAAATCTCCTAAGCAGATAGTTAAGTCTGCCTTTTCATCATCTATATCCTCTAAAACTTTTCTTAAAGCATAAAGGTTACCATGAATGTCTGATATTATAGCTAATTTCATTTTAAAGGCCTCCTCAATTTATTATTTTTTAATTATATCATAAATGACGTGGATATTAATTCGAATATAATGTAATATAAGAATAAAGTAAGAAAATTAAGGAGGTCTAATATGAAGACAGAAAGAATAAACAGAGTATTAAAAGAAATGATGACAAAAGGATTAAAACAAATATTGGTATCAGCACCGCCTTCTATTTTCTATTTGACAGGAAAGTGGTTCAATCCTGGAGAAAGAATGATTACATTATTATTGAAAAGTAATGGAGAACACAAACTTGTAGTGAATAAATTATTTCCAGTAGATCAGAATTTGGGGATTGATATAGTTTGGTATGATGATTGTGATAATCCAATAGATATTTTGAGCAAATATATAGATAAAAATGAAGTGTTGGGAATAGATAAAGTATGGCAAGCTCATTTTCTAATTTCTCTTATGGAGAAAAAAGCAGCTAAAAATTTTGTGAATTCATCTCCAATTATAGATAGAATAAGAATGGTAAAAGATGAAGAGGAACGTGAACTTATGAGAATAGCTTCTCAAAAGAATGATATAGTTATGAAAAACTTATGGAATGAGCTTAAAGAAGGAAAGACTGAAAAATATTATGCAAATGTTTTAAAAGAACTATATGCAGCAGAAGGGATGGATGGTTTTTCTTTTGAACCAATAGTAGCTTTTTGTCCAAACGGAGCAGATCCACATCATGAAACAGATGATACTGTTCTTAAGAAAGGACAAAGCATAGTAATAGATATTGGTGGTGTTTATAAGTCTTATTGCTCAGATATGACAAGAACTGTGTTCTTTGGAGAAGAACCAAGCGATGAACATAGAAAAGTATATGAAATAGTTAAAGAAGCTAATTTAAGAGGAATAGCAGCAGTAAAAGAAGGCGTGAAATTTTCAGATATAGATAAAGCGGCAAGAAGTTATATAGAGTCTATGGGATATGGTGAATATTTTACTCATAGAACAGGACATAGCATAGGAATTGAAACACATGATTTTGGAGATGTAGGTTCTACAAATCATGATGAAGTAAAGGAAGGTATGATATTTTCAGTAGAACCAGGAATTTATCTAAAAGATAATATTGGTGTAAGAATAGAAGATTTAGTAATGGTTAAAAAAGATGGAGCAGAAGTATTAAATTCTGTAACAAAAGAGATTGTAGTATTATAAAAAATAGCGGGATATTACCCGCTATTTTTTTATTTGATTTTTTAACTTAAATTAAAATAATATACCAGCAATTGTAGCAGTTAAGCAAGATGCTAAAGTACCACCTAATAATGCTTTAAATCCTAGTTTTGCAATAGTAGCTTTCTTTTCACCAGCCATTCCACCAATACCGCCGATTTGAATTGCTATTGAGCTAATATTAGCAAAACCACATAATGCATAAGTTAATATTACAATTGTTTTTTCTTGTAATGCTCCACTTGATATATATGTAGATAAGTCAGAAAAAGCAACAAATTCATTTAATATTATTTTTTCACCAATTAAGCTTCCAGCAGCAGATAAATCTGAAGCAGGAACACCCATAAGAAAAACTAGTGGTGAAAAAATCTTTCCAAGAATCCATTGAAAACTAAGTTCAGGAAAACCAAACAATCCACCAGCTAGGCCTAAAACATAATTTAATAAAGCAACTAAAGCAACAAATGATATAAGCATTGCACCAACATTAAGAGCTAAAGATAAACCTTCGCTAGTACCATTTGCAGCAGCTTCAACAATGTTAGAAGCTGTTTTTTCAGTTTCAATATTAACAGAATTTTTAGTTTCAGGTTCTTCAATTTCTGGAACTAAAATTTTAGAAAGTACAAGACCAGCAGGAGCTGCCATTATACTTGCAGTTAAAAGATGTCCAGCACTAACACCCATAGCGATGTATCCTGCCATAACACCACCAGAAACAGTTGCCATACCACCAACCATAATTGTAAGTAATTCTGATTTAGTCATATTCTTTATATAAGGTTTAACTAATAAAGGTGATTCAGTCTGTCCTAGAAATATGTTACCAACCGCACTTAATGTTTCAGCACCAGAAGTACCAAGAACTTTAGTAATTCCTTTAGCTATAAATTTAACTACAGCTTGCATTATTCCTAAATAATATAAAATAGACATTAATGCTGAGAAAAATATGATTGTTGGAAGTGTATTTATTGCAAAAATACTTCCATAAGTTTCTTTGTCAGCTAAACCACCAAACAAGAAACTAGTACCTTCATTAGTGAAATCAATTAATTTTGTCATTATGCTACTTACAAATTCAAAAAATGTTCTACCAAAAGGAACTTTTAGTACTAATAAAGCAAAGACAATTTGAAGTCCTAAACCAATTCCAACAAGTTTCCAATTAATTCTTTTTTTGTTTTCGGATAATAAATACGTTAAGCCTAGTATTATAATTATTCCAAGAATTCCAATAAATCTGTTCAATGTTATTTCTCCTTTTCTTTTGTAAATAAAAATTTAATCATGAGTAAATTTATCTTTAAGAGCTTTAGATTAATAGGCTCATAAGATTCATAAATATAGTTTTTACAATATATTAAATTTATATAAGTAAGTATAATTTTTAACATACTATAAATCCTGCAAAACAACACTTACTATAGCGTATAATAAATATTATTTTGTTTCAATAAAAAATGACAATAAAAATATATTTGTCATTATAAAAATAGTTTTATTAATAAAATATTATTTTTTTGCATTATTATAATTGATTTAATATACAGTCTTATAAGTGAAAATAAAAATTAAAGAGATTCTATTAAAGAATTCATAAGGTTTACAAATTTAGTTTTTGCTAAGTTTGAAGTTTTAATAACTTCTTCATGATTTAATGGCTGTTTAAGTATTCCAGCGGCCATATTTGTTAAACATGATATACCGATTACTTTCATTCCACTATGATTAGCAATTATAACTTCAGGAACTGTAGACATACCAACAGCATCACCACCTAAAGTTCTTATCATCCTTATTTCTGCTGGTGTCTCATAAGAAGGTCCTGTCATTAATGTATAAACTCCTTCTTTTACATCTATATTATTTTCTTTAGCTACATTTTTTACTTTTTCTATTAAATCAGAGTTGTAGGCGTTACACATATCTGGAAATCTTGTGCCAAAATCGTTTAAATTTGCGCCTATAAGAGGATTATTACCAGAAAGATTTATATGATCATTTATAATCATAAGATCTCCAGGTTTAAAGTTTTCATTAACTGCTCCAGCAGCATTAGTAATTATAATAGTTTCAATTCCTAATAATTTCATTACTCTTATAGGAAAAGTAACCTCATTTAAACTATATCCTTCATAGTAGTGAAATCTACCTTGCATAGCGACAACAGTTTTTCCTTTTAGTGTACCAATTACTAATCTACCTTTATGTCCTTCAACGGTTGACACAGGAAAGTTTGGAATTGTTTCATAAGGATAAAATTCTGGATTTTCAATTAGATTTGCTAAGTCTCCTAATCCTGAACCAAGTATTAAACCAATAGAAGGTTTATATTTAGTCTTTTGTAATATATATTTAGCAGATGATTGGATTTTTTTTAGTAAGTCCATAAGAACCCTCCTTTAAAATATAAGTTAATAAACAGTATAAACTAATATTAGTAAAAGTATAAGAGTATTAATGTTAAAATATTAAAAATAAAAAAATAAAGTGCTGTATTCGGATGTTTTTATGCATTTAGAATACAAGCACTTTATATTCTACTTTAAGAATTTATCTCCGACGATTACTACATCTCCAGCTCCAACTGTAAGAATTAAATCACCTTTATTTGCGTTTTGTTTTAAATATTCAGCTGCTTCATCATGAGAGTGAACATTGGTGCATTTTAATCCTGTTTTTCTAATAGCATCTCCCAATTCATCAGATGATACAAGACCAGTATCTTTTTCTCTTGCTGCATAAATATCCATTAAAATCAATTCATCAGCATCAGCGAAAGCTGTAGTAAATTCATCAAATAAGGCTTTTGTTCTTGTATAAGTGTGAGGTTGGAATACACAGTAAGTTTTATTGTGATTTATTTTTTTCGCTGTATTTAAAGTAGCTTTGATTTCAGTTGGATGATGAGCATAATCATCAATAACTGTTATACCATCTTTTTCTCCTTTAAATTCAAATCTTTTATGAGCCCCTTTACATTTTTCTAAACCTGAAATTATTGTTTCATAAGGTACATTAAAGATAAGACCTACAGCGATAGAACAAAGAGCGTTTAGTATATTGTGCTTTCCAGGATTATTTAAAGTTAATTTAAATAATTCTTTTCCATTTTCACAAACAGTAAAAGAAGCACATCCTCTATTATCAAAAGAAATATCTTTTGCAGTTAAGTCTTCGTCATCAAAACCATATGAAACTGTGTTGCAATCAGCATCTTTAAGAATTTCTTTAACTCTAATATCTCCGCCATAACCAATTAGGTATCCATTTTTAGGTACAAGTTTTGAGAATTTCTTAAAAGTTTCATATATGTGATTAATATCTCTATAATAATCAAGATGATCAGCATCTATATTTAATATTATTCCGATATATGGAAAGAATTTAAGGAAAGATTCTTTATATTCACATGATTCGGTTATAAAATAGTCACTGTTTCCGATTCTATAATTACCACCGATTAAATCTAAATCTCCACCAACTAATATTGTAGGATCTAAATTCGCTTCCATTGTTACATGAGAAATCATAGAGGTACATGTAGTCTTTCCATGAGTACCAGCAACAGCTACATTATACTTATGACCTTTCATTATTAGACCTAAAAATTCAGCTCTGTTCATAAGTTGGATGTTTTGTCTTTTAGCTTCTGCAAGTTCAGGGTTTGACTCTGGAATTGCAGCAGTATATACTACAAGGTCTACGTCAACTAAGTTATTTTTGTCATGGCCTATGTATATTTCAGCCCCTTTTTTTCTTAGTTTATCTAGTACATTAGATTCTTTAAAGTCTGAACCAGAAACTTTATATCCTTTATTTAATAGTACAGCAGCAAGTCCGCTCATACTTACTCCACCAATTCCAATGAAGTGGATTTTCTTGTGTTTATCATTAATAAAATCAAATGACAAAAAATCAACCCCTTTTTAGTTATTTACAGTTATAATTATATACAAAAAAATCAAATTGAACACACATATTATAAATAAAATCTATTGCCAATAAAGAATTTATAGAATAAAATATGAATATTAGTGACAAAATTATACTATAAAGTTCGTATATTATAAATGTGCAGGTGATAAAATGGAGAAAATGACTAGAAATAGCAGAGTAGTAGCTATTACAAAAATATTATTAGAAAAACCGAATAGAATAATAGGATTAAATAAATTTTCAGAAATGTTAAATGCAGCCAAATCAACTATTAGTGAAGATATTGTTATTGTGAGAGAAACATTGCAAAAACTTGAAATGGGAAAAGTAGAGACGATATCAGGAGCAGCAGGAGGAATAAAATTTATTCCAGAAATTGGAGAAGAGAAGAGAAGGGAATTTGCATTAGAACTTTGTGAACTTTTAAAAGATGATGGAAGAGTGATTGCTGGAAATTTTATATATATGACAGATCTTATGTATAATCCCAATATAATAAGGAAGGCAGCGGTTATATTATCATCATGTTTTCAAAATTTGGACATAGATTATGTAATAACTGTTGAAACTAAAGGAATTCCATTAGCTTATGAAGTAGCTAGAAATTTAGGAGTTCAATTGGTGATTGCTAGAAGAGATACACAAGTTACAGAAGGACCAACAGTGTCAATTAACTATGTATCGGGAACCAGTGGAAGATTACAACAGATGTCATTATCAAAGAAATCAATGAAACCAAGTAGTAGAAGTATATTTATTGATGACTTCATGAAAGGTGGAGGAACAGCTAAAGGTATAAAAGAACTTCTTAGAGAATTTGACAGTGAGTTAGTTGGAATAGGAGTTCTTCTAGATAATAAAGAAATTGAAAAAAAATTAGTTGATGAGTATGTTTCAATTGTAGAATTTAAATCTGTTGATAAATCTTCAATTAGAGAGATAAGACCATCAAAGATGTTTAGCTAATAATGAAATAATTCGCTTATATCTCATAATAAAACAAAAATACGAAAATTTTCTAAATAAAAAGAGGATTTTGGTTATATATGGAGAATTAATACCATATAAAGCAACTGGAGGTGAAGTGAATTGCAAATCACAGACGTTAGAATTAGAAAAATAGCCACAGACGGAAAGATGAAGGCTATAGTTTCCGTTACTTTTGATAATGAATTTGTGGTACATGATATTAAAATTATCGAAGGACAAAATGGATTGTTTATTGCAATGCCTAGCAGAAAGACACCAGATGGAGAGTTTAAGGATATAGCACATCCAATAAACACAGAGACTAGAGAAAAAATACAAACTTCTATTTTAGAGACTTATGAAAAAGTTATAAGTGAAGAAGTGGAAGAAACAACTATTGAAGAATAGTAATTTTGTTAGAAATAAAAGGGAGGAAACTTCCTTTTATTTTTTTCGAAAAGGTTTCCAGAGGTTGAAATAAAAAAATCTTTTAAATATAATAGAAGAGGTATGTAAATTTACGAATGATATTAATATAATGAATTTAAATATATGTTTGACATAATGAGGTGATATTTATGTATAAATGTGCGTTGATTTTAGCAGCGGGTCAAGGAAAAAGAATAAAATCTGACCTTCCAAAAGTTTTGCATAAAGTTTGTGGAAAAGAAATGGTTAATCATGTTATAGATAACATGAGATTATCAGGAATTAGTGACGTGAATGTTATTATTGGGAAGGGAGCGGAACTTGTTAAGGCTGGTACAGAATCAAGGAAAGTATCTTACTCATTGCAACAAGAACAACTAGGAACAGGGCATGCAGTAAAATGTGCTAAAGAATTTTTACAAGATAAAGATGGTGTAGTAGCTATATTTGCTGGAGATGCACCTTTGACAAAGGTTGAAACTATTAATAAATTAATAGATGAACATATTGAAAAGAAAAATTCAGCTACATTACTATCAGCAATAGTTGAAGATCCAACAGGATATGGAAGAATTATAAGAGATGGTGATGAAGTAATTAAAATAGTAGAACATAAAGATTGTTCTGAAGAAGAATTAAAAGTAAATGAAATGAATGCAGCAATGTATTGTTTTGATATAAAAGAACTATTAGCATCACTAGATGAATTATCTAATGATAATAATCAAGGAGAATATTATTTGACAGATGTTATAGGAATTCTTAAAAGTAAAGGTAAGAGAGTTGGCGCTGTAGTGACTGATTATGAAGATACAATTGGTGTAAATTCAAGAGTTCAGCTTGCAGAAGCAGAACAGATTTTAAGAAATAGAATTAATAGAAAACATCTAGATAATGGAGTTACTTTAATAGACCCTAAAACAACTTACATTGGTATAGATGTTAAAATAGGTAAAGATACAATAATATATCCTAATAATATTTTAGAAGGTAATACTGAAATAGAATCAGGATGTATGTTATTACAAAATAATAGAATTAAAGATAGTTATATAGAATCAGGAGTAGAAATCCAATCATCTGTGATATTAGAAAGCAGAATTGGAGAAAATACAACAGTTGGACCATTTGCCTATATAAGACCTGAATCATCAATTGGAAAAGATGCTAGAATAGGAGACTTTGTTGAAATTAAGAAATCAACAATAGGAAATGGAACTAAAGTTTCTCATTTAACTTACATCGGAGATGCAGAAGTAGGTGGCGGTTGTAATTTTGGATGTGGAACAGTAGTAGTTAATTACGATGGAAAAGTCAAACATAAGACAAAAATTGGAAATAATAGTTTTATAGGATGTAATACAAATTTAATTTCACCAGTTGAAGTTGAAGACAATACTTATATTGCGGCAGGCTCAACAATAACTAATACAGTTAAAGAAGGAGACCTTGCGATAGCTAGGGCTAAACAAAGAAATATAAGTGGATGGGTTGAGAGAAAGGGTTTAATAAAATAATTAATATATATTATACCAAATAGAAAATACCTATAGTTAAAATTAAGGAGGTCCTAACCAATATGTTAACTCATGGAAATAACATTAAAATATTTACTGGAAATTCTCATCCTGAATTAGCAAGAGAAATTGCTGAAATACTAGGGTTACCTGTGGGAAAAGCAAAAGTATCTACATTTAGTGATGGAGAAATATCAGTTGATATTAATGAAACTGTAAGAGGTGCTGATGTATTTATAATACAATCTACTTGTTCACCAGTTAATAACAATTTAATGGAACTTTTAATAATGATTGATGCATTTAAGAGAGCATCTGCAGGAAGAATAACAGCAGTAATTCCATACTATGGATATGCAAGACAAGACAGAAAAGCTAAATCAAGAGATCCAATTACAGCAAAATTAGTAGCAGATCTTTTAACAGCAGCTGGTGCTCATAGAGTATTAACTATGGATTTACATGCGGCTCAAATTCAAGGATACTTTAATATACCAGTAGATCATTTACTTGGTTCACCTATATTAGCTAAACACTTTGTTGATAAAGGATTAGCAGATCAAGATGATGTAGTTGTTGTTTCACCAGATTTAGGAAGTGTTACAAGAGCTAGAAAATTTGCTGATAAATTACATGCACCAATAGCTATAATAGATAAGAGAAGACCTAAAGCCAATGTATCTGAAATAATGAATATTATTGGAGATGTTGAAGGTAAGAGATGTATCTTAATAGATGATATGATAGATACAGCAGGAACTATTACTAATGCTGCAAATGCATTAAGAGATTTAGGGGCTACAGCAGTTTATGCTTGTTGTACACATGGAGTTCTTTCAGGACCTGCTTTTGACAGACTAAATAGTTCAGCAATTGAGGAATTAGTAATGTTAAATACAATTACATTACCAGAAGACGCAGATACAAGTAAAATATCTTCACTTTCAGTTGCACCTATATTTGCAGAAGCAATTCAAAGAATATATGATGATGAACCAATAAGTAAGTTGTTTGAAGCTTAAAAATTACATATAAAAAAAGGAGTACTTTTAGTACTCCTTTTTTTAACGTTTAAGAAGGGATAAAATTTCTTGAAAGCGAAAGGGAAAAAATGTATGTTTTCAAAAAGAAATTATATTATTTTAAAAAAATAGTTAATATAATGTAACATTTGCTTTAGATTATTTATATAATAGTAAATAAGTGACTAAATTATTAGTGGAGGGGAAAGTAATGGGTAATAGTTTAGAAAAAGTTTTAGTGGTTGATGATGATATAAATATAGGTGAAGTTATAAATATGTATTTAAAAAGTTCTGGTTATGATACAAAAATCGCTTATGATGGAAAGACGGCATTGGATGAGTTTAAAAGTTATAAACCAGACTTAGTTTTATTAGATGTTATGATTCCTAATATAAATGGAATTGAAGTATTAAAGAGTATAAGAAAAGATGGAGTTGTTCCTGTGATTATGCTAACAGCTAAGGGAGATACTTTTGATAAAGTTCTTGCATTAGAATTGGGAGCTGATGATTATATAGTAAAACCATTTGAACCAAAGGAATTAATGGCAAGGATTAAGGCTGTTATGAGAAGATATATTATAGATAAAAATTATGTGGATGATAAATTGCAGTTTAGTAATATTTTAATTGATGCTAAATCCTATGAGGTTATATATGATGGAAATATGATAAAAATGCCTCCTAAAGAATTTGAACTTTTATATTATTTAGCAAAAAATAAAAATAAGGTATTTACAAGAGAACAACTTCTTTGTGAAGTTTGGGGATATGATTATCCAGGAGATTCAAGAACAGTTGATGTTCATGTGAAAAGGTTAAGAAGCAAAATAAAAGGAGGAACAGACTGGAATCTACAGACAGTATGGGGGGTTGGTTATAAATTTGAGGTGAAGTAAAGGTGAAAAAAAGTTTAGTATATAAGATTCAAATACGTATTGTTTCAATTTTATCATTATCTCTTGTGATTTTAGGAATTATATTAAGTATTTTGGGAATAGATTTTTTAAAAGATCAAAGAAAAGAACTTATTAATAAAGAGGTATATCCTATAACTGTTGAAGTATCCAATTATTTAAGAGTACAAGAAAATACAAGTTTAAGTAATTTGAAAAATACTATGGAGATCGTAAGTAAGTGTACTAGCGCAAATATAATTATAACGGACAACTTAGGATATCCTTATGCAGTTTCAACATATTTAAAAAAAGATGAAGAATTAAAACTATCGGAAAAAGTTATAACTGAGAATGAAAGAATAGAATTAAAAGAAGGAAATATTTTAGAAAAAGTTGAGGGCGAAAATTGGTATGTTTATATGAAGCCTATTTTTCAAGATAATTACTTTGGAGGAATTTTAATTTTTAAGATTTCAACAAAGGCTATGCAGATAAAAGTAACCTGGCTATTAATATCTATATGGATGTGTATATTTATATCTATAATTATCATGTTAATAGGCATAAGACATTATATTAAAGATATGATAATTGAACCAATAGGAGAAATTAATAAAGTAGCGAAGAAAATAGCTATTGGAGAGGTTGATAAAAGAGTAGCCATTGTTACAAATGATGAAATAGGTGATTTAGCCAAATCATTTAATTTGATGGCTGAAACTTTAAATAAAATTGATGAAAATAGACGCAATTTTATTTCTAATGCATCTCATGAATTACGGTCTCCTATAATGTCTATATGTGGGTTTATAGCTGGAATAATAGATGGAGTAATTCCTAAAGGTAAAGAAAGATATTATCTAGAAATTGTGTATGATGAAATAAAAAGGCTTTGTAGATTGGTAAATGATTTGCTAGATATATCAACGTTGGACAGTTCAAATTACAAATTAAATGAAATTGAAGATGATATTAATGCAATAATTAAGGCATGTTTAGTTAAGCAGCAGAATAAAATTATAGATAAAGATTTAAAAGTAGAAGTTACTTTAGAAAATGATCATGAGTTTGTTCTTATTGATAGAGATAGAATAATTCAAGTATTGACTAATTTGTTAGATAATGCAATAAAATACAGTTACATTGGAGAGGTCGTAAAAATTAAGACGAAAGTAAAAGGTGAAAAAGTTTATGTAAGTATAGAGAATAAAGGGGATGAGTTATCTGAAACTCAAATCTTGAAAGTGTGGGATAGGTTTTATAAAGCGGATTCATCAAGAACTAATAAAGAAAGCACTGGATTGGGACTATCAATAGTTAGAACTATAATATCTAGACATGGAGAAGATATATGGGTAGAAAGTGTTGATGGTAAAACTGTATTTACATTTACGTTAACGAGAATTATGTGATAGGGGTAATCAATAATGGAAAAGAATGGATCGGAAAGAATAATGATTAAAAAGAAGAAAAATTGCAAAATTATTTCTTATATATGTGTTTTTATCATTGTAGCTATTATAAGTGGATGCATATGTTCTAAAATTGTAGTGGAGAAAATGATACAAAAAGATAGACTTAATGATTCTGGAGAATTGGAAGCCTATTTTGAACAGATGTTATCTAAAGGAATAACATCTGTTTCACATTCAATAGTTACAATTGGTGATTCTATTGATAAGTTGAATGTGAATACTAGAGGAGAGGGAAATGTTACTGGAATTGTTATTGATGAACAAGGCTATATAGCAACAAGTTTGTCCAAAATTAAGAATATGAATGATATTTTTGTTAAGCTTCCTTCATTAGCTAAAGAGCCTATAGAAGCAGATTTAATAGGAGCAGATGAAAAAACAGATGTTGCATTGATAAAAATTGTTTCGGATGAGATTGTTCCTATAATTATGAATGAAGGTGAAATAAAAGATGGGAATTTTGTTTTTGCTGCCGGAAATTCTATTTCTAATGATTTTATAGGAATGGTTACTGTAGGAGTGGTTACATCTACTGAAAACAGAATACATGATGATGTAAAAGGAGATTTGTATACAATAATTCAAACAAATACAATTATAAATGATGAAAATATAGGAGGAGCATTATGTAACATTCAAGGAGAACTAGTTGGATTTAATGGTATATTTTTAAATAATAATGGTGAAAGTAATCAATTATATTATTCGTTAAATGCAACAGATTTGAAAAAAATAGTAGATTATATAATTAAATTTACAGATAAATTAGGGATTAGCGGAGAAGTGATTGATGATAAAGATAGCGGAGTAAAAGGTCTATATGTTAAAAATGTTATACCTGGTGGTCGAGCAGCGAGATGGGGAATTTTACCTACAGATATAATATTGTCATTGGATAATAATGAAATAACATCATTAGAAGATATTAACGATGTAATTAGAAATAAGAATAATGGTGAAAATATTGATTGTAAAATTCTGAGATACGGTACAAATACAACTATACAAGTTTTGATTGATTAAAATTTACTTTTGTTATAGATATATTATTTAGTATAATATATAGTAACGATTTTATTTAAAAGGAGATATAGAGAAATGTTTCTTATAGTTGGCTTGGGAAATCCAGGAAGAGAATATGATAATACAAGACATAATATAGGATTTGATGCAATAGATGTTATTGCTGATAGGTATAATATAGAAGTTTCTAGGATAAAATTTAAAGGTGTGTATGGTGAAGGTTTTATAAATGGAGAAAAAATAATTCTTTTAAAACCAACTACATATATGAATTTAAGTGGAGAAAGTATACGTGAAGTTATGGACTTTTATAAATTATCACAAGAAGATATTTTGGTTATTTATGATGATGTAAGCCTTGACGTTGGAAGAATTAGAATAAGAGAAAAAGGAAGTGCCGGCGGTCATAATGGCATAAAGAGTATAATTGCTAATATAGGTACTGATGTTTTTTCAAGAATAAAAGTTGGTGTTGGTAAGCCACAAGGAGATTTAGTAAAGCATGTTTTGGGTACTTTTTCAAAAGAAGATAGAGAAGATTTAAATAAGGTTTTACAAACTGTAGCTGAAGCAGCAGAAACAATAATTAAAGAAGATGCTAAAGAAGCAATGAATAAGTATAATGGTTTCAGTTTAGAAAAAACAATTTAAGGATGGTGCTGAAAATGAGATTAAAAGGGTTGATAGAACCCTTAATTACTAGTGATAAATTTTCCAGTATAAAAAGCAATATAGAAGAGGACGGTAAATTGGTTGAAGTATCCGGTTTATCGGAATCTTCCAAAGCTTATTTCATTAATGCAATGTATGAAAGCTTTGAAAAACCAGTAGTTATAATAACTCATAATGATATGGAAGCAAAAAATTTATATGAAGATTTGAATTTATATACAAATAATGTTTCGTATTTCCCAGCAAAGGAAGTAGTTTTTTATAATGTTGATGCTATATCTGGAGATTTAAGATGGGCTAGATTAAGGGTTATAAAAGAGATATTAGACAAAAAAAGAGGGATTATAGTAACTTCTATAGATGCATTTGCTTCTGAGTATACTCCTAAAAAACTATTTAAAGATCATAAGTTGTCGTTAAAGATTGGTAAGGAAGTGAATTTTCAAGATATATCACAAATATTGATAGAAGGTAGATATGAAAGAGTTGAAATAGTTGAAGGAAAAGGAGAGTTTTCACTTAGAGGGGGACTTTTAGATGTATTTCCTCCAGATGCTGTTTATCCATATAGAATAGAATTGTTCGGCGACGAAATTGAATCAATAAGAACATTTAATATTGAATCTCAAAGAAGTATAGATAAAGTTAAAACTTTAAAGATATTTCCGGCTAAAGAAATGATTGTTAACGATATCGTAGTAGAGCAAGCTTTAGATTTAATGAAATCTGAATTAGAGCAAGTTATTCGTAATAGCAAAGATAAAGAAAGAATAGATAAAGTAAAAACTATTGTAAATAGGAATATGGAAAGTTTTAAAGAAACTCATACATTTGAAACGATAGATAGTTATTTACCTTTTTTATATGAGAAGAGTGAAACATTTTTTGATTATTTAGATAAGTATTTAATAATTTTAGATGATAAAGTCAGATCATTAGGTAAACTTGAAAGTACTTATACAGAATTTAATGAAAATTATTCGATATTTCTAGAAAGAGGAGATATTCTTCCATCACAAAGCAATTTGCTGGTTTCTAAAGAGAAAGTTTTGAATCTTTTAGAAGAACGAGTAGATATAGTTTTGGAGGAAATTTCAAAGAATAGTGAAAGATTAAATGCTGATTTTAAGTATGAATTAAAAGGTGCATCTATTAATCACTATCAAGGGCAGTTAGATATTTTAATAGAAGATATTTTATCTAAAAAGAATTCAGGATATAGAACTGTCATTTTATCAGGAACAAAGCCAAGAGGAGAAAGGCTTGTAAATACTTTAAGAGATAGAGGAATAGAGAGTGTATATAAGGATCAGGTAGATGAAATTCAATTTGGTGAAGTTGTAATAACTTATGGAAACCTTTTAAAAGGGTTTGAGTGTCCTGAATATAAGATATGTGTCATTTCAGATAAAGAGGTATTTGGTGAAGCTAAGAGAAAACTTAAAAAAACTAAGCGCAAAACTAAAGGAGTCTCTAAAATAAAAAGTTTTGCAGAGCTTAAACCTGGAGATTATGTTGTACATGCAAACCATGGTATAGGTGTTTATAAAGGTATTAAGCAAATTGAAGTAGCTGGAAATAAAAGAGATTATCTTGATATTATTTATGATAAAGGAGATAAGCTTTATGTTCCAGTAGAACAATTAGATCTTGTACAAAAATATATTGGAAGTGAAGGAAAAACTCCAAAGGTTAATAAATTAGGAAGCAATGAATGGGTTAAAGCAAAAGCAAAAGTTAAAAAATCAATAAATGAAATAGCAAAAGATTTGATGAAATTATATGCTGCTAGAGCAACAATGAAAGGGCATAAATTTTCAAAGGATACTCAATGGCAGAGACAATTTGAAGATGAATTCCCTTATGATGAGACACCAGATCAATTGGCATGTATTGAAGAAATAAAAGCAGATATGGAATCTGAAAAATCTATGGATAGACTTTTGTGCGGAGATGTTGGATATGGAAAGACAGAAGTTGCTGTAAGAGCTGCTTTTAAGGCTGTTATGGATGGAAAACAGGTTGCTTTTTTAGTTCCAACAACAATACTAGCAGAACAACATTATAAAAATTTAGTTAAGAGATTTTCAGATTTTCCTGTGGCGATTGATATGGTGAGTAGATTTAGGACAGCCAAGGAACAGAAGGCTACATTACAAGCTGTTAAGGAAGGTAATGTCGATATATTAATAGGGACTCATAGATTAGTTTCAAAAGATATTAAGTTTAAGGATTTAGGCTTATTAATTGTAGATGAAGAGCAGAGATTTGGAGTCGCTCAAAAGGAAAAAATAAAGAATGTAAAGAAAAATGTTGATGTATTAACATTAAGTGCAACGCCTATTCCAAGAACTCTTCATATGTCACTAACTGGAGTTAGAGATATATCTGTTATAGAAACTCCACCAGAAGAGAGATATCCTATTCAAACATATGTGGTTGAACAAAATGATCAACTTATAAGAGATGCAATAATGAGAGAAATTAGTAGAGGAGGACAGGTCTATTTTGTTTATAATAGAGTGGAAGATATAGACAAAATGGCTGGATATGTTCAAAATTTAGTTCCAGAAGCAAAAGTGTCAGTGGCTCATGGAAGAATGACAGAAAGAGAATTAGAGAATGAAATGATAGATTTCATGAATAATGAAAAGAATGTTCTTGTATGTACTACTATTATAGAAACAGGAATAGATATTCAAAATGTAAATACTATAATTGTTTATAATGCAGATAAAATGGGATTGTCTCAGTTATACCAATTGAGGGGAAGAGTAGGACGTTCAAATAGAATTGCTTATGCATATCTTTTATATACTAAAGACAAAATTCTTACAGAGGTTGCAGAGAAGAGATTGAAAGCTTTGAAAGATTTTACTGAGCTAGGATCTGGGTTTAAGATTGCTATGAGAGATTTAGAAATTAGAGGGGCTGGAAATATGATGGGTTCTTCTCAGCATGGACATATGGCGGCAATAGGGTATGATTTATATTGCAGAATGCTAGAAGATACGATTAAACTTGTAAAAGGAGAAATAGATAAAGAACCAATAGAAACAACTGTTGATTTAAAAGTGGATGCATATATACCTTCTACTTATATAGAAGATGAGATGCAGAAAATTTCGATTTATAAAAAGATAGCAGCTATTGAAAGCTTTGAAGAATATATGGATATAAAAGAAGAACTTGAAGATAGATATTCTGAAATACCACAGCCTGTATATAATTTGATGGATATAGCTTATATAAAGAGTAGAGCAAAGATACTTTTTATAGAAGAAATTAAAGAAAATTCTAAAGAAATAGTATTTAAGTTTGCAAAGAATTGTGAAAACTATAAAAATATTTATAAAAAAATTATTAGTAGATATAAAGAAAATGTATTATTAAAGTTTGGAGAAGAACCTTTTTTTGCTTTTACAGATAAAGAGAAAAACAGAGAAGATATGTTAAAATTTTTCAAAGAAATGTTAGAAGAATTAAGCAAATAATAAAAAAACGGTAAATAAGTGTTTGAATAAATAAAATAATGTTGATATACTAAAAATATGTCGTTAAACCTATCGTAAAAATCAAAAAAAGTGAGGGATTACTTTGAAAAAGATAGGAAACTTAGTTGCAATGATTCTAACAGGAGTAATGATTCTATTATTTGTTGGGTGTAACATAGTAGAAAGAACGGAAGAATCAAAACAAAAAGTTGTTTTGGCAAAAGTGGGAAAAACCAAAATAACAAAAGCAGATGTAGATAAAGCTATAAAGACTTATCTAGATTATTATAAGGAACAGTGTGGAGATGATTTTGAATCAGATGAAACTTTAAGATCAGCTTTAAAGTCATTAAGGACTCAGCAGTTACAAGGACTGGTTGATAAGGAAGTGTTGTTGCAAAGCAAGGACAAGGTTGGAGTAAATCCAACAGATGAAGAAGTTCAAACAGAAGTTGATAAGAGAATTGATTATTACAAAGAAAGTTTAGGAACAGAGGAATCATATGAGAGTTTTATAGAATCATATGGATATAATGATGAAAGTTTTAAAGAATATTTAAAACAACAAGTTGTATTAGGAATGATTGTTGATTCTATTATATCAGATGTAGAAGTGACTGATGAAAATATAGAAGAATACTATAATGAAAATATAGATAAATATACTACTAAGGCTGGAGCAGATGTTACTCATATTTTGGTTAGGATTGAAAAAGATGATGATGGCAATGTTGTAGAAAATGGAGAAGAAGTTGCAAAGGAAAAAGCTGAATTAATTAGGAAAAAGGCTTTATCAGGAGAATCATTATCACATATTGCTAATAGTGATGAATTTAAAAATGTGTGTACTTACGAAGAGTTAGGACGTGTGAATTTTGAGGATAGTGGGATGGATCAAGAGTTTGAAGATGCGTTTAAGAAGCTTTCAGTTGGTGAAGTTTCTGAGGTTGTAGAAACTAATTATGGATACCATGTAATAGTTAATACAGCAGTTTATCCACAAAATATAGTGAAATCATTAGATGATGCTTTAAAGCAAGAGATAAAAGGAATTGTGTTATACAATAAGCAAGAAGATATTTATAAGGAAAAGTTAGAACAGTTTAAAAAGAATTTAAATGTTAAAATTTATGAAAATAGGCTATAGAAAAGGGAGTATCATCTTAGCGGTTTGAAAAACTGCTAAGATGACACTTTTTTCATTATTAATAGTTATACATTGACTCTAATATAAGGAATTTTTTTAATGTCTATTGATAAATTGCATTAATAGAAAACAAAAAGTAGTACAAAAACAAGATAAAAAGAATATATTGGAGTATTTTTAAGAAATATGAAAAAATTGCATGGAAAACTAATCAAAAACAGGAAGAAAACGTTTGAATTATAATAATACTGTTGATATACTTTAAGTATGTCGTTTAATATGTCGTTATAACCTATTAAAAAAAAGAAAAGTGAGGGAATGGCTTTGAAGAGAATTAAGAAGTTAATGACTTTAGCTGTCGCTATTGCTGTTACAGCATCATTTGCAGGTTGTAATATGATAGGAAGAACAGAAGAGTCAAAAGGAAAAACAGTATTAGCTAAGGTCGGAAAAACAAAAATTACAAGAGATGACGTTGATAAGTTATTAAAATCAACTCTAGAACAATATAAAGAACAATATGGAGATGATTATGAATCAAAAGATAGCATAAAGGATACTTTAAAAAAGTATAGACAAAATGCTTTACAAAACTTAGTTACAGAAGAAGTACTTATGCAAAGTAGAAATAAGTATGATATTGGTAGTGATGATGAATTTGATGATCAAGTTGAAGAACAATTTAATCAAGTTAAAGATCAAAGCGGAGATGAATTTGAATCTCAATTAGAACAATATGGATATACTGAAGAAAGCTTCAAAGAGTATATAAAGAAAAGCTTAATTACAAATAAAGTATATGAAGCTATGATGTCAGATATTGAAGTTACAGATGAAGAAATTGAAAATTACTATAATGAAAATCAAGACACTTATACTTATGACGCAGGAGCAGATGTTGTACATCTATTATTCCAACCAGAAAAAGATGATCAAGGTAATGAAGCTGCAGGAGCAGACGAAGCTGCAAAAGCAAAGGCAGAAGCAGCAAGACAAGAAGTTCTTTCTGGTAAATCATTAAAAGAAGTTTCTGAAGAAGAACAATTTAAAGATGGTTTATATCAAGATTTAGGACGTTTAACATTTGAAAATAATCAAATGGTTCAAGAATTTACAGATGGATTTAAGAATTTACCAGCAAATCAGGTATCTAATTTAGTAAAGACTAGTTTTGGATATCACTTAATAGTAAATACTGCAGTTTATCCAGAAAGATGTGTAGAACCATTAAATGATTCTCTTAAAGAAAATATCTCTAATACTTTAAAATCTCAAAAACGTCAACAAGTATTTGAAGATAAATTACAAGAATTAAAGGATGAATTAAAAGTTAAAACTTATGAAGATAAGCTATAATAAATAAGTATGTAAAAGTAGAAAAAGTTTAATGCTTTTTCTACTTTTTTTTATGTCTAGAGAATTATTTATTATAACTTTTTTGGATGCTTTGACAAAGTTGCTTCCTGTACTGTTAAAAGCGTGGCGTTAGCAACTTTGTTCTGCATTTATGCGAAATTTTGAAAAAACAATATAAATAATGGGTATAAGTGTATAAAATTTCTAAGGAGTCAAATAATAATATTGTTACTAAGGAAAAAGTTATTTAAGGAGGTTAATTTTAATAATGAAAGCAACAGGAATTGTAAGACGTATTGATGATTTAGGAAGAGTTGTTATACCAAAAGAAATAAGAAGAACACTTAGAATAAGAGAAGGAGATCCATTAGAAATTTTTACAGATAGAGAAGGAGGAGTAATATTAAAAAAATATTCACCTATAAGCGAATTAACTGATTTTTCAAGAGATTATACAGAAAGTCTTCAACAATCAATTGGGAATATAGTTATGATAGCTGATAAAGATGCATTTATATCTATGAGTGGTGCTCCTAAAAAAGATTATGTGGAAAGAAAGATAAGTTCAGAACTTGAAAATATTATGAATAATAGAAAGACAGTTAATTTCCCTGATGGTGGAAATATAATTCCATTACATAATGATGATGAAGAATCAGCTTATGTTTCGCAAGTGATTTCTCCTATAATAGCTGAAGGTGACACAATAGGTGCAGTCATTATAGCGTCAAAAGAAGGGGGCAAGTTAGGAGAGTTAGAAGTTAAATTAGCAGAAACAGCTGCGGGATTTTTAGGAAGGCAGATGGAACAATAAAATATATAGTAATAATACCTCTAAACAAAAAATAAAAATAAGTAGTACATAATAATAAAGTTTGGAGGTATTTTATGAAAAAGCAATCCTTGATAAAAGGCAGCTTGATATTGGGAGTGTCTGGAATATTAACAAGGTTCTTGGGGCTGTTTTTTAGGTGGCCTTTAATAATGTTGATAGGGGATGAAGGGGTAGGATATTATCAAATGTCATATCCGCTATATATGTTTTTTGTTGCTATGGCATCTGGAATACCAGTTGCTATGTCTAAAATGGTATCTGAGAAGAATGCTAAAGGAGATATTGAAGGAAGCTTTGAAGTTACAAAAGAAGCTAGTATGCTTATGTTAATAATAGGGACAGGCACGTCTGTTATTCTTTTTATGTTTGCGACACAAATAGTTAAATTTCTTCAATGGGATTATCGTGCTTATTATTCACTAATTGGTATATCATTTGCGCCTGCTATAATTTCAATGATGACAGTATTTAGAGGCTTTTTTCAAGGACTTCAAAATATGACTCCTTCTGCTATATCACAAATATTAGAACAAATAGGAAGAGTTGTAGTAGGAGTGGGACTAGCAATTATTTTATTGCCAAAAGGTATAGAATATTCAGCAGGTGGAGCTGCGTTTGGAGCTTCTGCAGGAGGACTTATTGGTGGGTTATACTTAGCTTTTAAATATCATAAAGTAAAAAAGGAATTGGGAATAAAAAAAATTAAAACCAATCCTGCAATACTTAATAAAATATTGTTGATAGCAGTTCCTATTTCAATTGGTACAACTGTTGGAACAATTATGAGCTTAATAGATTCAATTTTAGTTCCACAGAAGTTGTTGAGTGCAGGATTTACAAATCAGCAATCAACAATATTATATGCTCAGCTTACAGGTAAGGCGGCTGTAATTGTTAATATACCGCTTACTTTATCAATGGCATTATGTACATCTTTAATTCCTATTATTGCAGAAAGTTACATTTTAAAAAGAAAGAAAGAAGTAGATGCAAAAATTAATTTGTCGATAAAATTATCAGCAGTAATTGCAATGCCATGTTTTTTGGGATTGTTCTTTATGGCTGAACCAATAATGAAGTTTATTTTCCCAGGAAGATTTGAAGGTGTTGAAATACTTAAATATTTATCTATATCAGTTCCATTTATAATTGTTACACAAACAACAACATCAATTTTACAAAGTGTTGGAAGTTATATTACCCCTGTAATTAATTTGTTAATTGGATGCGTAGTTAAAGTTATATTAACAGTGATATTAGTGCCTATTTCATCAATAAATATATATGGTGCAGTAATGGCAAGTATAGGAGCGTATATAGTTACAACTGTGCTAAATATAGTATCAATGAAAATAAAGGTTAAAATTAAGTTGAATTTTTATGAGAACTTCATAAAACCATCATTGGGATCAGCTTTTATGATGTGGTCAGTAGTCATTATATATGGAAATCTTTATAAAGGTACAGGAAGTAATAGTCTTTCGTGTTTAGTGTCAATTAGCATAGGTGCTATAATATATTTAATAAGTATTTTTGCTTTAAAAATATTTAATATTGATGAATTAAAGAATAGATTTAGAAAGGTATAAGAAAGGGGAAACTAAATGATAAATATAGTTGGATTGGGTTGTGGAAGTATATATGATTTAACTGTTAGAACTTTAAAAATGTTAAAAGAATCTAAAAATGTTTTCACAAAAAATAAAGGATATTCTATTATAAATCAACTTGAAAGTGAAGGGATAGAGTTTAAAGATTATAGTGAATTAGTGAACAATATAAAAAAGTACAGAGAAACAAAAGAAAATGCAATATATGTTGTTTTAGGTAACCCTACAGAAGATGATGAATTTATTGTGGAATGTAAAGCTAAAGAGATTGAATATAAATTGTATGAAAATTTTGAAGCAAAAGATTTTGTTGAAAGATGTACAGGAGAAAAAATAGGTCGGATTATTGTATTAAACTCCAGTGATGTTATTAAAAATAAAATTAATAAGAGAAAAAATTTAATAATTACAGATTTGAAAGATGATAAAGTCATTGGTAAGGTAAAAATGGAACTTTTAAAAGTATATTATGAGGATACATATATACATCATTTAAAAATGGGGCAGTATCATGATTTTGGTAAATATAGAATTTCAGATATAGATAAAATTCAAGATATAGATGAACAATCAGTATTTTATATAAAAGAAGGTTCTAGATGTAAGAAAGATATATGGGACTTAATTGAGATAATAGAAATATTAAGAAGTGAAAACGGATGTCCTTGGGATAAGGAACAAACACATCAATCAATAAAGAAGGATATTATAGAGGAAAGTTATGAAGTATTTGATGCAATAGAAATTAATGATACTAAAGCACTTATTGAAGAGTTAGGAGATGTGCTATTTCAAGTTTTATTTCATACATCAATCGGAAATGATGAAAATAAATTTTCGTTTTTAGATGTAACTGATGGTATTTCAAATAAAATGATTTATAGACATCCTCATGTTTTTGGAAATATTAACGTTGATAGTACTGAGGAAGTTTTGGTTAATTGGGATGAACTAAAGAAAAATGAAAAGAATTTTAAAAGTTTAACCGATGAATTAAATGGAATAGCTAAGGCTTTACCAGCAATGATAAGAGCTAAAAAGGTTCAGAAGAAAGTGAAAAATGTTGGTTTCGATTGGGATGACATTTCAGAAGTTTTTGATAAAGTAAAAGAAGAATTAAATGAAGTGATGGATGTATATAAGAGTGAAAAAGTGTCAAGAATAAAAGAGGAAATAGGTGATTTACTATTTTCGTGTGTGAATGTAAGTAGGTTTTTAGATGTGGATCCAGAAGAAGCTTTAAATTTAACGACCGATAAATTTATAAAGAGATTTAGTTACATTGAGATTAAAGCAAAAGAAATGCATAAGAAATTAGATGAAATGTCATTAGTAGATATGGATAAACTATGGGATGAGGCTAAAATATTAGAAAAGAGGTAAACTAGAGAAGGAATTTTTTAATTCGTGGAGAATAATATAGTTTAATAGATATTAGTTGTGTTAACCGATATAGTTCATAATTATTCTATTCTTTTTATAAAAATGAACTAAATATATAGACTACTTGAAAAAGAGGATATATAATAAGATAATGTAAGTGTGGTACATAAACACAGTTATATAAAAGGTTAACTGGATTTTAAGGAGGATGTAATCGTGAATAAATCAGAATTAATTACAAGTATGGCAGAAAAGAGTCAATTAACAAAAAAAGATGCTGAATTAGCTTTAAAAGCTTTTATCGATAGCGTAGAAGAAGCTTTAGAAAAAGGTGAAAAGGTTCAATTAGTTGGTTTTGGTACTTTTGAAACAAGAGAAAGAGCTGCTAGAGAAGGAAGAAACCCAAGAACTAAAGAAGTAATTAAAATAGCTGCTTCAACAGTTCCAGTATTCAAAGCAGGAAAAGAATTTAAGGAAAAAGTAAACAAATAAGTTTGGAATTAGACCCGAGTTTACCTCGGGTTTTTTTGATACATAAGAAAATAAGAACAAGGAGGAAAAGTTTGTGAGATTAGATAAGTATCTTAAAGTTTCAAGAATTATTAAGAGAAGAACTGTAGCTAAAGAAGCATGTGAAAGTGGAAGAGTTACAATTAATGATAAGGTGGCTAAAGCATCTACAGATGTAAAAGAAAATGATATTATAGAAATTCAATTTGCTAGTAGATCATTAAAAGCAAAAATTGTTAATATTGCACAACATGTTAGAAAAGAAGATGCAAAGGATATGTATGTTATTATCGAAGGAGAAGAGGATAAAGAATGATATTTTAGAATAATTCCAATTATCCTACATATATTTTTTAGTAGTAATTTATGTAGGAGATAGAAATGGAAGAAACTAAAAAAAATAATTTGTCATTAGAAAATAGAAAAAAACTTACGTTAACAGGAGTAATTGAAGTTATTAATTTTGATGAAGAAACAATATTGTTAGATACTAGTTTGGGAAAGTTAACTATAAAAGGCGAAAAGTTAAAAGTTGATAAATTAGATGTACAAAATGGAGAGGTTATTATAAAAGGCGTTATTTCATCTTTGATATATTCAAAGAAGAAAAATAAAGAAAATCTAATTAAAAGGATATTTAAATAGAAAAATATGCCGTTAGAATTAAATGTACAGTTTGATATAATATTTTATAGCCTCTTAGCGGGATTATTAACTGGAACTTTTTTTGATGCCTATAGAGTTATACGTGGATTTAATTTAAATAAGATAGTGATGTGGGTAGAAGATTTATTATTTTGGATACTATGCGCTGGAATTATTTTTGTATTTTTGCTATATGTTAATTATGCATTTCTTGGATTATATGTTTACATGTTTATATGTTTATCTTTGTTTATATATTTCAAATTAATAAGTAATAAGGTAATTAAAACTGAACAAATTATAAAAAGTGAACTATTAAAGGTGATAAGAATATTATTAAAAAATATATTATATCCTTTTAAAATAATTTTAGAAAAAATGGCAGAGAAAAAATGAATAACTAATAAAAATAACTTGAATAAAATAGATATTGTGATTACAATATATTTATAGATTTTATTGCAGAGGTGCTATGGATGAGAAAGAAGTTAACATTAAAAAACTTAATAATCTTAGTGCTCTCAATTATTTTTGTTGTAAGTTTTGTTAGGCAAGAAAAGACAATAAAAAGGATAGAGAAAGATAAACAAGCTAAGCAGGAACAACTTCAAGAGCTGCAAGAAAAAAATGAGAGGCTTCAGGAAGAAAATGCAAAAGCTAAAACAGATGAATATCTTGAACAGTTAGCTAGAGAAAGGCTTAATATGATTAAAAATGGTGAAACTTCAGTTGAAGTAAAAACTGTTGATTCAAATTAATGGAACTCGGTTATTATATTTAAATAACATATATATTTATTTTAAGGAGGAATCTTTTAAACATGACCTTAGCGGCAGGAAACATATTAGAAGGAACAGTGGTTAACATTACGAATTTTGGAGCCTTTGTAGAGGTGGATGGAAAGACAGGATTAGTTCATATTTCAGAAGTGGCAGATTCATTTGTAAAGGATATAAGAGAACATTTAAGCGAACAGGATAAGGTTAAGGTTAAAGTTATCTCAATAGATGATAATGGCAAAATAAGTTTATCTATAAAGCAAGCGAATGTTAAGAAGAAATCAGCTAAACCAATGGAATTTGATTGGAATTCAGAAAAGAACGCTAAAGCTTCAAATTCAAACTTTGAAGATAAAATATCTAAGTTTTTAAAAGATAGCGAAGAAAAGATGCAAGATGTTAAAAGACATCAAGAGTTTAAAAGTAAAAATAGTAAAAACAGATCTTAATTATTAAAATTGAGGTTATATAGATATAGAGATGATTGGGATAAAAAATATCCTGAAAAGAAAATCGCTGTAAGCAATTAAGCTTATAGCGATTTTTTGATAAAACATAATGTAAGTTGACGTTTAAATGTATTCTTAACATGATTTAGATGGAATAAAATAAAGAAAATAAAAAAAGTGTGCAAAAAAATGTTGACAGTATGTTAATCATGCTATATAATTAATTTTGTCGCTGGGAACAGCAAAGAGGTGCTTGCCGAAGTGGCGGAACTGGCAGACGCACAGGACTTAAAATCCTGCGGTGGTTAAACACCGTACCGGTTCGATTCCGGTCTTCGGCACCAATTAAATTTAATATTATAATGACGCGGGGTGGAGCAGTTGGCAGCTCGTCGGGCTCATAACCCGAAGGTCGTAGGTTCAAGTCCTGCCCCCGCAACCATAAAGATGGCGGAATAGCTC
>SVCK01000153.1 GCA_015058375.1 Clostridium sp.
ACTGTAGCTTCTACTATGTATGATATGAGCCGTGTAACTGCTAATGGATATTTTGATTCTGAAGATAATTCAGATGCAAGATATGAAAAGAAAAAGCATTTAAACTCACTAAGAACTAAAGAATATAAAATGGGTGAATATTCTCATGCAGGAGGATGTCTTCCACTTCCAGTTCCAGAAGATGTTCCTTTCTTTGTAAAAGATTATAGTGAATATTACAAAGATCGTGCATATCATGAAAGATCACTAAATTCCAATGAAGGATGGAATACTATTGGATGTATGTCCTTTTTAAATCAACCAATATTACAATACACAGATGAAATAAGAAGTGCTTGCCTTGTTATACATGGAGAAAAAGCTCATTCTTGTTACTTTAGTAAAGATGCTTTTTCAAAACTTACTGGGGATAATAAAGAACTTATGATTATTCCTAATGCAGTTCATACTGATCTTTATGATAATTTAGATGTAATTCCATTTGATAAGATTCAAAGTTTCTTTGAACAATATTTAAAATAAAGGAGGTAAATTTATGAGTAAGATAGTACAAACAGCTGGCAAAGATATTTTAGGAAATTTCGCTCCTGATTTTGCACATTTTAATGATGATGTTCTTTTTGGTGAAAACTGGAACAATAAAGATATTGATTTAAAGACAAGAAGCATTATAACAGTAGTAGCTTTAATGTCTTCAGGTATCACTGATTCTTCTCTTGTATATCATTTAGAAAATGCAAAAAAGAATGGTGTAACTCAAAAAGAAATTGCAGCAATTATAACTCATGTAGCTTTTTATGTAGGATGGCCAAAAGGATGGGCAGTATTTAATCTTGCAAAACAAGTATGGGAAGTAGATACAACTATAGACAATGCCATTGATGCAAAGGCTAAACACCAAGCTTCTATGATATTCCCTATTGGAGAACCAAATACTGCATATGCTAAATATTTTATAGGTCAAAGCTACTTAGCTCCTATTTCTACTAAACAAGTTGGTATATTTAATGTTACATTCGAACCTAAATGCAGAAACAATTGGCATATACATCATGCCAAAAGTGGTGGTGGTCAAATTTTAATATGTATTGCTGGACGTGGATATTATCAAGAATGGGGTAAGGAAGCCATTGAAATGAATCCAGGTGATTGTATCAATATTCCTGAAGGAGTAAAGCATTGGCATGGTGCTGCACCTGATAGTTGGTTTTCTCATCTTGCTGTTGAAGTCCCAGGCGTAGATACATCTAATGAATGGTGCGAAATAGTATCTGATGAACAATATAATGAAATAAACAACTGTACAAAATAAATTTATAACTATAGTAGCTTTCTATAATTTTCATCTTAGAAAGCTACTATTTTTTACATAAATTTAAATATTAATTTTCTTTTAGTTCATAATAAATAACAGTATATTGTCTTAAATTACAACTTGCCGCAAATTGACTTGCTTCTTCTTTAGTTTCAAATTTTACTGCAAATTGACATTTTTTTCTTTGCTTATCACTTTTAAAATATCCCTTTACAATCCAAGTACCACCTAAAATTTGTTTTTGTTCATTAATTGATAATTTTAACATTTTTAGCCCTCTTTTCTTATCATTATTTTATTTGCACTTTAAATTATACCAAATTTTATATTTTTTTCAATTTTTATCTAGCAGTGTGCTGTTTTATGATTTTGCTCAAGCTCTGTTTTCGTATGGCGATGGTGATGCTTATCATCAGTAACATAATGATTGTGCATATGAGAATGTGAAATCATATGAGTATGAGTCAAGCCATCATGTGTATGTACAAATGTATGTTGATGAACATGACCATGATGATGAATCAACGTATCAACAACAACCAATGTTGATCCTGCTATCATCACAAGTAGAGCAATCATATACATACTTGACAATTTCTCTTTAAAAAGAATAAATGATAAAAATACTCCTATAAATGGATTAACAGCATAATAAGCACTTGTTTTTGATGCTCCCAGCATGTTCTGTGCACGAACATATAGAAAAATACTCAACCCATATGCAACGAATCCAAGAAAAAGAGCCGTTGCAATATAGCTAATTCTAGGTAATTGCTCTCTCTTTATAATTGCAATAACAAGAGCTCCTAAGCCAGAAAAAAAACCTTTCAATATGACTATTTCATAAGTATTTTTAGATGAAATATTTCTTGTACAATTATTTTCAAATCCCCAACATATTGTTGCCAATAATACAAACAATGAACTATAGGAAAACTTAAAACTATCTACACCTTCAAACGAAAGTATAATACTAGATAATGTAATCAATGCAATTGCAACCCATAATCGCTTTGAAACAGTTTCATTGAATAGAAATAGAGCAATTACAGTTGTTGCTACTATTTCAAAGTTTCCAATAAGAGAAGCATTTGCTGATGTACCATAGCTAATTCCAAGCATTAAAAAAATAGGTGCGGCAATATCTAGCACAATCATGCCAATTACAAAAGGCAAGTCTTTCTTTGATAATCTTTCAAAATTATTCATATCTTTCTTATTCACCAACGATAACATAGCTATTCCAATACCAGCCCCTAAATAAAGAAATGCTGCCATAGTTGTTGGGTTTACATAATTTAACAACAATTTTGACATTGGCACATTCACTGCATAGAATACCGCTGCCAAAAAAGCATATACTATTGAACGAATTTGTATATTCTTACTCATAAATTATTTATACCCCTTCCCCTAAGCAAATCACATTATTTTTTTAGGCTATCAAAAAATGATAGCCTTATTTAACATATATTAAATTTAAAATATTTCCAACACTTCAAATTCTTCAAACACTACAGGTATATCATCACTAAATTCATAGCCAGACTCTTTCCCATCAGCAGTAAAAAATTTAATATGATTATCCTGCCAAGATTTTAATGTTTCATCTTCCCCCTCTAACTTTGCTAAATCAAAAGTCACTTCATTAAAAGGAATAATTGTAACCTTAGTAGTCTTAATTAAACATCCTAAAGTTCCATCCCAATATGTAATTATACTCAAATCTCCTTCCTTAGGTACTGGAGTTTTTTCTATTTCATATTTTCTCAAACTACTTGCTGTAGCTCTCTTCTTCCCATCTAATACAAGCTTCAAAAGAGAATTTGCTCCTTGTTCTGTTACTTCAAAATGCCATTTTTCAATTTTATCCAAATCTCTATTTATCATTTTTGCCTCCATTTTATTTATTTAGCCCCATTTTATCTTGATCGCTATGCTTCACACATAACTTATTTACAATAATACCAAAAACATTTAACTTTTTCCACATAAACTTAATAGAATCTTCAAATTGATTTATTAAAACAAAAAAATGATAGCCACATAAAATTTAGAATAATGAGTTTGCAAAAACACATTTAAAATTTTATATAGCTATCTCTTTTGCTCTTTAAAAAAGCGATATAATATTTTATTCAATTAATTAGCTTATCAAAAAGCTAATATACTCTTTATATATCTTATTAGATGTCCTCTCATAAAAATCTTTATAGATGTTAAAAGCTAGATTAAATAGGTTTTTATAATCAGTAATGGATTTAAGTCTTACACCACTAAAAAATCCATTAGGTTTAGTAATATTAAAGTGGATTTGTTCTTCAAAACTAACAAAAATATCTTCTTTGCATTTCTGACTTTCATTAAATTCTCTCCATGCTCTTCTTACTTCCCATGGAGCATCTAATGATGGGAAATACAAATTTGCATTTTCTTTTTTCCAAGAATAAAAACTTTTGCTACCAAATTTAATTCCTGCTTCTGACAAATGACATCTATCATATATAGCTTTATCTTCTGCTAATACTCCATCATTCTCATTTAAATCTTGTGCAACTATCGAATCAATTTTGTTCATAATAGAATAATCTTTAATTTTCTCTTTTTTATTTGACATTCGTTTCCTCCCAAAACTTTTCTATAAACATAATAATATTATTAACAATAAATATTTATTCCATTCATTTGTAAAATATTACCATTTAATTATACATATTTCTTTTCCTATATTCAATGGTTACATTATGTCATAATATGCCAAAATAATTTAAAATTTAGATTACTCCTCCATCTTCAATTATAGATTCTTCACTAATTTGAGTATCAGAAGTTATTATACATCCACTTCCTATTTTAGTATTATCACAAATTTTTGTATCATCTACAGTACCTCTCTCAATAACTGTATTGCTTCCAATTTCAACTCCGCTACCTATATATACTCCTCCATACTTTGGAACTTCAATCTTTTTTCCATCCTTATCAACCAAGCATTTTATAGAATTCTTTCCAATAACTGCACCAGAATTTATTATAGTATTTTTACCTATATAAACTTTTCCTTCTATAGAAACATTATTTTTAATAACAACTCCATCTTCAATCGTTGCATCTTTTCCTATATAACAATAAGCACCAACAATGATATCAGTACCAATGTTGCTGCTATTTATTGTTGAATTTTTATTAACTCCTAAAGAATAATCTTCATCCTTAAAGAATTCATTTACTATAGAGAAAAAATTAAGTTTAGGTTCTTTACATATAATAAAATTAATCCTATTACTTACATTTACAATCTGCATTGAATCAGGTACTACAATTAAGGCATTTTTTATATTACTAAAATCACATCCACTTATACCTTCTTTCTGTTCTACCCAGCTAATACAATTTGACTTAATATTTAAAACTGATGAAAACTTATTAATTGTAATGCTCTTATTTCCAACATATTTATATTCTACCCCAGTAATATCAAGGTAATCTAAAATAGTTTCGACTCTTACTTCCAAATAAAAACCCCCATAAATTATTAAAATAAATATTCTCTCAAGTTATCTTTATGCTTTCATACCTCATAATTATTACTCTGCTATATTTTTAGGAAGAATTATTGTAAATGTTGAGCCTTTGCCAAGTTCACTTTTAACAAATATTTCACCATTATGTAATTCTATAAGTCTTTTTGTTATAGTAAGACCTAATCCACTTCCCTCTGAAGTCGCTTCTCTTTTAGAATTTACAGCTTGACTAAATCTATCAAATATTGTTTCTAAATTCTCTTTTGGAATTCCACTTCCTGTATCACTAATATCAATTCTTATTTTATCTTCAAAATTAGAAACATTGACGAAAATTTCTCCTCCTGCTTCTGTAAACTTTGTAGCATTATTTACTACATTTACAATACATCTTTCAATAGCATTTTCATCAATATTCATGACACATTCTTCAATATCTGTATCAAAAATTAAATTAATTCCCTTCTGCTCTACAAGACTCTTTAAAGATAATGCAGCTTCTTCAACTACATAAACAATATCTTTTTCTTCTAAGAAAAGATTATAACTTCCTGCATCAATCTTAGTAGAATCTATTAAATCATTGATAAGCTTAAGTAGTCTATGAACATTTTTATAGCACATTTCTACATATCTTCTAAGATCTTTTTTATTAAGTCTATCTTTTTCATTTAAGTCATATATAAGCTGTTGAATAGAATAAATTACATTTAAAGGTGTTCTAAGTTCGTGAGACATATTAATCAAATAATTATTCTTTCTTCTTTCAAGTAATAGCACTTTTTCTAAAAGTTCATTCTTTTCTTTCATTTCTTTATAAAGCTGATTATTTTTCACTAAAATAGTATTATCCATTTCTTTTATTTTTCTATACCCATATACAATTACTATTATTATACCACTTAAATAAATAAGCTCTGTCAACCTTCTCTTCTTAAATGGAATTTTAACTTTTAGAAATACTTTATCACTTAAACTATAAGTACCATTAAAGTTTAACGCTTTAAAGCGAATATTATACTTTCCAGGTGTAAGTTTTGAAAATGTTATTTCATTTCCTTCAATAGGTATCCATCTACCTGAAGCTTCATCCATACTATAATAAAACCTAGTACAGTTGGAATTATCATATAAAGTAGTAAATAATTTTATAGATATAGAATTATTATTTTCTTGGATAGTCAACTTATCTATGTTATCTACATCTATACCATTAACCTTTAATGTATCAATCCTTAATTCTGGCAAATAATCATTACTACCTGCTTTAGAGGAAGTAAATATATAAAGTCCTTCAATACCTCCATATACAACCTCACCCGTTGATATAGGCAAAGCTGAATTAGCATCAAATTCAGTATTAACAACATGATTATGTACAAAAATCATATCATCTTTAATGTTTATATGTTCAATTCCAAAGTTTGTACTAACCCATATAGTTTTGTCTGTTTCATCAAATTTGTCTGTTTCATCAAAAATAATACTATAAATTGTATCATTAGATAATCCATGTTCGGTTGAAATAACTTTAAAAGTATTTGTATCTCTATTTAAAATATTTAAGCCACCAGAAGTTCCTACCCATATATTCCCTTCAGCATCTTCATTTAAACAAAAAATTGTATTATCTGATATACCATTTTCTTCACCACTTCTATAAGCTTTCACTTCATTATTTTCTTGATCATACTGTATAAGCCCTCCATTAATACCCATTCCAAACCACATAATACCTTCAGAATCTTTCATTATTGAATTTGTTACACAATCATCAATTTCAGCAATATCATATACAAAATTGTAATTTTCAACACTATAATCTTTAAGGTCAATTTTATCAACACCTTGTTCTGTTCCAACCCATAGATTATCATCATCAACATAAATACAATGAACAATACTACTGCTCAATTCAGAAGAAATATTAGTTTTCTGTCTTGTTCTTCTATCAATAATATCAATTCCACAATTAGTTGCTATAAATATCTTTTCTTTATTTCCTTTTATATCGAAAATATCATTTGAACTTATAGACTTATTACCATCTCTAGTTAAATATTCATAAGTATTATTTTTTCTATCTAAAATGGTTACCCCATAACCACTACATCCTATCCATAGCTTTCCTTCTTCATCTTCATATATACCATGAATAATATTTCCAAGAAGACTTTGTCCTTCAGAATTAGGCTTCTTGCCATAATGAATTACTCCTTGATTAGGTCTAAACGTACTTATTCCTGAATATGTACCAATCCACATAAGACCGCTCTCATCTTCCATCATTGTTATGACACTATTGTTTGCAATAGAATATTTATCATAACTACTATGTTTATATGTACTTTCATTTCCATCTTTATCGTAAGAAATCAAACCATTCTCTGTTGCTATAAATATTTCTTCATCATTATATTTATATATTTGATTAATTTTATAAGAAATATCACTTGATTCTTCCTTAAAATATTTCTTATTGTATATAATTTCATGCGATTCTAAATCATACTTATATATGCCTTTAGTAGCTGTACCTATCCAAATATTATTATCTTCAACTAAAATATCAGAAATAGTATCATTAGCTAAATTTTCATATAAATTTTCACTAACTATTCCATCTGCATCTAAAGTTTCTAAATTCATTTTAAATATAATACCATCACAGACTCCATATATGTAATCATCTTCTACTGATTGAAGAGAACTAAATTTTTTATATTTTTTATAGTCAAGCAATATAAAATCATCATTATTTTCATCATAAATGCTCATCCCATCTTCAGTAACTATTACAACTTTCCCACTACTACTTACGCAAATGTCATATATGTTAAGATAATTTAGCTTACAATTATCTTTAGTATAATTAGTGATAGTATTATCACTTAAATTCATCTTACTTATACCATCTTTTGTTCCTATCCAAAGGTTTTTGTCATAATCTTCGACAATTTTCTTAATTTCATTATTAACAATAGATTTTTCATCATTATTACTTTTGTAATATTTTACATATTCATACCCATTGTACCTATTTAAACCATCAGCAGTCCCAATCCAAATATAGCCAAAACTATCTTGAAATATTGAATTTATGGTACTTTGAGATAGCCCTTCTTTAACTGCGTAATTTGTAAATATTCTATCTATTGCTAGTGCATATAAAGAAGTTCCCAAAAAAGATAATACTACTAATAGACAAATAATTATCGTTTGTATTTTCTTACTCATCATTTTATCCTCTAGTGTTTTTTATTTCAATTTTATCACATTAAATTTTATTTTAAAATGTTTTTAACACAAAAAAGAGAATTCAACTATTTTGAATTCTCTTTTCCCTATTTATTACATTTGAAAACTATTCTAAATTCAGTTAACTCTTCAGAACTTGCAACATTTATCTGTCCATCATATCTTTCAACTAATTCTTTTACGATACTTAATCCAAATCCATGTCCTTTCTCTGTATTATCCTTTGTTGTAAAGCCTGTCTTAAAAATATCTAGCAGTACATCTTTTGGAATTTCAGGCCCATCATTTTGTATTAAAATTATAACTTTCTCTTCTAATTGATAAGCCTTAACAAATATATTGCCTTGTCCTTCCATAGCTTCAACCGCATTACTTATAATATTAGATAAAACTCTAAATAGCTCAAGCTCTGGAATAATTAATTTGCTTAAATCTGCTTTTTCTTCGATAGTAACTTTAATATCGTTACTCTTAATAGCCGTTTCTACAGCCAATTGTAAAATAGAATCAGACTTTTTAATCTTGTTAGAATACTTAGTTCTATCTATTACATCTTTTAATGCAATTTCCAAGTCATTATATCTATCCATTAAACAAAGACCATAAAAATAGGAAATTTGTGCTCCATAATCATGCTTTATCTTTCTTAATTGATTGTTATTATCTTTTAAATCATCATTTAATTTGCTAATTTCGTGTTTTTTAGATGATATTCTTGTTATATATATAAATGATAAAACTAGAAATAGACCAAAACATCCATTTGAAATATTCCTTAATATTTTATTATGTGTTCCTGATATCATAGAATTATCACTTATGATAAATATATGATTTAATATAGTTAATATTATAATAAGTGCCAATAAAGAATTACCTTCATCAAAAATACATTGATACAACAAACACATTTTATCAATATATTTTAATTGTAAAATTGAAATTATAAATCGAGCAACTATTAGTATATAACAAAGCAAAAAGTAATCACTGTCTGACATATTCCTGTTTGCAAAAATATTATAAAAATTATTTTGAATTATTGCTGTAGTAGTGGTTATAATCAACTCTATAATACAGGTGCACGTTAATGATTTTTTTAACTGTTTTCTATAAAATATTATGTTTGCAAGAAAGAATGATGAATTTGCTATTATAATAATTAACCATTGAGGTTTTAAAAGTTCTAGAATAGGATAAGAAGTTAAAAATGTAATTGTTGTAAAAGTTATAAAAACAATTTTTTTATTTACCTTTTTATCATTACAAAAATAATTTACTGTATAAGAATATAAAAATGCCTCTAACATAGTAAGCGTTGAGTATGATATAGAAATAAGAATATTAATCACCTTCCTTACTTTTTTGTTGTTATTTTATACCTGTTATATATATTATATTTTAGAAAAAATTTCTTTTCAACAATTATATAAAATATCTGTCGAAATATTTTAAAAAAATTTCAAATAATGATAATAAATACAAAAAATGTTTTTAATATAGATTAATTTTTAAAATATTTGCGTTGTTGACGAGGCGTTTAATTTATGAATACTTTACTTTAATATGAGTAACATTTTATAATATATAGAAATAAAAATTACAGTTAGGAGATAGTATGAAGAGTAAATATTTAATTATTATTTCAGTTGATGCAGTTTCGGCTGAGGATTTAAGTGATTTAGATAAATTGGTTAATTTTAAATACATAATTAATAATGGTGCTTATATAAAGAAAGTTGAATCTGTTTGTCCAACTTTAACTTATCCTGCACATGTTAGTATTGTTACAGGGAAATATCCTAAAAATCATGGCGTTATTGATAATACGATCTTTAATGCTTGCGATTTAAATCCAAATTGGTATTGGTATAGAAAATATATAAATGGTGATACAATAATGGATATAGCTTCAAGAAAGGGAATGACTACTTGTTCAATTTTATGGCCTGTTACAGGAGGAGCAAAAATCGATTATAATATGCCTGAAATTTGGCCTGTGAAGTGGTACCATAATCAAATTATTATGTCTATGAACTCTGGTTCTATACTTTATCAATATAAGTTAAATAAGAAATATGGAAATTTAAGAAGAGGTATAGAACAACCTTATTTAGATGATTTTGTTATGAAATGTTTAGAAGATACAATGAAAAATATAATGCCAGAACTTATTATGGTTCATTTAACTGATGTTGATACAAATAAACATAAATATGGAGCATCTAGTACACAAGCAAAAGATGCACTTATAAGACATGATAAACGTTTAGGAAAAATTATAGATATATTGAAAGAGAAAGGAATTTTTGATGATACTGATATAATAATTCTTGGAGATCATGGAGCTAAAGATGTAAATAAAACTATAAGAATTAATAAACTTTTAGTTGATAATGGTTATATAAAGATCTCTAAAAATAATAAATTATTAGATTATGATGCTTGCTGTAAGAGCCTTGATGGTGGAGCTTATATTTATCTTAAAGATCCTCATAATGTAAAGTTAAAGAATGATATAAAAAAATTATTGGAAAATTTAAAAAATAATAGTGGATGTATTGAATACATTCTAGATAAAAATGAGATTGAGAAGTGTGGAGCAGATTTTAAAGCTTCTTTTATGATTGAAGCAAAAGAGGGATATTATTTTTTAGATGACTTTACTGGAGAAATAATTGAAGATATTAAAGATGATGAGGTAGGTAAAGTTAGTCATTTATACAAAGGGGTTCATGGATATAGCCCTAAGAAGGAAAGGTATGAGACTTTTTTTGCTGCTTTTGGAAAGGATTTTAAAGCAGGTGCTATGATTGAACATGGGCAAATCATAAATCATGGGCCAACTATAGCTAAACTTTTAGGTGAAGAGCTTGTAGGTTGTGATGGTCAAGTTGTATATGAAATTTTTTCATAAAATATATTTTTACTTTATAGTGATATAGTTGAATATTGAAAATTACTCACTTGGTTAGAAATTTGACATTGAAGGTCAAAGAAGGTAAAATTGTTATCAAGGGAGTGATTTGTATGAGTAATAAAAGAGGAAATATTTCAATTGATACAGAAAATATTTTTCCTATAATAAAGAAATGGCTTTATTCTGATAAAGACATTTTTATAAGAGAATTAATCAGTAATGGCTGTGATGCAGTAAGTAAATATAAAAGACTTATTTCAATGGGGGAAGCTTCTGAGACAGAAGGTGAAAAATTTAAAATTGTTGTTTCTGTAAATAAAGAAAAAGGAACTCTTAAATTTGAAGATAATGGTCTTGGTATGACTGAAGAAGAAGTAGAAAAGTATATAACTCAAATTGCTTTTTCAGGTGCTAAAGATTTTGTTGAGCAGTATAAAGAAAAAATGGGAGATTCTAATGATATAATAGGTCATTTTGGATTAGGTTTTTATTCTGCTTTTATGGCAGCAGATAAAGTTCAAATAGATACTCTTTCATATAAGAAAGATGCAAGTGCTGTAAGATGGATTTCTGATGGCGGTACTGAATATGAAGTACAAGAATCTGATAAAACTTCTAGAGGTACAATTATTACTCTTTATTTAAATGATGAATCTAAAGATTTCTTAGAAGAATATAAAGTAAGAGAAATTATAAATAAATATTGTGCTTTTATGCCAACTGAAATTTATTTGGAAAATGAATGCGCTGAAAAAACTGCTGAAGATGATAAAGAAAAGAAGGCAGAAGAGCCAAAGCCACTTAATAATGTTTCGCCTTTATGGCTTAAGAAACCAAGTGAATGTACTGATGAAGAATATAAAGATTTTTATAAAAAAGTATTCCATGACTTTGACGATCCTCTATTTTGGATTCATCTAAATGTGGATTATCCATTTAATTTAAAAGGAATTTTATATTTCCCTAAGTTGAAAAATGAGTTTGAATTAGTTGAAGGACAGGTAAAATTATTTAATAATCAAGTTTTTGTAGCTGATAATATAAAGGAAGTAATTCCTGAATTCTTATTATTACTTAAAGGAGCAATAGATTGTCCAGATCTTCCTTTAAATGTTTCAAGAAGTTTCTTACAAAACGATAATCAAGTTAATAAAATTTCTAAACATATAGTTAAAAAAGTTTCAGATAAGTTGAATTCGATATTTAATAATGATAGAGAAAAATATAATGAATTCTGGGATGATATTCAGATTTTTATTAAGTATGGTTGTATAAAAGATCAAGGATTCTATGATAAAATAAAAGATTCTATCATCTTTAAAACAATAAATGATAAATATGTTACTTTAAAAGATTATTTAGAATCAGCTAAAGGAAAGCATGAAAATAAAGTATTCTATGTAAGTGACTTAGAGAAACAATCTCAATATATTAAGTTATTTAAGGATTACGGATTAGATGCAGTTGTATTAACAACACCAATTGATAATAATTTTATGTCATTCTTAGAATATAAAGATACAGTAGTTAAGTTTAACAGAATAGATTCTGATTTATCAGATGTATTAAAGGATGAAAGTGATGTTGTTATTTCTGAAGATGAAAAGAACAAAATAACTGATGTATTTAAAAATATATTTGGTGATAAGATTAAGGAATATTCAGTTGAAAGTCTTAAGAATGAAGAAACTCCTGTTATGATTCTTATTTCTGAATATTCAAGAAGAATGGCTGAAATGCAGAAACAATTTGCAGGAAGCATTCCAGGAATGTCTTTCCCAGAAGAAAAAACTTTAGTTATTAATGAAAAGAATCCTATTGTTAAAAAGATTGTTGATTTAAGCAATGATGAAGCTAATAAGGAAAAAGTAGAAAAGATATGTAAACAAGTTGTTGATTTAGCTTTAATTTCTACTAAGTCTCTAAATGGAGATGAACTTTCAGAATTCATTAAGAGAAGCAATGATTTAATGCTTGAAATTTTATAATAAAAAAGGAAGAACTTTTTAAATGAGTTCTTCCTTTTTTGTGCTATTAAATTAATTAATATAATTCACTTAAAGTATTGCATTGACTAGTTATATCATTAACAGAATGTACTATGTTTTTAATTTCAATTTCTGAATTAGTTTGAGATTCTAGAATTTCATTTGTTTTAGAAATTTGTTCTTCTGTAATTGCAGAAATATTATGTATATTAGTAGTAATATTTTTAAACATATTGTTTATATCTTGAACATTTTCAAATTGAGCAGATATATTTTGAGTCATTAGTTTATAGCTATCATTCATGTCTTTAAAACTGTTTAGTGAAACATTAAGAATTTCTTCACCCTTTAGAGCGGCATTTTGTCCATTTTCAGCTTGTACAGTAACTTCATTAGTCTTTGATATTAACTCTTTTAATGAAGCGTCTATAGTACTTGTAAGTTGATTTGATTCTGCTGCAAGTTTAGAAACTTCTGCTGCAACAACTGCAAATCCTTTACCGTGTTCACCAGCTCTTGCTGCTTCAATGCTAGCATTTAATGAAAGTAGATTTGTTTGTTCGGCTATATTTTTAATTCCATCAAGAATAGAGATTATGTTATTCATTGTTGATTGAAGATCTTGAGCTGTAGATGATGTTGCAGAAATAACATTTTTTATTAATCTCATCTGTTCAAAAGTATTATTCATACGATTCATATTTTCTTCTGTAGATTTATTCATTTCATTTGATAATTCTTCAAGTTTTGTTGATATTGTTAATGTCTCAGATGCTCTCATTGAAGCATCTTCAACCATAGTAACTATAGAATCTACATTTTGACCTTGTGATTCAATGCTTTGATTGATTTCATTTATAGATTCTGTAATAGTATTAGCTTCTTTCTTTGAAACATCAACAGATTCATTAAGATTTTTAATTGAATTAGCAAATATTTTTCCACTTAAGCAAATTGCTTCTAATGTTGATTGCATTTTAGTATTTGTTTCTTTAGATTCTTTTAAATTATCTTCACTCAATTTTAGTACGAAGTTTCCCCACTTAGAATTACATTGAAGAATAATTGATGTTATTAGTTGAAATAACAATAATGTGAAGAAATTACCAACTTTTAACTGAGTGCCTAGTATTCCTTCTGGAATAAATGTTTGCAATACTATTGTTGATAAAAATGAAATAGTATTGATTATTGCTATAATTTTTGGATTAAAGTATAGTGATGCAATAAAGCAACTCATAGTTATTAGTGTTATTGAATGAGGACAGCCATTGCAATTAATAATATAAAATATAGATGCTCCTAATATACTAAGTGGTGTAACATAACAACATAAATCCGACGTTTTTTCTGTTTTCTTTATTAAAAGAAATACCAATATTATACATGGTAATGTAAATAGACACGTTTTAATTATTTCAGATATATTTGCCTTTATAGATGAATGAATAATCATAGATATAGATGCAATTATCATAATTAAAAGACTGGCTTTATTAGCTTTTTCTTTAATAGAGAATGTATTTTCTTCATTCATAATATGTAACCCTCCCATTAACTTTAGCGTTTGTAAATCTTAATAATATATTAGTAAAAAGAATTAGTTAATTCAAATGTTTTCGTGTCTCAAAAAATGACAATTTATGAGTGGAAAATAAGCTAAAATACAGATTTTCAAAAAAAAATAAAAATAGAAACTAATAATTCTTTAGAATTTTAGTTTCTATTAAAAAAATCAAGATATTATATTAATTTTCCGTGAGAAAGATGTTTTTTAAAAATTTTTATACCAAAATCTCTTTCATATATTCTTATTGCAGCTTTTTCTTTGTTTGAAACAAGTGAAATTGTTTTGCCTGAATGACTACCTCTTGCAGTTCTTCCTGCTCTGTGTAGGTATTCTTTAGAGCTTTTTGGAAAATCCAAATTTATAACGTGCGTTACATCATTTATATCAAGTCCTCTTGCTGAAATATCAGAAGAAACTAGAATGTTTATTTTCCCATTTCTAAAAGATTCAAGAGCTTTTTGTCTTTGTTCCTTTGAAATTCCTTTATGTATAGCAAAACAAGATTTATTATGAAAAGTTAACTTTTCTTTTATAATATTAATTTCATAACCTTTGTTAACAAAAACTAATGCCTTTTTTGGATTTGTAGCAGCAATAAGTTTTCTTAAAGTTTCAAATTTATCTCTAGGATCTACTTCTATATATAAATGTTCTATATTTGGATTTAAAGACTGTTTTTTCTCATTTTTAAAGATAACTGGTTCTTTCATAAGTTCTTTGGCAGTAGCTAGAGTTTGATTATTAATTGTAGCAGAAAAAATCATAAGCTGTCTATCTTTCATTGTTGTTTTAATTACGTCTTTTACCATTGCAGAACTTGTGTTGTCAAGTAAATTGTCTGCTTCATCAATAACAATTGTTTTAATAGTATGTGCAGTGATTTTTTTCTTTTTCTTTATAAGGTCTAATACTCTTCCAGTAGAACCTACAATTATATGAGGTTTAATATCCTTTAATTTTTTAATTTGTTTATCAATATTAACATCACCAATAATACCTAGAGATGTAACTGGAATTTCAGAATTTTTAGCTAGAAGTTTAATTTCGTTTTCTATTTGCATTACCAACTCATGGGTAGGTGCTAAAATTAAAGCTTGCATTTCTCTTTTTGATGTATCTATTTTTTCGAAAAGAGGTAATAGAAAAGCAAGAGTTTTTCCACTTCCTGTATGAGATTCTCCAATTATATCTTTGTTTTTAGTAGCTTCTGGTATAACTAATGCTTGAATTGTCGTTGGGGAAGTAATATTTTGTTTTTCTAAACCACTAATTAGTTGTTCATTTAAACCGAGTTCTTTAAATGATTTCATATAAATCTCCTTTAGTTTAATAAAAATATTTTGTATAAAATTAGACAAATATACGACTTAATTGTAGCATAAACAGTTGTATAATTAAAATGAAAGAAGAAAAAAATAAATTAGGCTTAAGATAGATTAGTAAAGATTATTTTGCTATAATGATTTCATGAAAGGAATGATATTATGGAGATTGGGAGAGTTACAAGAACAACAATAACACATACTGATGATAAGAAATTTGTTAGTGGAAAGAAGAGTTTTTCTCAAAGTTTTGGTAGAGAAAAAGAAAAAAAATCTCAAGAACAATTAAAAAGAATGTGTGATGATATAAAGAAAAGAGGAAATAGATTAGTTTTAACAAAGACTTATGCAGATGTAAGAATGTATAAGAAAATGATTAAAGAGTACTTAGAATCTGTTCTTCAATATATGTATGATACAAAGAAAGATATAAGTTTTTGGCAGACTCAATATTTTGTTACTGTAGATACTATTGATGCTAAGTTAGATGAACTTACTAATGCATTATTAGAAGAACAACATGAAAATATTGATGTTGCAGCTACTATTGATGAAATTCAAGGACTAATTGTAGATATTTATAGATAGCTATAGAAATTAGGAGGGAAATAAATGAAAAAAAAATTATCATTAGTTTTAACTGTATTATTAGCAAGTACGCTTTTTATAAGTTGTACATCAAAGAAAAATGTTGTACAAAATAAGGATTTAAGTGTAGTAGTTCCAGATGGTATAACTGCAATAGCATCGGCAAAATTGATTAAGGAAAATAAAGAAATACAAAAAGGTTATAATGTAAACTATTCAATAGAATCAACACCTGAAAACATAGTTTCTAAGGTTTTAAAAGGAGAAGCTGATATTGCTATAGTTCCATCTAATGTTGCAGCAACTCAGTACAATAAAAATGCTGGCTTTGTAATAGCTGGTACTGTAGGATGGGGCTCTATGTATTTAGTTTCAACTGAAGGAGAAAAAAATATAGAGGAATTAAGAAATGCAGAAGTATATAACATAGGAAAAGGCTTGACTCCAGATTTAATTGTAAGATCTTTATTAAAAGACAATAATATAAATGCTGATACAGATGTTAATTTTTCTTATGTAAACGGAGTTACAGAACTTGCTCCACTTGTAATTTCAGGAAAAACTAAATATGCTGTAATGCCAGAACCAGCTGTTTCTCAAGTTTTATCTAAAAATAATAATGCTAGAATACTTGCAAATTTAAATGATGAATGGAAAAAGATAAATGATTCAAAATATGGATATCCTCAGTCAACAGTTATAGTTAAGAAACAACTTGTTGAAGAAGATAAAGAATTTGTAGAGAAATTTTTAAACGAACTAAAGGAAAGTTGTGATTTTGCTCTAGAAAAGAATAGCGAACTTCCTTATTATTGTGAGGAAATAGGAGTGTCAACTAATAAAAATGCTATTTTGAAAGCAATGGATAGAGCAAATATTAACTATACATCTATAAAAGATTGTTATAAAGAATATGAAACATATTTTAATAAGTTAAATGAATTAGATGCTTCTACTATAGGAGGAAAAGTTCCTGATGAAAATTTGTTTATGGAAAAATAGAAAACATGAGATAATCTCTGTTTTTGCACTTTTAATTCTTTGGGAAGTAGTTGCTGTAAAAATAAGTAATGATATTTATATTCCTAGAGTTGAAGAAGTACTAAAATCTATTTTAACAATAATAAAAGGACAAAATTTCAAATGGAATTTATTAAGTAGTATATATAGGACAGTAATAAGTTTTACGTCAGCATATATTTTAGCTGTGATTTTAGGGGTACTATCATTGATGTACCCTATTTTTAAAGTCTTTTTTAAGCCTATAAATTCTATTGGAAAAACAATTCCGACAATGGTTTTAGTAGTATTAGCTCTTGTATGGTTTGATAAAGATAAAGCACCTTTTGTAGTTGGGTTTGCTATAGTGTTTCCTATTCTTTATGAGGGGGTTATGAGTGCACTTAATAATGTAGACAAAAATATAATAGAAATGTGCAAGATTTATAATGTATCTACTAAAGAAAAAATAAAGAAAATATATTATCCATTAATAAAGTATTATACTATAGGAATATTTGTTTCAACATTTTCATTAGCTTTTAAAGTAGTTGTAGCAGGAGAGGTACATGGACAACCTAAATTTGGAGTGGGTGCAGCAATACAACTGGAGAAAATGAATTTTAATATAACAGCAATTTTTGCGTGGATTATAATCATAGCTGTAATTTCAATTGTTTTAGATAAAATTAATACAATTATCTTAAAAAGGATAAACAGGTGGAAAGATGAAAATAGAAATTAAGAATTTGAATAAGAATTTTAAAGGTAAGCAAATATTTAAGGATTTTTCATTGATTTTAGATAGCAAAAATGTCAACTGTATAATTGGAGAATCAGGAGGAGGAAAAAGTACTCTTCTTAATATGATTTCGGGGCTTTTAGAAAAGGATTTTGGAGAAATTTTAGGTGTTAAAGAGGAAGAAATAAGCTATATATTTCAAGAGGACAGGCTTGTATCTTGGCTTACAGTAAGAGAAAATATAGAACTTTTTATATATAATTATTATTCTAAAGATGAAGCAAAAAAGCTTATGGATAGAATTTTTACTCTTCTTAATATAAAGGAAACTTTAAATGAATATCCGCAAAAATTAAGTGGAGGAATGAGACAAAGAGTGAATATTGCAAGAGCATTAATAAAACCATCAAAACTAATACTTATGGATGAACCTTTTAAATCGCTCGATTATAAAACGAAATATATGATAATGAAAGAATTGAAAGAGCTATTTAAAAAGGAAGATAGAATGGTTATATTTGTTACTCATGATGTAGATGAAGCTATTTTTATGCAAGGAAATATATATGTGCTTGGAGGAAGACCTTTTAAAGTTAGAGGGATTTTTAAAGAACAGTTAGAAAAAAACAAGGATAAGATTATTGAGCTTATTTGAAAACTATTAATAATTTGAGAAATGAAAACAGTTATACATAATATTTTGTTAATGTATAACTGTTTTTAATATTAAAACAAAAAAGTATAAAAAACCACTAAAGTAAAAGCGGAATTAGTCGAAAATTGAAATGTAAGCTTACAAAAGAAATTTTAACAAAACGAATTGTAGCGAAATAAAAGACTAAAGATGAGAATGGCAAGGAAGCCATTTACGTAAAATCAAGGAGGAATATACAATGGTAATTAATCACAATATGAGTGCTGCTAACGCATTAAGAAATTCAGCAGCTAATCAAACACAAGCAGGTAAATCAATGGAAAAATTAAGCTCTGGTTTAAGAATAAACAGAGCTGGAGATGATGCAGCAGGACTTTCAATCTCAGAAAAGATGAGAGGACAAATCAGAGGTTTAGAACAAGCTTCTACAAATGCTCAAGATGGTATCTCAATGCTTCAAACAGCAGAAGGTGCATTAAATGAAACTCACAACATTCTTCAAAGAATGAGAGAATTAGCAGTTCAAGCATCTAACGATACAAACGTTGCAGAAGATAGAGAAGCTATAACATCAGAAATAACTCAATTACAATCAGAAGTAACAAGAATAGCAACTGATACAGAATTCAATACACAAAAATTATTTACACAAGAAGCTACAACAGTTACTTTCCAAGTAGGAGCTAATGAAGGACAAAGTATATCAGTAACATTTGGAAAAATGGACGCAGCAGGATTAGGAATTGATTCATTAGATATGAGTGATAATGCAAAAGCAACTGCATCAATAACTACAATAAATGATGCTATAAAGTCTGTTTCAAGTGAAAGATCTAAATTAGGAGCTGTTCAAAACAGATTAGAATACACAATTTCTAACTTAGATAATTCATCAGAAAACTTAACTTCAGCTGAATCAAGAATTAGAGACGTAAACATGGCTAAAGAGATGTCAGAGTTCTCAAAGAACAACATATTACAACAAGCAGCTCAAGCTATGCTTTCACAAGCTAATCAACAACCACAAAATGTTCTTCAATTATTAAGATAATTTTAGAATTATAAAGTATTAATACAAACATTTAAATGATATAAAAACTAAAGATGATAATGGCAAGGAAGCCATTTGCGTAAAATCAAGGAGGAATATACAATGGTAATTAATCATAATATGAGTGCTGCTAACGCATTAAGAAATTCAGCAGCTAATCAAACACAAGCAGGTAAATCAATGGAAAAATTAAGCTCTGGTTTAAGAATAAACAGA
>SVCK01000154.1 GCA_015058375.1 Clostridium sp.
AAAATAAACGTATTTTAGCATACAAGGCTATGCTATTAGAAAAAAGAGAAAAATCGAATAGAAAATGCGACCCTAATTAAGATCGCATTTTCTCAAAAATTTTATTTATTTTGCCTGTCTACTTGACAGGGGTCTGTTCATATATTTATTTATGATACATCTTTTTTTAATCTATATCAGATAAATCTAAATTTCCATTTCCGTTAATTTTTATGTCACCAACATTATCGGATATTGCTATATTTCTATTTACGAATAGAACCGGTAAAACTATACATGAATTAAAAATATTTTCTTCACTCCTTGATCCATCTAAAAAATACGCATTATTTTGCTTATTAAATACTTTTTGCATTTCATCAAATAATTGATTTTTCTTATTACTATCATTCTTTAACCTTAATAATGCCATATGAAATTCTCCCTGCTTTTCATCTTCTGAATACTCAATATTCACTTCATATTTTTCTTTAAAGTATTGCGCTAAAAATCTCACAAAATCTTCACTAACATCATCTTTACCTATAAAAATATTTATTTTAGAAGGAATTTCGCATTCATTACTATTATTTATGTTCACCTTTCTCCTTTGAAGTTTGTCTAATTCATCCATCTCATTTTCAAAATAACTTCCTTCCGAAAATCTTACTGCTTTTTGATTTTTGTCATAGTACTCTTGAGATGCTCTATAAAGTATTTTTATAAATTGTTTTCTCATATCCAAATTCATTTTTTCAGAATTAATAGCAATATATATTCCTTCTCCAGATGAAGATGATAAAATTCTTTTATTACTATCTAATCTCGAAACTTGAGAAATAGGCACATCTATCACTACATCTCTATCTCCTATTTCATAAGAAGCCATAGAATTTTCCTTATTTTCATCCTTAATCATGATTATATTCTTACCTTGTGTATTATAATTGTTTTTTAATTCAATATATTCTTCCTGTACGTCACTTATAGAATACTCACCCGAATAAATTATTCTATCGTAATTATTTTTTATATCTCCCCATAAATATAAGTTTCTTCTAACACTATATTGAGGTTTTGATAATTCATATAGAAAATTATCATCCTTTTTATTAAGACGTATCTTTACTGTATCTTCCTCACTTGTTATTGCTACATATTTTTCAAAATCTACTTTCTCTTGTCTAAATTTATCAACACCATATATTGCCGATAATAATTTACTATCTTTATTTTCTTCATTTTGAATAAGAGATTTAAAATATTCTACTACCTGATCTGCTTTTATTTTTTCACCATTACTCCAATAGATATCATCATTCAACGTGAATTTATACTCTATTCCATCCTGAGATACATCTAAATCTTTTGCTAAATCTAATACAACCTCATTACTGCTGTTTAATTTAACAAGACCTCTACAAGTTGCACATATTATATTTTCATCATCTTTACTTAATTCAAAATTATTATTCAAATTATTATTTATTTTTTCTACTGAAATAACTATATTTTTACCGTTATCCTCACTATGTATATCATTTGCCTCTATAAATGTACTTAAAAATAGACCCAATAAAATTACAGCCACTATAGCTATAATAATCTTCTTCATTATTTTTTCTCCTCTATAAATATTTATTGATAATTATACCCACTTTTATAACACGGTAATCACATTATCCTATATTATATTTTTTCTATACTATGATATAATTAAAAGTATGTTTCTAATCAGGAGGTTATATGATGTCAGTTTTATTTGGCGCAACTTGCATTATAGGTATTATCACCATGATAATTTTTATGTTTATAGGTATCTGGTTATTTATAATTGCCTTAAAATCTTATAATCAATTAAGATATAAAAATTACATACTTGAAAAGATAAATCAAAACTTATCTATATTATCCGAAAAGAACGACTTTACTATAGATAATTTTAATTTTGATGATGATTCTATCGAAGATGCAGAAAAAAATGAGGATTCATAAATTTGAATCCTCATTTTTTTATTTAACTAAATTCATTGATAAAAGCAAAATAACACTTAAAAGCAAACTTATTGCTGAATATCCTATTCTCTTCATTCCTCTTTCATTAATCCAAAATCTAACTGAAAGCAATGCCATAGTAACAGCTACACCTACTTGCACTGGCATATAATAATAAAATAATTGACCAGCATAAATAAACTGATATGAAGTTAATATTGTACATATAATAAATGCACTTGTTACACACGCCGACCCAATAGTCAGTATGTTAATAATCTTTTTCATACTTTTATCACTCACCTATCATTTTTTCAAAGTCTTCCTCAGAAATTACATTCACACCTAAATCTATTGCTTTTGTCAACTTTGAGCCTGCCTCTTCACCTGCAAGTACATAATCAGTTTTTTTACTCACGCTACCAGCAACTTTAGCTCCTAATTCTTCAAGTTTTTCTTTTATACTTTTTCTTGTGTAATTATTCAATGTACCTGTGACAACTACCGTTTTTCCTTCAAATACACTCTCTATTATCTCTTTTTCCTCATACTTAGGATTTACACCCAAAGTTAATAATTCATCTATAGTATCTAATACTTTTTCTTCTTTAAAAAATTCAAGTACACATTTAGCTACCGTCTCACCAATATCGTTAACTTCAATAAGTTCTTCAAATTTAGCATTTTTTAAACCTTCTATAGATTTAAATCTGTCAACTAAATCCTTTGCCGTTTTTACTCCTACATTAGGTATTCCTAATGCATAAATAAACGAATGTAACTGACAATCCTTGCTTTTCTCTATAGAATCTAATAGATTTTGTGCCTTCTTTTCTTTAAACTTATCTAAAATCAGTAATTCTTCCTTCTTTAATTTATATAAATCTGAAATAGATTTTATATTTAGTTTTTCAAATAATACCTCTGCAGTTTTTTCTGAGAAACCTGTAATATTCATAGCTTCTCTAGAACCATAATGAACTATACTTTTTACCATTTGAGGTTTACATGATAAAGTATTTTCACAAAAATAATGTGCACCTTCCAAAACAATGTGACTACCACAACTTGGGCAGAATTCAGGTACTTCTATATCTCTTGCACCCTCTAAACTTTCAGGCACTACTCCCATTATCTCGGGTATAACATCATTTGATCTTCTAACAAATACCTCTGCTCCTATTTTAACACCTTTTCTGCAAATATCATCCATATTATTTAATGTAGCTCTTTTTACGGTAACTCCCGCAAGTTCAACAGGTTCTAATATTGCAGTTGGTGCAAGTCTTCCACTTCTACCTACATTCCATTCTACATCTAAAAGAGTAGTTGTTGCCTCTTGAGCCTCAAATTTATAAGCTATAGCCCATTTAGGAAATTTCACAGTATACCCCATTAATTCCCTTGTTCTCATATCATCAATAGCTATAACTAACCCATCTATATCATAATTCAGATCAAATCGTATCTTCTTTATGTACTCAATTTGTTCTTCAATTTCTTCAACTGATGTACATACTTCCATATAATCATCAATAGGAAGTCCCATATTTTTAATGAAATCCATCATTTCTAAATATGAATTAAATTGAGTTCCTTCTTTATATCCAATATCATAGAAAAATGCCGATAAATTTCTATTAGCTGTCTCTTTAACATTTAAATTTCTAAGAGCACCAGCTGCACCATTCCTTAAATTTTTTAAAGGTACTGTTGCTGTTTCATTATATTTATTGAAAGCTTCTGTTGTCATAACAGCTTCTCCATGAACTTCTAATATATCTCTTGTATTAGTTCTTAACGGAATAGATTTTATTGTTTTAACTTGAGCTGTTACATCCTCACCCACAACTCCTGTTCCTCTTGTAGCTCCTGTCACAAGAATTCCATTTTCATCGTAAGTTAAATTTATAGTAAGACCATCAAATTTCTTAGTCAAAACATATTTCAAATCAGGCAGATTTTCACCTTTTGCTCTCATTTCATCCACAAACTTTACATTTCTATTATGCCAGTTGTGAAGTTCTTCAACAGTTTGAGCTTTATCCATACTCCAAAGTCTTGCTTTATGAGTATATTTGCTAAACCCTTCTAATACTACGTCTCCTACTCTAAGTGTTGGTGAATAAGAAAGTACATATCCTTCCTCTTTCTCTAACTTTTTAAGTTCATCATACTTAACATCATATTCTTTATCTGTAACAGTAGGATTATCTAACACATAATATTCATAAGAATATCTATTTAATTCTTCTACTAATTCCTCTATCCTTTTCTTTTTATCCACCACAATTTCCTCCAGCACTTTTTATAATACTTCTAAATTTGCAAGTGATAATAATAGCATTTTAACACCTTGCTTATCAAAAGCAATAGTTAATTTCTTATCATTTCCTGATGGAACTATTGAAACTACTGTTCCAACACCAAATTTATTATGTTTAACCTTCATCCCCATTTTAATTTCAACTCCTGTTGCAGAACAAGCTGAGCTTTCTCCTAAAGTTGTATGTCTATTTATACCACCCGAAAGTCCTGACGGAGAAGTTGTTCTTGAATTATACATTGAATTTCTTAAGCTATGAGGATTTGAATACGAACTTGATACAGATGCTTTTACTGCTGTACCTGCTGTAAGTCCTCTTTCATTTATATATTCTTTAAGGTCTGATTTTATTTCTCCTATAAAATCAGATTGACTATATGCTACCGTACGTCCAAAAACCTTTCTAACCTCAGCAGAAGTTAAATAAAGACTCTCTTTGGCTCTAGTTATAGCAACATAGCATAGTCTTCTTGCTTCTTCCATTTTATCTTCTTGATCCATATCAGCTACACTTGGAAATAATCCATTTTCCATACCAACCATAAATACTACAGGGAATTCCAATCCTTTTGCACTGTGAATAGTCATTAAAACTACTGAGCCCTCTCCATCTTCTTCATCTTCAAGCTTATCTGTATCTTGAACAAGAGAAACTTTTTCCAAATAAGCTTCTAAGCTCTTATCATCACTTGTCTTTTCAAAATCAACCGCATCAGATACAAGTTCCTTTAAATTTTCAATTCTACTCTTATCTTCAATTTCACCTGATTTTTCAAGCACATCTAAATAACCAGTGTCTTTTAAAATAGCTTCAATAAGGTTTGATACAGGCACTGTTTCCTTTAAAACTACAAATTGTTCCATAAGTTCCATAAATTTTTCTATACAAGTTACATTTCTTGAACTTAAAGATGGAATACTTCTAGCTTCAGATAATGCATCCCATAAATTTAATTCAAACTCATCAGCAAAAATTTGAACCTTTTGAATTGTAGCATCTCCAATGCTTCTCTTAGGTACATTTATAATTCTTTTTAAACTTATATCATCATGTGGATTTACTATTACTTTTAAATAAGAAATTAAATCTTTAATTTCCTTTCTATCATAAAATCTAGTACCCCCTACTATTTTATAAGCTATACCTCTTCTTCTTAAAGTTTCTTCAAATATACGCGACTGAGCATTAGTTCTATAAAGAATAGCAAAGTCTTCATTTTTTCTTCCATCACTATACTTTAAATCAGAAATAGTCTTAGATACAAAATCGCCTTCTGCTATATCATTGAAAGCTCTATATACTTTTATTTTACTTCCTGATTCTTGCTCTGTTCTAAGAGCCTTGCTCTTTCTATTAGCATTGTTAGCTATTACAACATTGGCTGCATCTAATATATTTCCTTTAGATCTATAGTTTTGTTCAAGCTTTATTACCTTAGCATTTGGATAGTCCTTTTCAAAATCTAAGATATTGCTTATATCTGCCCCTCTCCAGGCATATATGCATTGGTCATCATCCCCCACTACACATATATTTCTATTTTTAGCTGCCAAAAGCTTAATCAATTCATATTGTGCTCCATTAGTATCCTGATATTCATCAACCATAATATATTGAAACTTTCTTTGATAAAACTCTAATACATCCGGATTTTTCTTAAATAATTCGACTGTTTTAAAAATTAAATCATCAAAATCCAAAGCATTGTTTTCTTTTAGCTTTTTTTGATACATTAAATATACATCAGCAATTTTATTCTCTCTAAAATTGGTTTCATACTGTCTTTTATAGCTTTCTGCTGACTGCATCTTATCTTTAGCTCTTCCTATTTTGCCCATAACTTCTTTACACTGTATATCTTTATCATTTATATTAAGAACCTTCATACACTCCATTACAAGTGTCTTTTGATCACTACTATCATATATAGTAAAATTACTGTTATATCCTAAATTTTGAATTTCTCTTCTAAGTATTCTTACACATGTTGAGTGAAAAGTTGATATCCACATATCTTCTGCCTTTTCTCCAACGAGTTTTTTAACCCTGTCTTTCATTTCTTTAGCTGCTTTATTAGTAAAAGTTATAGCTAAAATCTTATAAGGAGGGA
>SVCK01000155.1 GCA_015058375.1 Clostridium sp.
ATACGCCGCCCTGCCAAAAATAATTTGTTTTTAAATGCTTAAGATAAATATTGGAGGAAACGAAATGAAGAAAGTTGCAGTGGTTTTTAATGGTGGAACAATTTCAATGAAGATAGATGAAAGAATACATGCAGCAGTGCCATCATTAAGTGGAGAAGAAATAATGTCCATGGTTACAGGAATTGAAGGTTATGCTAAAGTAGAATGTTATAACTTTTCTGAGTTACCATCACCACATGTTACGCCTAATCTTATGCTTGAGTTATCAAAGTGTATAAAAAAACTTTTGAGTAAAGATGATATAGACGGAGTTGTTGTGACACATGGTACTGATACATTGGAGGAAACAGCTTATCTTTTAGATTTAACTATACAATCTGATAAACCAGTAATAGTAACTGGTGCCATGAGGAGTTCTTCTGAATTAGGATATGATGGACCTGCAAATCTTGCGGCATCTATATGTACAGCTATATCAGAAGATGCAAAAGGAAGAGGAGTATTAGTTTGTTTTAATGGTGAAGTTAATAGTGCTAGAGAAGTGACAAAAGCTAATTCGATGGCTCTAAATGCTTTTAGAACGCCTAATTTTGGACCAATAGGAATTGTGGACAATAATAAAGTTATATTTTATAGAAATTGTCCATTGGGAAAACATGTTGATATAGAAAAGCTGGATTCAAAAGTAATGCTTTTGAAATGTGCATCTGGTATGAATTCGGATTTTATAGATTTTGCAATAGATAATGGATATGAAGGTATAGTGATTGAAGCATTGGGAAGAGGAAATATACCACCTGAAATGGTTCCGGGAGTAAAAAGAGCGATTGAAAAAAACATTCCTGTAGTAGTAGTTTCTAGATGCTTTGAAGGAAGAGTTTTTGAATCATATGGTTATGAAGGTGGAGGAAAACATTTAAGAGATATTGGAGTTATTTTTGGTGATACAATGCCAGGACAGAAAGTTAGAATGAAGTTAATGGTTGCATTGAGTTGCTCAAAAGATATGAACTTTATTAAAAAGTTTATAGAAGAAGGTTTGAGCATTTAATATAAAATTGTACATAGATATAAAAAGCATTAGTGGATTAATAAAAGGTGATTTCTAAAATATTTAGAATCACCTTTTTGTTAGCTATAATAACTCTTATGCATATAAAGAAAAAATAATTTTTTTGAATTATACGAATATAATACAAAAAAAATAAATATACATTCTATTATTGACAAATATAAAGCAAAGAATATATAATAATGTTCGTGATGTGAACTCGTATAATCGTGATAATAAGGCTCACAAGTCTCTACCAGATACCGTAAATATCTGACTATGAAGTTCAATAATTATTAATTATTATAAAAGATAGGGGAGTAGATATGAGTAAGGAAGTAGAAAAGAAAAGATTTTTAGAAATTCTATCTAATGAGCATGTAGACTATAATAAAGAAATAATGGCAGGAATAACAACTTTCTTGACAATGGCGTACATAATTGCTGTAAATCCAAGTATTTTAGGAGTTACAGGGATGCCTACAGGAGCATTAGTTACAGCGACATGTTTGGCAGCAGGGCTTTCAACAATTCTTATGGGTATATATGCAAATTTACCTTTTGCACTTGCTTCTGGAATGGGACTTAATGCATATTTTGCATATACAGTAGTTTTAGGAATGGGAATAAGCTGGGAAACAGCACTTACAGCTGTTTTTGCAGAAGGTGTTATATTTATTTTGCTAACAGTATTTAAAGTTCGTGAAGCTATTGTAAAGGCTATACCTAAGTGCTTAAAAAATGCAGTTACAGCTGGTATAGGTTTGTTTATAGCTTTTATAGGTTTTCAAGATGCTAAGGTGGTTGTGTTAAATGAAAGCACATTAGTTTCATTAGGAGATTTTAAAATGCCTACGTTTTTAGTAGCTTTATTAGGCGTTATAATAATAGCTGTTTTAGAAAAGAAAAGAGTAAAAGGTTCAATACTTATAGGTATTTTAATATCAACAATAGCAGCATGGGCATATGCTTTGATAGATCCTTCTTATGCAGCATCTTTGGGAATTACTCTTCCAGATGGAATAATAAGATTTGAGAGTATTGCACCTATAGCTGGTAAAATAGATTTTAGTTATGTGCTTGATGCAGAAAAAATTGGAACATTCCTTACAATAGTATGTACATTTTTATTTGTAGATTTCTTTGATACAATAGGAACATTCTTGGGCGTTTCTTCAAAAGCCGGAATGATAGACGAAGATGGAAATATGAAAAATATGAGTAAAGGTCTTTTAGTAGATGCAATAGGTACTACGGCTGGAGCATGTCTTGGAGTATCAACTACTACAACATTTGTAGAAAGTTCAACAGGAGTTGCTGCAGGAGGAAGAACAGGATGGACATCAGTAACAACAGGTGTTTTATTCTTGGTTGCAATGTTCTTTTCACCAATATTTATGGCAATACCAACATGTGCAACAGCACCAGCATTGATTTATGTAGGATATTTAATGTTAGGTTCAGTTAAAGAAATTAATTTTTCAGATGTAACAGAAGGTGTGCCAGCATTCTTGACAATAGCTTTAATGCCTATGGCATATAGTATTGGTGATGGTTTGACTTTTGGAGTATTATCATATGTTACTATAAATATTATATATAATTTATTGTTTGCTAAGACAAAAGAGGAAAAACATAAGATTTCACCTATAATGGTTATCCTAGGTATAGTATTTCTATTAAAACTTCTATTTATATAGACTTTTGTAAAACATATAAATCAATTTTTAATAATCATGAATTAAAGCGGTAGTAATACCGCTTTTTATTATATTAAAAATAGGCTGTTATAAGTGGAAGTAATAAAACACGACTGAAAAATGAGATTACTATATTTAAAAATGCAACTTTAAATTTAAATGTTAACAAATTGTAAACAAAACATTGACTATACAAATGCTATGAATTATTATTGTTATATGTTTGAGGGAGGTGGATAAAAGTAATGGTAAAAAGTATGACTAGCTTTGGAAGGGCACAAGGTGAAGAAGGTAAAAATTATTTGTTTTCTATAGAAATGAAAAGTGTTAATAATAGATATCTTGATATAAATATAAGATTACCTAAATTTATGATTGCTTTGGAAGAAGATTTAAGAAAAGTTATTAGTTCTAAACTTAAAAGAGGTAAGGTAGATGTTTTTATAAATTATAAAAGTTATGGTAAAGGTAATGCTAAACCTATATTAAATCTTGAACTTGCGAAGGACTATTATAACTGTTTAACAGAGCTTTCTAGAGCTTTAGATATAGAAAATGATGTGACAGTAACTAAAATTGCTAAGCTACCTGATATAATAACCCTTGAAACAGAGGAAGAAGATTTAGATGAAATATTAGGTGAAGTTAAACCATTATTAGAGTCAGCTTTAGATAAAATGGTTGAAATGAGAATAGTTGAAGGTGAAAAGTTAAAAGAAGACATCTATTTGAAACTTTCAGAAATTGAAAGCAATGTTAAAGAAATAGAAGTTTTTGCAGAACAAGTGCCTAAAAACTATAAGGTGAAACTTGAAGAGAGAATACAGGAACTTACTAAAGATGTTGAAGTAGACAAAGAAAGAATAGCACAAGAAGTTGCTATGTTTGCTGATAAGGTTGCTGTTGATGAAGAAATAACTAGATTATATAGTCATTTAAATCAAATGAGAAAGACTTTGTGTTTAGATGAAGCAATAGGTAGAAAGCTTGATTTCATAATTCAAGAAATGAATAGAGAAACTAATACTATTGGATCAAAATGCAATGATATGAATATGACTAATTTGGTCATTGATATAAAAAATTTAATTGAAAAAATAAGAGAACAAGTTCAAAATATTGAATAATAAAAGGAGGAGCTAATAATGGGTATAAAACTTATAAATATAGGTTTTGGAAATATAATTTCGGCAAATAGACTTATTGCTATAGTAAGTCCAGAATCTGCACCAATAAAAAGAATAATTCAAGAAGCAAGAGATAGAGGAATGCTTATAGATGCTACATATGGAAGAAGAACAAGAGCAGTAATAGTTACTGATTCAGATCATGTTATACTTTCAGCAGTTCAGCCAGAAACTGTAGCACATAGATTATCAAGTAAAGATGAAGCAGTAGATGAGGTTGAAGAATAGTATGAGTAATAATAAAGGAATATTAATAGTTATCTCAGGACCATCAGGTGCAGGAAAAGGAACTATATGTAAGGCTTTATTAGAAAAGCATAAAGATATATATCTTTCAGTTTCTGCAACAACAAGGGAACCAAGAAAAGGTGAAGTTCACGGAGTAAATTATTACTTCAAAACTAAAGAAGAATTTAAACAAAAAATTGAAGAAAATGACTTTTTAGAATGGGCAGAAGTTTATGGAAATTATTATGGAACACCTAAGTCAAAAGTAGAAGAAATGCTTAATAGTGGTAAAAATGTTATTCTTGAAATAGATATTCAAGGAGCATTAAAAGTTAAAGAAAATTGCGGAGAAGATGGTGTGTTCATATTCATTCTTCCACCATCTATGGAAGAATTAAAGCAGAGAATTATAAATAGAGGAAGTGAAACACCTGAATCATTAATGAAGAGATTCACTTCTGCATATAAAGAAATAAACTATATATCAAAATATAACTATGGTGTTATAAATGATACTGTTGAAGCGGCAGTAGAAAAAATAGAACATATATTAGCAGCAGAAAGCTGTAGAGTAGACAGAATAAAAGACAACGTATTGCCAGATTGCAAGGAGGGTATAAATAATGAAAAATACAATGATTAATCCATCAGTAGTAGAATTATTAGAAAAGGTAGAAGACAGATATTCTTTAGTTATAGTTACATCTAAAAGAGCTAGACAATTAATAGATGGCGCTGAAGAGTTGGTAGATGCTGATTCAATTAAACCACTTACAATTGCTATTAATGAAGTAAATGAAGGTGCTGTTTCATATAAAACACAAGGCTTAAATTTAGATAAAGAAATAGATGAAGATAATGAATAAAAATAAGTGTGTTGTACTTGGGGTGACAGGTGGAATAGCTGTTTATAAGGCTTTGGATATTGCGAGTGCTTTGAGAAAAAAGGACATAGAAGTTAGAGTTATAATGACAAAGAGTGCTACGGAATTTGTAACACCTTTAACATTTCAAAGTATAAGTCAGAATTTTGTTGTTACAGACATGTTTGAAGAACCTAAAGCATGGGAAATACAACATATAAGTCTTGCTCAAAAGGCAGATTGCATTTTAGTAGCTCCTGCAACAGCAAATATTATAGGAAAAGTTGCTAATGGGATTGCTGATGATATGCTTTCTACTACAATTATGGCTTCAAGATCTAAAGTTATATTTGCACCTGCAATGAATACTAATATGTATGAAAATCCAATTGTGCAAAGTAATATAGAAAAATTAAAATCTTTAGGTTATGAATTTATAGAGCCTGATAGTGGAAGACTTGCTTGTGGAGATATAGGTAAAGGGAAGCTTCCTAAACCAGAGGTTATAGTAGAAAGAGTGCTTACAGAATTAAATGATAAAAAAGACTTGAAAAATAAAAAAGTTCTAATTAGTGCAGGACCAACTAGAGCTGATTTTGATCCAGTAAGATTTATTTCTAATAGATCTACAGGTAAAATGGGCTATGAAATAGCTAAGGAAGCTAGAGATAGAGGTGCTGATGTAATTTTAGTATCTGGGCCAGTATCTTTAGAAAAACCACAAGGTGTAAAAACAATAAAAGTTACTACTAATGCAGAAATGTATGAAAAGATTCAAGAAAATTTTGATGATGCTGATATAGTAATTATGTCAGCTGCGGTTGCTGACTATAAGCCAAAAGAAGTCAGCAAGCAAAAGATTAAAAAAAGTGATGGTAATTTAATTATAGAAATGGTAAGAGATAGAGATATTTTAATGACTTTGGGTAAGCAGAAGAAAAAACAAATATTAGTTGGATTTGCTGCCGAAAGCCAAAATCTTATTTCAAATGCCAAAGGAAAACTTGAAAGAAAAAATCTTGATTATATAGTTGCAAATGACATTACTAGCAGTGATACAGGATTCGGCGCAAATGATAATAAGGTTACGATAATTTCAAGAGACTGCAATGAAGTTACTTTAGACAAGATGAGTAAAAGAGAAGTTGCAGAAAATTTGTTTGACATAATTATGAAAAAGCGCTAAAGGCGCTTTTTCTGTTATAAAGGAGTAGTGAAGGAATAAGTGATAGATTTATATGCTGAAGTAATTATTAATAGTGATGCAATAGAAATTGACAGACCCTTCACCTATAAAGTTAAAGAAGAACAAAATGATTTTATTCAGGTAGGACATCGTGTTAAAGTTCCATTTGGAAAAGGAAATAGACCTATAGAAGGTTTTGTAATTGGGTTAAAGTGTGAGGGTATTGAAAATATTAAGAGAATAAAATATGTATCATCTATATTAGATGAAGAACCTATTTTGTCTAGAGATGATTTGAAGCTTATTAATTTTCTTAAGGAAACTTATTTGTGTAAATATATAGATGCAATAAGATGCATTATTCCTACAGGATTAATGAGTGGACTTAAAAATAAGAAGAAAATTGTTATAGGATATGTAAAAGAACTTGAAGGAAAATTCAAAGAAAAAGAGAATTATAAAAAATTAATTGAATTTATAAAAAAAAATGATGGAGAATATACGAAAAGTGAGCTTAATAAGAACTTTAATTTTTCAATATACAGTATAAATAAACTTATAGAAGAAGGATATATTTGTGCTGAAGATAAGATAGTGTATAGATATAATAATAGAACTTATAATGGAGAAAGTGAAAAAATATTAAATGATGAACAGATTGCTGCATTAAATACTATTATGGGTTCTCAAGAAAAAGGATATCTTTTAAAAGGAGTGACAGGCTCTGGAAAGACAGAAGTATATATGAATCTTGTATCAGAAGTTTTAAAACAAGGAAAATCAGCTATAATGCTTGTCCCAGAAATTGCATTAACCCCTCAAATGATTGAAAGATTTAAAGGGCGTTTCGGAAAGAATGTAGCTTTATTTCATAGTAGACTGTCAAAAGGAGAAAGATATGATGAATGGTTTAGAATAAAAAAAGGAGAAGCCTCACTTGTTGTTGGTGCTAGAAGTGCAATATTTCTTCCACTTAAGAATTTAGGATTAATTATAATAGATGAGGAACATGAAAATACATATAAGTCTGATCATAATCCTAAATATAATACAAAGGAAGTAGCAAAATTTTTGAGTGAAATAAAAAATTGTAAATATGTTCTTGGTTCAGCAACACCATCTATAGAGAGTTATTATGAAGCACAAAAAGGAAATTTGAAGCTTATAGAGATGAAAAATAGAGTGAGTAATAAACCATTGCCTGAAACAGAAATAGTTGATATGAGGGAAGAAATTAAGCATGGTAATTTATCTATTTTAAGCAGAAAGTTACGAGATGCTGTTGAGGAAAATTTAAATAAAGGACAGCAGACGATTTTGTTTTTAAATAGAAGAGGCTTTTCTACTTTTGTATCGTGTAGAAGCTGCGGATATGTGTTTAAATGTCCAGAGTGTGATGTTTCTATGACTTATCATAATAATGGATATTTAATATGTCATCTTTGTGGAAGAGCTATTAAACAAACAAGGGTATGCCCTAAATGTGGAAGTAAGTATGTGAAATTTTTTGGCGCTGGTACTGAAAGAGTTCAACAAGAAGTAAAAAAGATGTTTCCTAAAGCAAGAATTCTTAGAATAGATATTGATACTACAAGAACAAAGGATTCTCATGAGAGAATATATAATGCATTTAAAAATGGTGAAGGTGATATACTTATTGGAACGCAGATGATATCAAAAGGGCTTGACTTTAAAAATGTAACATTGGTAGGGATATTAGCTGCTGATATTTCTTTAAATATTCCTGATTATAGATCAGATGAAAGAACTTATCAGATTATAACTCAAGTTGCAGGTAGAGCAGGCAGAGGTGAAGAAAAGGGAAATGTTATAGTTCAAACATATACACCTGAAAGTATGAGTTTGAATTATGCTGTAAATAACAAATATGAAGAATTATATAAAGAAGAAATAAAAGTAAGAAAAGCGATGAATTATCCGCCTTTTAGTAAAATTTTATTAATCAATGGATTATCTATTAATGAGGAAAAATTAAGAAGTTTTATGAATAAGGCTGGGAATTTATTAAAAGAAGTTCTAAATGATGAAAAAGATATTCAAATTTTAGGCCCTACACCATGTATAATTACAAAAATTAAGGAAAAATATAGATGGCAGATAATTATAAAAGGTCAAATTGACTTAGAATTAAGAAAAATAATTAAAGATACTCTTTATCAATTAACAAAGAGTGTATATAATGATATAAGAGTAAGTATAGATATAAATCCCAATAATATGGCTTAGGAGGAATTAAAATATGGCAATTAGAAATATAAGATTAGAAGGCGACGAAGTATTAAGAAAGCATTCAAAAGTAGTAGAAAAAGTTGATAATAAAATATTAACTTTAATAAAGGATATGGGAGAAACAATGTATGAAGCTGATGGCGTAGGACTTGCTGCACCACAAGTTGGAATTTTGAAGAGAATTTTTGTTATTGATGTATATGATGGAGAAGGACTTAGAGTTTTTATAAATCCTGAAATATTAGAAACTAAAGGCGTTCAAGATGGGGAAGAAGGATGTTTAAGTATTCCTGGAATTAGCGAAGATGTTAAAAGACCTAACTATGTAAAAGTTAAAGCTTTAAATGAAAAAGGAGAAGAATTTGTACTTGAAGCTGAAGAACTTTTAGCAAGAGCAATATGTCATGAAAATGATCATTTAGATGGTATATTATTTATAGATCACGTAAACAACTAGGAGGAGAATATATGAACATAGTTTTTATGGGAACTCCTGATTTTGCGGTTCCTGCATTAAAGATGTTGATTGAAAATTACGGAGTTAAAGCTGTTTTTACACAGCCTGATAGACCTAAAGGAAGAGGTAAAAAATTAGCTTTTTCAGCTGTTAAGGAAGTAGCAGTAGAGCATAATATACCTGTATATCAACCTTTAAAATTAAAAGAAGAGCCTGAAATGGTTGAAGAATTAAAAAAGATGCAACCTGATTTTATTATCGTTGTAGCTTTTGGACAGATATTAACAAAGGAAGTATTAGATATTCCTAAGTATGGGTGTATAAATCTTCATGGTTCGCTTCTTCCAATGTATAGAGGTGCAGCACCAATACAATGGGCAGTAATAAATGGAGAAAAAGTATCTGGAAATACTACAATGCTTATGGATGTAGGACTAGATACTGGAGATATGCTTATGAAGGATGAAGTTGAAATTTCAAATGAAATGACAGCTGGAGAATTATACGATATTTTAAAAGAAAGAGGAGCAAATCTTCTTAAAGAAACAATAGAAAAAATGGTTAAAGGTGAAATAGTACCAGAGAAACAGTCTGATGAAACATTTTATGCTAAGATGCTAGATAAGAATATGGCACTTATTAATTGGAATGATTCAGCAGAAAAAATTCATAATTTAATAAGAGGCTTAAATCCGTGGCCAATTGCGTATACTAATTATAATGATGATAAAATGAAAATTTTTGAATCACGAGTTTTAAATGAAAAACATAATAAAACAAATGGAACTATTTTAAGTGTAAATAAAGAAGGGATGAAAGTGGCTTGTGGTGAAGGCGTGCTTTTAATAAAAAAAGTTCAATTTCCAAATAAAAAACCTTTAACAATAGAACAATATATAAATGGCCATGAAATTAATATTAATACAGTATTAAGATAGGAGTGATTGAGTGTGCGACATGCAATTTATTATGGCTTAGATCCAACTTACTTATTTCTAGTACCAGCACTTTTGATTAGTTTTTGGGCTCAAACTAAAGTGAGCTCAGCGTACAATAAATATAGTCGTGTTAGAACTTTTAGCGGATATACTGGTCAGCAGGTTGCAAGAATGATTTTAGATGCAGCAGGACTTTATGACATTCCTATAGAAGTTGTTAATAAACATCTAGGAGATCATTACGATCCATTATCAAGGGTTTTAAGATTATCACCAGAAGTGTATAATGGAATTAGTGTAGCTTCAGCTGGAATTGCAGCACATGAATGTGGGCATGCAATACAACATGCAGAAAGCTATAGTCCTTTAAAAATGAGAAATTTAATTTTCCCTGTAGTGAATTTTTCTTCGTCATTATCATGGATTTTGTTTGTAGCAGGTTTGATATTATCAATAAAACCTTTAGTGTTAATAGGAATTATAATGTTTTCTGCTGTAGTGGTATTTCAAATAGTAACATTGCCAGTAGAATTTAATGCATCAAGCAGAGCTTTGAAAATTCTAGATTCTAGAGGGATATTATATAAAGAAGAATTAAAGGGAGCAAAGAAAGTTTTAACAGCAGCAGCTATGACATATGTGGCAGCAGCTATAATGGCAGTTTCTCAACTTATTAGATTAATTGCCATAAGTAATAGAAATGATTAAAGAGGTAAAAATATGAATAGTAGAAAAATTGCAGTTAAAGTATTGAATAGAATTACTGAAGAAGGAGCATACTCAAATATAATTTTATCAAGTGAATTAAATGAGTCAGATTTATCAGATCTTGATAAAGGATTAGTGACAGAAATTGTATATGGAACTTTGAGAAGATTAAAAACATTAGATATGATAATAGATTCTTTTGTTAAAGATATATCAGTTATGGATAAGACTATCTTAAACATTTTAAGAATATCAATTTATCAAATGCATTTTTTGGATAAAATACCTTCATATGCAGCTGTAAACGAAGCTGTGGAACTTGCTAAAGAAGTTTCTGAAAAAGATTCAAAGTTAGTTAATGGAATATTAAGAAGTTTTGTTAAGAAAAATGGATCTTTTGACATTAAGTATAGAAATAAGATAGATGAAATAAGTTATAAATATTCTTTTGAATCATGGATGATAAGAATGTTATTTAAGCAATATGGCGAAGAAGAAACGTTGAGAATATTAGAAGGATTAAATAGCGTTCCAATGGTAACTGTTAGAGTTAATGATGTTAAGGCTGATTATGAAGAAGTATATGAAGCTTTAGAAGAAGAAGGATATAATATTGAAGAAGGCTTTGTATGTCCTGAAGCTATTGGTATTACTGGTGGTAAATCAATAGAAAAAAATAAATTATTTGCAGAAGGAAAAATAACAGTTCAAGATGAAAGTGCTATGATGGTTGCTCCTTTATTAGAGATACAAAAAGGTGAAACAATAGTAGATCTTTGTGCTGCACCAGGAGGAAAAACAACTCATATCGCTGAAATTTTAAATAATACTGGTGAAGTATTAGCATATGATATTCATGAACAAAAATTAGAGCTTATAAAACAAAACTGTGACAGATTAGGATTAACTAATGTTAAATTAGGTCAAATGGATGCAACTAAACTAAGTGCAGATTTAATTAATAGAGCAGATAAAATTCTTATTGATGTTCCATGTTCAGGAATAGGAATAATAAGAAAAAAACCAGAGATAAAGTATAATAAGAAGAGAAAAGATTTAAAAGATATGGTTGGGGTACAAAGAGAAATTATGAAAAATGCCTGGGAATATTTAAGAAAAGGCGGTATAATGGTTTATTCTACTTGTACTTTAAATAAAGAAGAAAATGAAGAAAATATAAAATGGTTTGTTGAAAAATACAAAGATGCTGAAGTAGAAAAAATATTTGTAGGTAGAGGAAAAGAGTTCAAATATGATAAGGAAGGAATGCTAACAATACTTCCAAATGAATATATGGATGGATTCTTTATAGCAAAGATACGTAAAAATTAGGAGCATTGTATGAAAAATTTATTGGACTTTACTTTAGAAGAATTACAGAATTGGATGAAGGAAAATGGAGAAAGTGCTTTTAGAGCAAAACAAGTATTTTCTTGGATTTATAAAGAAGTATGGAACTTTGAGGATATGAAAAACATTCCTAAAAGTTTAAAGGAAAAGCTTAGCGAAAATTTCTATATACAGATTCCTAAAATAGAAAAAATGTATGAATCTAGTATTGATGGGACAAAGAAATTATTATTAGCTTTTAATGATGGAAATTTAATTGAAAGCGTAATAATGAAATATAAACATGGTAATTCTATTTGTATTTCAACACAAGTTGGATGTAGAATGGGATGTAGATTCTGCGCTTCTACTATTGAAGGTAGAGTTAGAAATTTAACAGCTGGCGAAATATTATCTCAGATAATTGTAGCACAGCATTTGATTAAGGAAAGAATTTCAAATGTTGTACTTATGGGTAGTGGGGAACCACTAGATAATTATGATAATGTGATTAAGTTTTTAGAATTAGTTAATGCTGAATATGGATTAAATATTGGGCAAAGACATATAACATTATCTACATGTGGAATTGTACCTAAAATTTATGAATTAGCAGATAAGAATTTAAGTATAACTCTTGCAATATCATTACATGCTTTTAGTGATGAAAAGAGAAGAGAGATAATGCCAATAGCAAATAAGTACTCTATTAAGGAAATTCTTGATGCATGTAGATATTATATTGATAAGACAACGAGAAGAATAACTTTTGAATATTCTCTTGTAAAAGATGTAAATGACAGTGTAGAAGATGCTAAAGCTTTAGGAAATTTATTAAAAGGAATGTTATGTCATGTTAATTTAATTCCTGTTAATGAAGTTAAAGAAAATTCTTTTAAAAGATCTTCGCAGAAAACCATAGACAATTTTGAGGAAACTCTTAAAAAGCATGGTATAGAAGTGACTGTGAGAAGAGAAATGGGAAGTGATATTAATGCTGCCTGTGGACAGCTTAGAAGAAGTTATATAGAATCACAAAGTAATAAATAGAACCCATATTGAGTAAAGGGGGATATAAAGGTTTATGATAGGTTTTTTAAGTGATGTAGGTATGATAAGGAGTTTAAATGAAGACTTTGTATGCTATCATGAAGGTGAAAATTTTAATGTATATGTAGTAGCTGATGGTATGGGAGGTCACAATGCAGGAGAAGTTGCTAGTAAAATGGCAGCAGAAGGTATTGTAGATTTTGTAAAAAAATATTATAGTAAAGATGGATGTATGAACATTTTGGAAGATGCTATAAGTTATGTGAATCTTAAAATTTATAAATATTCATTAAAAGATAGTAGTCTAAATGGAATGGGAACAACAGTTACTGCATGTTTAGAATTAAGTGACAAAGTTATTGTTGCCAATGTTGGTGATAGCTCTTGCTTTGGTATTAGTGGAAATAAAATTGTAAAAATTACAAAAGACCATTCGCTAGTGCAGGAATTAGTTGATCTTGGAACAATAACAGAAGATGAAGCTGCAAATCATCCTAAAAAAAATATAATAACAAGAGCTGTAGGAACTAGTGATAATGTAGATGTGGATATATTTATAGTAGATAAAGATACATATGATATATATTTATTATGTTCAGATGGATTAACAAATGAAATTACTAAGAAAGATATAGTTTCTGTTATTAATGAAAATAGAGATTTTGATAATATTTGCAACAAACTTGTAAATATTGCCAAGTACAAGGGAGGCAAAGATAATATTACAGTCTTATTATTTGGAGGAGAGGTAGTATGATAGGCGAAGTACTAGGTAGTAGATATGAAATAATTGAAAAAATTGGCGAAGGCGGAATGTCAATAGTTTATAAAGCAAGATGCAATAAATTAAATAGAAATGTTGCTGTTAAGATACTAAAGAAAGAATTGTGTGATAATCCGGATATTGTAAGTAAGTTTAAAAGAGAAGCAACTGCAATAGCTACTTTATCAGATAATAATATTGTAAATGTTCTTGATGTAGGGACACAAGATGATTTGAATTATATTGTAATGGAATATGTTCAAGGTAAAACATTAAAAGAATTTATAAAAGAATTTGGAAAGTTAAATTATGAGACTACAGTAAAAATTGGTATTCAAATTGCTAAAGCTTTAGAATGTGCTCATAAAAATAATATAATTCACAGAGATGTTAAACCACAAAATGTTTTAGTTACTGATGATGGAGTTATAAAGGTTACTGATTTTGGAATAGCTAAATCAGCTGATTCTAGTACTCTTACAAATACAACAACAATAATGGGGTCTGCACAATATTTTTCTCCTGAACAAGCAAAGGGAAGTTTTGTTGATGCAAGAACTGATTTATATTCTTTAGGTGTTGTATTATATGAAATGGCTACAGGAAAGCTTCCTTTTGATGCTGATTCACCGGTAACTATAGCACTAAAGCATATTCAAGAAGAACCTATAGCACCAAAACAGGTGAATTCAAGAATTCCAGAAAGTTTAAATAAGCTTATATTAAAGCTTATGGAAAAAGATGCAGGAAAAAGATATCAATCAGCTAGAGAATTATTAATTGATTTAGATAAGATAAAGGAAGATCCTAATGCTGTTATAGCTGCTGATGTTAATGATGATGGAAAGACAATAGTTATGACGGCTGTTAATCCAATAACTGAGAATGCTACCAAAAATAAAAATGAAAATTTAAATAATACTAGCAATTATACTGATGATTATTATGATGACGATGATTATTATGATGATTATGAAGATGATGAAGATGATGAAGAGGATGAACCACGAGTAAGGAGAAAAACTAAAGATTCTAAAAAGAAGAAAATAATTATTGGAATTTTAGCTGCTGTAGTGTTAGTAATTATGGTGGGAGGAATTTTTGCATTAACTGGTTCTAAAAAAGCTAAACAAGTTACGGTACCTAATATTAAAGGTATGACTTTAGCAGAAGCAAAAAAGGCTTTATCAGATGTAGGTTTAGTTCTTGAAGAAGCAGGAAAAGAAGAAAGCTCTGAACCAGAAGGAACAATTATAAGTGTTAATCCTGAAGTTGGAACTACTGTTGATGAAAAAAGTAAAATAAGAGTTATTATAAGTTCAGGAGAAGCAAAAATGAAAATGCCTGACTTATCAGGAAGTTCGGAAAAAGATGCAAGGGCTAAATTGAAGAAAGAAAATTTAAATAATATTGGGGAAAATATAGAAGAATATAGTGATGATGTTAAGAAGGGCTATGTAATTAGAACAACACCTGAAGCTGGTGAGGATATAGATGAGGATACTGAAATAATTCTTGTAGTAAGTAAAGGACCAGCTGTTAAGTATGTTAATGTTCCACAATTAGTTGGTGTAAGTGAAAGTATTGCGAAGGATAGATTATCAAATGCAGGTTTTAAAGTAAATACAGAAAAAAGGGAAACAACTGATAAGAGTCAAAATGGTATGGTAATTGAAGCATCAAAAAATGAGGGCTCAAGTGCAAAATCAGGAGAAACTATAACTATTGTTATAGGTGAATACAAGGAACAGACAGTTTCAAAAGGAAATAATGATAACAAGGGCAATGCTAATGGAAACAATGATGGCAAAAATAGTAGTGGCAGTGTTGAAAACAGTGATCAGGGTAATGAAGACAATAAAAATAAAGGTAAAGATGATGGTAAAGGTAAAGGCAACGGCAATGATAAAGGTGATGGTAAAGGTAGCGATAATGGCAATGGGCAGAGTAATAAAAAATAGAGAAATATATTTGATAAATGAATAAATAAAAGAACTTATATTTAAGATTGAAAAGTCTATAAATATAAGTTCTTTTTTTAATATTTATTTGCAATTATAAATAGAATTTGGTTATTATATATAATAGGAATTAAATTTTTGGAGGTATTAATGGAAGGAAAAATAATTAAAGGAATAGGCGGTTTCTATTACATAAAAACAGAAGAAGGAATTATTGAATGTAAAGCTAGGGGAAAATTTCGTCATAAAGATATGAAGCCTATGGTGGGAGATAATGTTACAATAAAAGTAGAAAAAGGAAAGGGCGTAATAGAAGAAATTCATGAAAGAACCTCTGAACTTATAAGACCTACTGTGTCAAATGTTACGTTAGCTTTTGTTGTTTTTGCAATTAAGAATCCAGATTTGAATTTTGATTTGTTAAATAGATTTTTAATTTTATGTGAAAGCAATAATATAGAAGCGATAGTATGTTTAAATAAAGTGGATCTTGTTTCTGAAGAAGAAAGAGAAGAAATTAAGAAAAAAATAACTGATATTGGATATGAAGTTCTATTTATTAATGCACGAGAAGGAATTGGAATTGATGAGTTGAGAAGAAGAATGGATGGTAATATTACAGTTTTATGTGGACCTTCAGGAGCAGGAAAATCTACACTTATCAATCAATTAGCTGATAAAGAACACATGCAAACATGTCATGTTAGTGATAAAATTGGAAGAGGTAAACATACAACAAGACATAGTGAACTTATCGAAATAGATAATGGATATATTGTTGATACACCAGGTTTTTCTATACTTGATGTGACTTTTATAGAAAAGGAAAAGCTAAAGTATTATTTCCCTGATTTTGAAGAACACAATGATACTTGCAAGTTTAGAGGATGTGTTCATTATAAAGAACCTGGATGCTCTTTAAAGCAAGCAGTTGAAGAAGGGAAAGTTAATAAACATAGATATGAATTTTATATAAGAACTTTAGAAGAAATTATACAAGGGGGAAAATATAAATGGTAAAAATAGCACCATCAATTCTTTCAGCAGATTTTTCAAAATTAGGTATGGAAGTTGAAAGATTAGATAAAGCAGGAGCAGATTGGATACATATTGATGTTATGGATGGTCAGTTCGTACCTAATATTACATTTGGAGCACCAGTTGTAAAAGCATTAAGGGATAGAACTGATAAGTGCTTTGATGTTCATTTAATGATTGATAATCCTGGAAGATTTATAGAGGATTTTGTTAAAGCAGGAGCAGACATGATTACTGTTCATTATGAAGCTGATAAACACATAGATAGAACTATACAACTTATAAAATCAAAAGGAGTTAAGGCTGGTATTGCTTTAAATCCAGGAACACCAACATGTTTAATAAAAGATTTAATTTCTCAAATAGATATGGTATTGATAATGTCTGTAAATCCTGGTTTTGGAGGCCAAAAATTTATTCCATATACAGTAGAGAAAGTTAAAGAAATTAATGAACTTAAACAAAAGTTTAATAAACAATTGCTAATAGAGATAGATGGTGGTATTAGCAAAGATAATATTAAGACTGTTGTAGATGCAGGTGTTAATGTTGCAGTTGCTGGTTCAGCAGTGTTTAGAGAAGATAAGATAGAGGAAAATATAACAGAATTGAAGTGTTTTAAATAATGAAAGCTATAATAGTTACTGGAGGAAAGAAACCTAATCGAGATATCTTGTTAAAATATATTGAAAATGATGATTATATAATAGGAGTAGATAGTGGATGTAATTGTCTATATGAATATAACATTAATCCTAATCTAATTATGGGAGATTTTGATTCGGTAGATAAAAAAGTTCTTGACTTCTTTGTTGAAAATAATGTTGAAAAAATTACATTAAACGTAGATAAAGATTATTCAGATACTCAATTTGCATATGAAAAAGCAAAGGATTTAGGCTATAAAAATATAGTTATGTTTGGAGCATCTGGTACTAGAATAGATCATTCTTTAGGAAATATAGGATTGATGTTTGATGCATTAGCTAATGATATTTTTTTAGAAATGATTGATGATAATAATAGAGTCTTTTTAATTAATAAGGAAACAGTTTTAAAAGGTCAATATGGTGATACATTAAGCTTTATTCCTATGAGTGACAAAGTAAAAGGTGTAACAATAAAAGGAGCAAAATATCTTTTGGATAATTATGATATGACTCTTCTTGAACCAAGAGCTTTAAGTAATGAGTTTTTATATGATGATATAACTATATCATTTAGCGAAGGAATAATTATGGTTATTTATTCGAGAGATTAATAAAAAAGTATAACTAATTTGAAATTCTCTGCATATATTATTATAAAGAAATAAAATATAATTTTAAGCGGGGGATATTATTATGAAGATTGTAGCGGTTAAATTGCCTAAATTTTTATCTAATATAATAAAATTTTTCTTTAAAACTAATAAGTAGTTACATAATAAAAAAGGATAGTTAAAGAAGAAGCTATCCTTTTTTATTCGTTATTAAATTATATTATTGATAATAAAAAAATGCATTAGTAAACTAATGCATTTTTCTATTTGAACCCTTCTTATAGTGCTCTTTCAACTTTTCCAGATCTTAAACATCTTGTACAAACATGAACTGTCTTTGGAGTTCCGTTAACTAAAGCTTTTACTTTCTTTATGTTAGGAGCCCAAGTTCTCTTTGATTGACGATGTGAATGGCTGAATTGAACTCCAGCAACAACACCTTTGTTACATATTTCGCATCTTCTTGCCACTTGAAAACACCTCCTTGTTATGTGAAGATAATCTCTTCAATAGGACAATAAAAATTTTATCATAAAAAGTATAAAAAAATCAAGTCTTATATAAAATATTTTGTTTAATAACTATAATTAATGCAATATAAATCTTGAATAATATAAATATCTAAGATAAAATAGAACGTAAGATAAAGTAGAGGAGGAATTGTAATGGTTGGATTTTCAAAAGAAAATGGTGAAGTACATTACTCTAATGAGGTCTTAGCAAAAATAGTTGGATTATCAACTATGGAATGCTATGGTGTTGTAGGAATGGTATCTAAAAACGCTAGTGAAGGTTTTTGGGAACTTATGAGAGTAGAAAATTTGAGCAAAGGTGTGAAGATTATTTCCACTGAAGATAATAGATTAAATATAGAATTATATGTTATGGTTGAGTATGGAACTAAGATTTCTGTAATTGCCAATAATATAATTCAAAAGGTAAGATATAGTGTTGAAAACTTTACAGGATTAAAGGTTTCTGCTATAACCGTTAATGTTCAAGCGGTAAGAGTGTAGGAGGTAAAAATGGAATATATATCAATTAATGGCCGTGATTTTTATAATATGGTCGTAAATGCTAGCAATAGATTATCTGAGGAAAGTGATTTTGTAAATTCATTAAATGTTTTTCCTGTACCAGATGGTGACACAGGTACAAATATGTCTATGACTTTTAAAGCGGCAGTTAAGGAAATAGAAAACATTGATTCAATGTCTATTGGAGAAGTATCAAAAATACTTGCAAAAGGTGCTTTAATGGGTGCAAGAGGTAACTCTGGTGTTATTCTTTCTCAAATACTTAGAGGGTTATCTAAAGGATTGGCTGGAATAGATGAAGCAGATGCAGGTCAAGTGATAGCAGCATTTAAACAGGGGTCAGATGCGGCTTATAAAGCTGTTATGAGACCAACAGAAGGTACAATTCTTTCTGTTATTAGAGCAGCATCAGAAGCTGGAATGGAAAGTGATAAGACTAATATAGTTGAATTATTAGAAGAAATTACAGCAGCAGCTAAAGTGATGCTTGATAAGACACCAGAACTTTTACCTGCCTTAAAGAAAGCAAAAGTTGTAGATTCAGGTGGAATGGGACTTTATATCATTTTACAAGGAATGACAGCAGCTTTAAAAGAGGGAATAAGTGCAAAAATAAGTGATGCTAAAATTGCATCTAGCAATAATGTAGGTGCAAAATCTACAGTTGAAGCTGATATAAAATTTGGTTATTGTACAGAATTTATAATTTTAGGTGATGCATCTAAAGCACATGATTTCCAAAATGAAATAGAATCTTTAGGAGATTCTATGATAGTTGTTGGATATGAAGATGTAATAAAGGTTCATATTCATACAAATGACCCAGGATTAGTTCTTTCTAAAGCTGTTAAAATAGGCGAATTATCTAAGATTAAAATTGATAATATGAGAGAAGAACACAGAGAACTATTATTAAGCAAAGAGGAAATAGAAGAAGGTTCTAAGGAAACTGAAGAAGCTGTTTCTACTGAAAAGAAGGAATTTGCTTTTATAACTGTTGCAATGGGTGATGGAATAACTAAAATATTTAAAGAACTTGGAGCAGATTGTGTAATTGAAGGTGGTCAAACAATGAATCCTTCAACACAAGATATGTTAGAATGTATAAATAAGTTAAATGCTGAACATATATTTATATTACCAAATAATAAAAATATAATAATGGCAGCAAATCAAGCAGCAGAAATCACAGAAAAAGATGTTAGAGTAATTGCTACAAAATCTATTCAACAAGGTGTAACATGTTTAACTATGTTTAATGGTGATGCAGATGTTGATAGTAATGAGGAAGAACTTAAAGAAATCATGCAAAGTGTTAAATCTGGATCTATTACATATGCAGTAAGAGATACAGAAATTGATGGGCTTGAAATTAAAGAAGGCAATATTTTAGGATTACAAGAAAATAAAATTGTTGAAGTAGGAACTGAAAAGTTTGAAGTCGCTGAAAAAGTACTTGATAAAATGATTGATGAAGATAGTGAACTTATTACTTTATTCTATGGTAAAGATGTAAGCGAAGAAGAGGTAAATGAATTTGTTTCTAAATTAGAAGATAAATATGAAGATATGGATATTCAATGTTATGAAGGAAATCAACCTTTATATTACTTCTTAATGTCTGTAGAATAGAAAAATA
>SVCK01000156.1 GCA_015058375.1 Clostridium sp.
AAAAAAGTTTTGCAAATCTATTGATGAATTACACATAATAAATACCTCTTAAATATATTGATATATTAATTATATCATATATACGGATAATTAAGGAAGAACCATTATTATGTTAGCATTTATATCCAACTTCACTACTTTCTTTCATAAAACAATCGAATCCACTTTATGTCCCCTTTTGATTAAACAAAAACGGCTCAACCCTTATGGTTAAGCCGTTTCTTAATCCTATATGGTACCCCCAGTAGGAATCGAACCTACATCTATCCCTTAGGAGGGGATTGTTCTATCCATTTAACTATAGAGGCATATTTTCTCACTTACATATAAAATTTTAGTATACTTAAATTAAGATGTCAACTTTATATATAGAATAAACTAGAAAAAGCTGCATTTAAATAACTTATATTACTCAAATGCAACTTTTATTCTATTTATTATTTAAATTATTTAAACATTAATTTTTCTTTCAAAAAATTTACTACCTATTGATTTTGATAATCTAAATCCGACCTCAATTAATGGCCACGCTAACGCTATGCACGCCATTGATATCAAAACTTCATTTAATTCTAAAGTTGTAAAACTAAATACCATTCTTGCCAACGGAATAGTAAAACATATTAACGAACTTACAGCCATTAAAGCAACTAATAAAACTTTAAATTTACTAAAAGGTCTTGCTACTCTTAATAAAATCACTAAACTTACTCCTAAGAACACTAATACAGCAACTGTTTTACATTCATCTATATTTCTATTTAATATATAATAACTAGCTAAGAAAGCTACAACAGTTAACATCATCATAACTATTCCATTTGGAATACTTTTTGTTAATATCCTTCTTAAAAATCCCTCTTTAACCTTACCTTTAGAAGGGCCCATTGCCAAGAAAAAGGCTGGTATTCCAATGGCACAACTTCCTACAAGAGATGTTTGTATAGGATCTAAAGGATATGGCAACATAAGCAAAGACATAACTAAAGTTAAGCTTACAAAAAACATAGTTTTTGATAAAAATAACTGTGCAACTCTTTCTAAGTTATTAATTTGTTTTCTTCCTTCTTCAACTACTTTAGGTAATGCTCCAAAATCAGAGTTCATAAGCACTAATTGTGCAACCGACTTAGTTGCTTCAGATCCATTAGCCATAGCAATACCGCAATCTGATTCCTTAAGAGCAAGAACGTCATTTACACCATCTCCTGTCATAGCTACTGTATGACCTTTTCTCTGAAGTGCCATAACTATGAATTTCTTTTGATGTGGTGTAACCCTTCCAAATATAGTATAATTATCAACTACTTTTTCAAGTTCCTCAACATCATTAGGTAATGTTCTTGCATCAATATATTTATCATACCCTTCAACACCAGCTCTTTTAGCTACTGCTGAAACTGTAACAGGATTATCTCCAGATATAACCTTTAAATCAACGCCCTCTTGCTTAAAGTAGTTTAAAACTCTTGAAGCTTCTTCTTTTATTACGTCTTCTATTAAAATAAGAGCATACTCTTCAACAGATGAAAAAATACCTTTCTTTAAAGAAATTTGGTCTACTTTTCCTAATAGTAATACTCTATTTCCTTTAATCGCTTCATTTTCAACTTGATCTTTTATAACTTTATATCTATCTTTAAGAACTACTTCCGGTGCTCCCAAAACCCAAGCTCCATGTCCTTTTAGTATTATTCCTCCCCATTTTCTTTTTGATGAAAAAGGAACTTTTTCTATAATCTCTACATTAGGACATTCTTCATAATGTTCTAAAATAGCCTTCTGTGTAGGATTTTTACTAGGTAAATTATAAGCAATAGCAGCTAATACATTATTTATTTCATTTAATCCTTTATTATTAATAGGTTTAATCTCTTTTAAATTTAATCTTCCTTCTGTAATTGTTCCAGTCTTATCAACACATAGTACATCAACTCTAGCTAAGACTTCTGTAGCTGATAGTTGTTGAACTAAAGTATCATATTTAGCTAACCGTACAACTGAAACTATAAATGTTGCACTTGTTAATAGCACAAGTCCTTCTGGAACCATACCTACAATTCCTGAAACAACACTTATTAATGCTTCTCTCCAGTTTGAATTTGAAAAGAAAACTTGAGTTGTCACAAGCATTATACCTAGTGGAACTATTAATATTAAAAGTATTTTTATTATTTTACTTATAGATGTTTGTAATTCAGAATTAACAATTTTAAACTTTCTTGCTTCATCAGCAAGTTTTGATGAATAAGTATTTTTGCCAACATTAGTAACTCTTGCGTGACCTTCTCCCGCTACAATAAAACTACCTGATAAAAGAGAACTACCTTCACTTTTATAAACAGGATCTGATTCTCCTGTAAGCATAGATTCATCAACTTCAAGTTCATTAGAATCTACTACAATAGAATCTGCTAAAATTTGCTCTCCACTTGATAAGCAAACTATATCATCAACTACTAATTCTTCAATAATTAAATCCTTTTGAACTCCATTTCTAAGTACCTTAGCACGAGCCATACTTAATAATGATAATTTTTCTAATGTCTTCTTTGCATTTAATTCCTGTGCCACTCCAATAATACTATTTACTATGATTACTCCAGCAAAAATAGCATTTTTAGGAGAACCAGCTATAATTACCAACATAGCCAAAATTAAATTAAGTGCATTAAATATATTAAAAAAGTTAGCCCTTATCATTTGCCATATAGTTCTTGACGGTGCTGGTGCTAGCTTATTAACCAGCCCTTTTTCAACCCTTTCTTTTACTTCATCATCTGTTAACCCATATAAATTTTGTCTCTCTTGAAACTTATATTGTTTTTTATCTATTTTACTTGATTCCATTAATAACTCCTCATAAAATCTTCATTGTAACTATATTTATATTTTAAGTTATTAATCTTAAAATACTCTTAAATCTATAAAATATATTTAATCTATTTTAATTTTTTATGTTAGATTCAAAATAAAAACTTTGATATTTAATTATTCTTTAATTCTCATCAATATTGTAATATACTATTCTTGAAAAGATATAGTTAATAAAATTTCAACAAAAGTATTATAGATTATTTATTACTAAAAAACACTATTGCCTATATCTTTATATAAAAAAAGAAAAAGAAAGGACTTTTTTATTTATGTTAAGGTCATTATATTTTTATCCATTAGCTGTATTAGCTGCAATTATCGCTCGATTAGCACTAATAAAAGCTGATTACTTGAAACGAAAAAATAGAGCAGAAGATAGGATAATATTAATTCATAAAATAACATACTGGTGGGCCAACTTTGTTATAAAACTTTCTGGTTGCAAAGTCGAAATAGAAGGTTTAGAAAACATTCCAAAAAATAAAACAGCACTTTTTGTATCAAATCATCAAAGCAACTTTGATATTCCATTATTAATGAGTGTTCTTGATGTTCCAAAAGGTTTTATTGCAAAAAAAGAACTAGAAACTGTTCCGTTACTAGGAAGCTGGATGAAATATATTAAGTGTGTATTTATAGATAGAAAAAACTTAAGACAGTCAGCAAAAGCCATTGTCCAAGGAACAAACCTTTTAAAATCAGGATATTCTATGGTTATTTTTCCTGAAGGAACTAGAAGTAAAGGTGGCGAACACGCTAATTTTAAAGCAGGAAGTTTTAAACTTGCCACTAAATCAAAATCATTAATTGTTCCTATTACTATTGATGGAACATATAATGTCTTAGAAAAGAATAATAACAAAATAAAATCATCAGATCTTAAAGTTATAATCCACAAACCTATAGATCCAACTGCTTTATCTGAAGATGAATTAAATGTTTTACATGAATCTGTTCAAAATATTGTATTTGATTCATTAATACAAAAATAACTAATTCTTGGTTCAGTAACATTATTGCAAAGCAATTATTTGTCAGTAAGATATTCCTTAGTATGTAATATATACTAAGGATTTTATTTTATAAGAATGATTTGCTCATTCTGCTTTAATATCACTTATGTTTCTTACATATTTTTTAATTCTTCTAAACTATCTAGAACTTCTTCTAACGGAAGATTCCCTTGCTCTAAAACACCTTCATCAATATTCTTTAGCCTATTATAAAACTCAATTCCCTCATTAATAACTTTTCTTTCTTTTCCGCTTTGATTTATCATACTAAATAATACATCTTCTGCTTTATCAAAGTGCTGAACACATTCATAAAGCTTAAACATAATTATTTTTTCATCCAATTCTAAATCATATTGATTTAGAAAATCTAACATTTCTATCACATGACTTTTATATTTTTCATCAATAACATTATCTTCTTTATATGCTTCACAAAAACTCTTTACAGCTTTTTTGTAATAGTTAATCTTACCACTTTCATTACTTAAATGCTCATATATATATCCTTGAAAATATAATAACTCTCCAAGAGCCATATATCTATCAGCATTATATTGATTTTCTTTACTTATTAATGCAACAATACTATTAAAAGATAATGTATCTATTGTTGCTATATCTAATCCTAATAATCCCTTCATTCCTCTATCTATCTTTTTAAATGATTCCTCAATATCGCCATCTATCAAATCTTTATCTATACCTATTTTTATCAAATCAAGTGTAGACTCTATTTCTTTCTTAAAATCTGTTTTTAACATTTTCTCACCCTTACATTTTTAAAATTAAAATATTAAACTTCACTTTCTATCCCACTATATTTAAAAATATGATTAATAAACCATGCTGAAAACAATTGTTTAATACTAATGTATACATTATATATAAAATATATTTATTATCACAAGTTTTTTAAATAACGTTAAAGGCTAAATTAGTCCTATCCTAATTTAGCCTTTAACACTCTCATTCTAATTTTTACCCATAATTACTACCTAGTTGAAATTCTATAATGCTCTTACCCAACAATTAACTCAAAATTCTTCGAACACTTTTGCTTTTTCAACGTTTTTCTAATTTCATTATTATTCTACCTTGTTTTTTTTATAAAAGCAACTATTTTTTGTCGTTTTTTAAGTTATGTTACGTAAAACACTTTTAAATTTCGACATTATTTTTATTTATTCTCATTCAAAATCTTTTTTAGCTTATTCTGAACTAACCATAATTTTTTTTGTTTTCTATTAAAAGAAACCATTTTATTTTTATTATTTTTATTTAAGTCAATCTGTTTTATATATTCAGCATCTGCTATTTTTAATGCATCATTAATTACTTGAAGTTCGTCCTTCGTAAACATCGCAAATATCTCCTCCATATTTTATAATCTCATACATTATAGTACATTTATAATATTTAAAGTTCAAGTAACCATGTCTATATATATTTACTAATCATATCAACATCTTGCTTCATTTCATTTAAAATTTTTTGTGCTATCTCTGTTACTTCCTTATTATCACTTATATCTAAGAATTTTTCTATTATTTCTATTACACCATTATGGTGAATCAATATAAATCTCAAATAATCTACATTAATATCTTCTGTCAACTCTACTTTCTGAAAACTACACATCATATTACTCAAAATCTGATTATATATTTTTAAATACTTTTCTTCCTCTTCTTTATTTACTTGCAAATTATCTTTATTTTTTTCTATTAAACTCTTTATCTTTTCTATTTGTATGCCTTCTCTTTCTATACATTTTTTTGCAATATTTTTAATATCGTCATTTGTAGCATAGCCTATATATGCATTAGAAAAATTGACTTCTCCTTCACAAAAAAAATCCATTTGATAAAGATAGTCTAAATCCAAATCACCAGTACTCGGAATACACCTCATCATTTTTGCCATACCATATATACTATCTTTATATTCTTTTATATAATTATCATTATTATCAAATCCTTTTACTATACTAGAATGACAAAAATATATAATAACTATAGTCAATATCAATATAAATTTGTGTCTTACTCTCATAAATATATCTTCTCCTTAAAATTAATACTAACTATAGTAATTTTCATAATTATATATATTTATTCATTTATACTTTTCTAGAGTTAAAAAAGAAGAAGCATCATTATATATAGATACTTCCTCTTCTTAAAACTCATATATTCTATTTACTTTTAGATGAAATTACTAATTTACTCGAACTAATCTCCATTGTTGATTATATCCATTATTTAAATACCATTGGATTACATTAGCTCCATCTTCATTTGAAGCTTTTTCAACATCTAGTACTTTACCACTATTAATATTTTCCAATATATAATAGCCATCATTATTCTTTCTAATATTCCATCTTTGATTAGTTTGTCCATTATCTTGCCAAAGATCTATATTAGCACCATCATCAACAGATATCTTTTCTACATCTAATTCTTTATTTGCATTTACATTTGTAATCTTATATCCATTACCTGTATATGTTATCTTCCACAACTGACTTGTTTGTCCATTTTCATACCATTGAATTACATTAGCTCCATTCTGTGTTGAATCATAGCCTACTCCTAATGCTTTTCCACTATTTCTATTAATTAATTTATAAATAGCACCTGACTGTATGTCTTGAACTGGTCTATCTTGTTGTTGACTTCCTGAATTTTGTGTATCATCTGCATTTGTAATATAAATACGGTAACCAGAACTAGCATTACAATTTGGCATTGATACAGTAATTTGACCATTAACAACATTATATACAGAACTTGATATAGTTCTAGGACCATAAGAAACAGCATCTTTATTTACCCAATCAATTTTTTCAATTGTTACTTTTGCTTTAGATGAAATAAATGAAGGTATATTTCTAAATGTTGTATTAATTGTTCCATCATTAGGACCACCAAAAATAAAGCTTACGTATTTTTTATTCTTATCTACACAAGCAGCTCCATCTACTCTATCGCTATTATCATTAGGTGGTATAACATTAACCATATTACCGCTCATATCTCCATACCACTTATAGAAGTACCATCCTGCTCCTTTTTGTGTATCAGTTGCTAATAAACTTCCTAAACGTCCTGGTGCTCCAGTAAACCACCATGATATTGTAGCACTATCAATTTTATAACGTTCAAATTTTCCAATAAATCTTGCACTAGATCCAGGTTGTCCTTCTAAATCATGATTTGGATCACAATATTCATTTATAGATATAGGTAATTCTCTAATTCCTAATTCTCTTTCTAATGAACGATATTCTCTTATATGACTAGATACTCCAGCAAGTCCAGATAATTCATGCCAACTCATAATATCAGGAATACAATTATTTGCTTTACAATATTGTAAAAATGATCTCATTCTATTTCCATTGTACCAACTATCACAAGGTCCTATAATTTTTTCATGTGGATCAAGTGACTTAATTAAACCATAAGTTTGTTTCCACATTTCTTCAAATGAAACACCATTATTTTTAAAAGTACCATCTGGCTCATTCCAAATTTCATATCCATACCAGTTATTGCAACCAGATGCCTTCTTATCATTTATAAATGATCTTACTTGATTTAACCAACCATTCATTCCTGGCCATCTATAAGGCCAATATGGTAACATATCTGCTAAATCAATTGAAACTCTTGCACTTGGTACACTTGAAAGACGTCTTGCAACTTTTATTGCATCTCCATAAGGATGCTGATTTCCATTTCCACCACGTGCAGGATTTCTTAATACATATGGATGTAGCGGTGCAACAAATTCATTAATATCATATGGAGTATTCTCTGTTATTCCATAAAGTGATCCATTTGCACAATGTGTTACTCCTCTTATAACCGAATTACAATCTACTGTCATTGAATCTGCAGCAGAAGCTACTACTCCATTTCCTATCACAGTTCCAATTGTTAAGAGACATGCAAGAACTGATGATATAATTTTTCTTCTCATAATTTTACCCCCTTATTAATAAATAAACTGTCGATTAATTTTTTGTCATCAAAAATAACCACATATATAATACAATTAACATTAAATACTTTATAGTTATATGTCTTTAAATACTTCAATACCTTCTTAAATTATTTGTTTACTAACTAAAATGAGTACACATAAACAAAAAGTAAATAATAAGTTCAAAGCATTACTTAAGGTTAGATTCCATAAGTAATGCTTTAGGGGATATATAATGAGTAAGTTTTATTTGAAATGGAATATAAATAACAAGTGTGTTAATACGCGTAAACATTGTTATCAAAATAATTTTAATGAAACAGAAGTGTCTATAAACTTAGTAAATGACTTATTTATGATACGGTTCATTATTTATTATCCTAAAGCTTCTATAAATTTGTTCAAGAAGCATAACTCTAAATAATTGATGTGGAAAAGTCATCTTAGAAAAACACAACTTATAATTAGCTCTCTTTATGACATCGTCAGAAAGTCCTAAGCTTCCTCCTATAACAAATACAATATTAGAATTTCCTCTTAGTCCACAATCAGATATAAAATTAGCTAACTCTTCTGAAGTTAATTGTTTTCCTTTTAAATCTAGAGCAACAACATATGAATTATCCTTTATTCTGCTCAATATTGCTCTACCTTCTTTTTCTTTTATCATAATTTCTTCCTTATCAGATGCATTATCAGGTGTCTTTTCATCTGGAAGTTCTATAATTTCCAACTTGCAATATCTACCTAATCTCTTTGAATATTCATCTATAGCTAACTTTAAATACTTTTCTTTTAATTTTCCTACTGTTATTAAGCTTATATTCATAAAATAAACCTCCTATGTTTATAATAATATATTATCATAAAGGAGGTCATTTTAACTCTATTCAATTTTATAATTTTCAACATCTATAATTGTTGGCTCATTATTCTCTTCAACTTCAAATTTTTCATTCTTTAACTTAGGAAGAGTAAGTAATAACAAACTATCATTAAAAGTAGCACTCAATTTTGTAACATCAATTTCCTCTATATAAAAATTCTTAACTACATCCATAGCACCTTGAATTATAGTTACATTTATATTACCGTCACTTCTATAATTTTGTTGTTTGCTTCTATGAATCGTTAATATAGCTTTATTCTTTTCAAAATCAATGCTAACATCTTTAGGCCCTATCCCTGGAAGATATCCTTTTATTAAATAATAACTTCCAAAATCACTTATTGTTATATCATATTGATCTTCTTGAAATATATTATTGAAAGCATCATTTATCATATCTCCTGATAAAAGTTGGTCTACTACTCCATTTATAAAATCATCATTTACAAAACTAAAAAATGAGTTAGTATTACTAACACCATTCCTATTATAATTATTGTTATATATAAATGGAAACATTCCAAACATATATAAAATTCTCCTTATATTTTTAGCATTATACTATATATGTATTAATTTCAATCGATTTTGACACAAAAAAAGAACCCTCATAAATAAGGGTTCTCTTCTTTCAAGTAACTATGCGTTTTTACCACAGCACTTCTTATATTTCTTTCCGCTTCCACATGGACATGGATCATTTCTTCCTATCTTTTGCTCATTTCTAACAATTTTACTTTCATTGTATTGCTTTCTTATATCTTTTCTCTTCTCTTCTGAGAATATTCCATCCCATTGTGGTAAATTATAAAGGTATTGAGCCTTTGCATCAATCATATTGTAATATAGTTTTTCTAAATTTATATCAAAAACTAATTCTGTTGAATTATCTACTGTTTCTAAATCATAAGAATTATTTAAACTATCATTTATTCCATCAACAAATCCCATTATAAATTCATCTGTTGTATTATATTTCTTACTTAAATCAGCTATTGTAGTTTTAATAGCTTCCTTATGTTTTGATAATAAATCCTTATAAATTCTTGTTTCTAAATTACTATATTCTTGCCAAAAAGCATTTTCTCCTTTAGTTTTTACATAATCGACAACCATATCTGTCCAGCTCTTATATAAACTCATATTTCTCTCCTCTTTCATTCAATAATATCTTCTTATTAAAAATTATACTAAGATAGGTCACTATTTTCAACTAATTTAAGCTATTATTGTATATAAATGTCTAGTTATCTTATAATTGAATATATCCGCTCGGATTATTTCTATCTGCCATAACTATATTTATATCTTGACCTTCCTCTAATCCATTTTCTCGAATTATATTTAAAACTGTTTGTAATGCCAAATCAGGTTGGTTATTAGTTTTACTTAAATGTCCTAATATTAAGTTTTTTCCACTCCCATACTTAGCCAAACTTACTAATGCACTACCACAATCATCATTAGATAAATGTCCAACTTCACTTAAAATTCTTCTCTTCAAATTATAAGGATATGGTCCATATTTAAGCATGCTCACATCATGATTACATTCTAATAAAATCGATTGAGATTCTTTTATGTTATCAAATATTTCTTCTGTAAACACACCTAAATCTGTTGCTACACTTACCTTCTTATCTTTGTTTGCAATTGTATAACCTACTGGCGAAACAGCATCATGTGGTATTACAAAAGATTTTATGGATAAATCCCCTACATCAACAGTACTCCTTCTATCCATAATTCTAATGTTATGTTCTTTAATCTTTCCTAAAGATTTCTCCATTGCCGACCATGTCTTATCATTTGCATATATAGGAATATCATACTTTCTTGACAGTATTCCTACACCTTTAATATGGTCGCTATGTTCATGAGTTATAAATATGCCGTTTATATCAGATGGATTTTCTCCTATCTTCACTAATGCTTCATCTATTTTCTTTCCTGGCATCCCTACATCAATTAATATCTTTGATTTTTCACCAGATACAAAAATACTGTTTCCGCTACTTCCACTATATAATGAGCAAAATTTCATATCATATGTCTCCTGTCTTATTCTTCAACAGTAACTCTTGTTATGTTAGCTCCTATTGACTTAAACTTATCTTCTATATGTGGGTATCCTCTATCAATATGTTCAATACTTGTTATTTGAGTTTCTCCTTCAGCAATAAGTCCTGCTATAACCATAGCTGCTCCTGCTCTAAGATCTGTTGCATTTACAATTGCTCCTGTTAATTTACTAACTCCATCAATTATAGCAACTCTACCTTCAACTTTAATATTAGCACCCATCTTCTTTAATTCATCTATATGCTTATGTCTATTTTCCCAAATAGATTCTGTAATCAAACTTCTTCCATTAACATTACTTAATAATGCAGACATTGGTTGCTGTACATCTGTTGGAAAACCTGGATATGGAGCAGTTTTTATATTAACACCCTTTAAATCTCCTCCAACAGTAACTCTAACAGAATCATCAGCTTCTTCAACAGAAGCACCCATTTCTTTCAATTTAGCTGTAATTGATTCCAAATGTTTAGGAATAACATTTTTAATTGTAACATCACCTTTTGTTGCAACAGCCGCAATCATAAAGGTTCCTGCTTCTATTTGATCAGGTATTACACTATAAGAACATCCTTTAAGCTCTTTAACTCCTTTTATTCTTATAACATCAGTACCTGCACCTTTTATATCAGCACCCATAGAATTTAAGAAATTAGCTACATCTACTACATGAGGTTCCTTAGCTACATTTTCAAGCGTTGTCATACCTTCTGCTAAAGTTGCAGCTATCATCACATTTATTGTAGCCCCTACAGATACTACATCAAAAAATATGTTAGTTCCTACTAACTTATCTGCTTTTAAAATAACAGCTCCATGCTCTATTACAACATCTGCTCCTAAAGCTTCAAATCCTTTAATATGTTGATCTATTGGTCTTACGCCTATTGGACATCCTCCTGGAAGTTGAACTTTTGCTTGTTTAAATCTTGTTAATAACGCTCCAATAAAATAATATGAAGCTCTCATTCTTCTAACATCATCTGTACACGCTTCAAAATTATCTACTTTACTACTATCTATTTCTAACGTGTTATTATCTATTTTATTAACTATACACCCTAAACTTTTTAGAATACGTTCTAAGCAATGAACATCTTCTATGTCTGGTATATTATCTATTATACATTTTCCTTTACTTGCAACTACTGTAGCTGGTAAAATAGCTACTGCTGCATTTTTAGCTCCATTAATTTCAACAGAGCCTTTAAGAGCCTTACCTCCGTTAATTACCAATCTTTCCATCCAATTTCACCCTTATTCACAGATTATATATATTAAAATTCCCAATTTTCATATTTATACTAACCCTAAAACTCAGTACATCCTAAGCCTATCTTACTCATTATATCATAAACTATAATAATTTAAATATATTTTTTAAACCAATTTTTATATGTACAAGCTTATAATTACATTTATTTTCTTATGTTTTGTACACTTTCTTATTTCTACTTATTAAAATACGTTTTAATAATAATTCTATTTTTTTATATATGGTAATATGTTATAATTTATAACAAAGTTTACATACTTTTTATTATAATAATTTAAAAATTGAGAGGTTTTTTATGAAATATTATATTGTTGCACTCTTTGATGATAATTCTTATGAAGTAATAGCTCCAATACAAAAAAATTTATCTAAGAGATTCAAAGGAAATAGACATTCTCCACAACCATACATAGCTTTAGATATATTAGATAACCCTAATATAGAAAAACTTTGTATAGTGCTTGAAAAAGTACTTAAGCCTTATAAAAAATTTAAAATCGAATTATGCGATGATGTTATAATAAATGAAAATATGAAAACTATAAACTTAAAGATTCTTAATGAGGGATACATTAAAAAAATATCTCGTTCATTAAAAGATACACTTAATCTTTATGGTATACATTCAAAAATTTCACAAGATACTCCTTTAACTGTATCTTTAGCAAACTTAACTTATTTTAGCAAAGATAACAAAAAGTACAGAAACGATATTGCTTGTGATTTAGTAAAAAAAGCCAATAAAAGTATAACATTAAAAATAAGTAAATTTGAAATTTGGAAAGTTGCAAGCAATAAGAGAGAAACATGTTTGAAATCTTATCCACTAAAAACATTTTGATTTTTACAATTTTATACTCAATATATAAAAACAAGAAATTTCAAATTTGATAATTGAAATTTCTTATTTTTCTGATTTTTTTAATTTTTTATTTTTGTATTCGTTTACTCCCCTTTAATTTATTTTTTATATTTTGTAAAATAGAAAAAAATGATTGCCTTAATTGAGGGGGAAAAGTTTATGCATATTGCAAATTTATTTCAAATCGAAAGTAAATCTACTAACAACTTAATTATTGATAGCAACTTAAGTGAATACAAAATTATAGCAAGAAAACACGTTCAGCTACATATAGCTGTCAGTGATCTTGCAAACGAAACTAAATGTTATAAGTATTGGATTGATGATAAAACAACTCTTAACGATAATGCAATACTAGATAAATACATTTATTGCTTAAAACAAATTATTTCTCTAGGTATCTATAACTCTTATGATGATATTGAATCTATAGATATCGAACCTAGTGAATATTGTTTAAGCGACCAATTTTTAAATTTATACATAGATATAAATGACTTAGTTATATCACCATCAAAAGATCATTTTATCACTTTAACAGAAGATTTTTTAAGTCTTGGTATTAGTTTAGGTTTTACAGAAAAATTAATTAAAGATAATTTTTCTAAAACTGAAGAACAACCAGAAGCTATATCAGAATAATTTTCAATCTATCCATAAGCATTAAGATTAGGGTTCATATATTTTGAGTCCTAATTTTTTTATATAATATTATTTCCTGGGAATACTACTCTTGAGGTGACGAAATTATGATATCTATAATTATAGCTATTATTTCAGGGATATCTATGAGCATTCAAGGAGTATTCAATACAAGACTTGGTGAAAAAATAGGTGTTTGGGAAACAAATGTTATTGTTCAAGCAACAGGATTATTACTAACTTTATTAATATCATTCATATGGGGAAACGGTAACTACCATAATTTAAAAAATACAAATAAGCTTTACCTTTTAGGCGGAATGCTTGCTGTTGTAATTACTTATACCGTAATGGCAAGTATTAAAAATCTTGGTCCTACTTATGCTATTTCAATAATCTTAATTGCTCAACTTGTTTCTGCAGCAATAGTTGATGCCTTTGGTCTATTTGGTAATGAAAAAATTAATTTTACCTTAAAAGAATTTATAGGTGTTGCAATTATGCTCCTTGGTATTATAGTATTTAAATGGAAAAAATAATTTAAGGAGTACTTTTATAAAATGAATTTTTTTAAAAATATAAATTTTTTATCTCACTTAGTATCTAACAACATACTAGAATATTTCAACAAAAGAATGCCAGTTTCATCTGATGAAATTACACAGAATTCTTTAAATTGGTATGGTCATGCAACTGTTATTATTAATATTTCTAACACATTAATAATAACAGATCCTGTACTTGGCAATAAAATAGGTTTCTTTAAAAGGGTCGTAGATAAACCTTACAATGCATTAGACTTAAAATTTGATTATATTTTATTATCTCATGGTCATATGGATCATTTAGATTTTCCTTCCTTAATGAAACTTAACAAAGATGCTATTTTAATCGTACCTAAAGGATATAATAAAATCATGAAATTTCTAGGTTTTAAAAACGTTGTTACTCTTAGACATAATAGCATTTATGATGATGGAAAAATTAGAATTTCTTCTTATAAAGCAAATCATGATGGACGCCGTTACTATTTAGGTATAGATGATGAAAGTAATTCTTATCTAATAGAGAAAGATGGCAAGAAAATTTTCTTTGCTGGCGATACTGCTTATACTTCTAATTTTAATAATGTTGAATGTGATGCAGCTATAATGCCTGTGGGATGTTATAAACCAGATAGATTTTCTTATATGCATTGTACCCCTGAACAAAGTTATCAAATGTTTAAAATGATGTCTTCAAAAGTAATGATTCCTATTCACTATAAAACTTTTAAAATATCTTTAGAAAACTTTGATGATACATATTCCACTTTAAAAAATTTAAATGATCCATCTATTAAATTAATTGATATAGGTGAAACTTATAAATTATAAAAACTAGGTTAATACTAGTTTTTTTTATTATGAACAATAAAAGGAATATTCATATAATATTATTAAAGAAATATTTATACAGGAGATAATCATGCTTTTTACAAAAAACAAACTTGATAAAGATCTTGAATATTTTTTAGATAATAATTGTTATAAAACTTATAGAGTTTTAATTAAATACGAGCATACATCTAATTCTATTCTTAAAAAAATTTCCCATAGCGGAGGATTAATATATCATCTGTTATACTCAAAAATAATATGTGCTAATTTAACAAGTAAACTTATTTTAAGACTTATAGAATATCCCGAGGTAAAATATATTACATTTGATCAATATTTATTCTTATGCGGAATGAGTGTTAGTACAGCCAATAATGTTAGCTTTAAAAACAAATTTAATTTATCAGGTAATAATATTGGTATTGGCTTAATTGATAGCGGGGTATATCCTCACCCAGATTTAACAACTCCATCAAATAGAATACACTCTTTTACAGATTTAATTAATAATATATCATATCCATATGATGATAACGGCCACGGAACTTGTATCGCTGGAATAATTTGCAGTAATGGTCAATCATCAAATTCTCTATATCGTGGTATCGCTCCTCATGCAAAACTTTATTGTTACAAAGCATTTGATGCTCACGGAAAAGGTTTTGCTTCTAGTATTTTATTTGCCTTAGAAAATTTAATTTCAAATCATGAAGAATTAAATTTGAAAGTTCTTTGCCTTCCTTTCGAGTTATTATCACCTAATGTATTTATTACAAAGGCTTTTAATTTAACATTCTTAGAAGCTATAAAAAATAATATTGTTCCAATTATAGCAAGTGGTAGTATTCCAAATGATTCTAACTTTATAAATAGCATTCCTGCTTTAACTTCTTGCATAACTGTAGGAGGAATAGATATTTCAAATTCATATAAGCCTTATAAATTTTCATCATGTGGTTACTATAAAAAAATACACAAACCAGATTTAAGCGCTACAGCGACTAATATAACTTCTTTAAATTCTGATACTAAATACATTTCAGAAAAAGATGGTCAAAAAATATACCCTAACAAATTAGATGCTAAATATAAAACTTTCTCTGGCACCTCTCTATCTACAGCTTTTATTTCAGGTATATGTGCACTTTTATATGAAAACAATAAAGACTTATCATTTAAAGATATACAATCATTATTAAAGCTTGCTTGTAATTCTCAAGATTTAAACAAAGAAAATATAGGTGAAGGATTTCTAGATTTATCAAAACTTCCAATTTAAATCTTAAAAATTTCATTAATATTGTTATCTCATTTTGCCTTTGATATAATAAATTTTGAATACAAAAAAATTTGTATTCAAAATTTATTAAGGAGAAGATTACAAAATGAGTACTTTTATGCTAAAAAATTCAGCTTTAAAATTTACTCCTGTAAGTAATGTTTTTATTGAAAAATATATGCCTGCAGCAAGAGGTGAATTCGTTAAGGTTTATCTACTTATGCTAAAGTATAATATAGCTAATGAACCAGGAGTTAATGGCTCTGTACTTGCTTCTTCTTTGAATCTTTTAGAATCTGATGTCATGAATGCATTAAATTATTGGAATGATCAAGGTGTAATTCGATTAATTCCTATTGATAAAATGAATAATTTTAATGTTGAATTCCTTGAATTAGATGATTTTAATTCTATTGACACTCATGAAGTTAATTTATTAGATGCACTTAATAATTCTGAAACTAATGATATGTTAAGAGATATAGAAAGAATTTTAGGAAGACCTTTATCAAATAAAGAAATGGAAATATACCTTAACTGGCAAAAAGATTTTTCATTTACATCAGAACTTATTTTAATACTTATTGAATATTGTGTTTCTCGTGGGAAAAGTGATTATAGGTATATAGAAAAAGTCGCTTTAGCTTGGCATGATCTTGGAATCAAAACTATTGAAGAAGCTCAGATTCATATAAAAAAGACTGAGGATAAATGGATTAAAATAAGGCAAATTCTTAAATACTTAGGTATAAAAAATACTGATGTAATGAAACCTCAAGAGGAATTATTGAATAAGTGGCTATTTACATATAACTTTGATTTACCTCTTATTCAAAAAGCATGTGATATTTGTTTCCAACGATTAAATAGAGCTGATTTTAAGTATATTGATGGCATATTAACAAAATGGTTTAATGATAACATAAAAACTTTAGAAGCTGTGGCAATTAAAGATAAACAGTTCAGATCAGCTAATAAAAATATTTACACTAAAAACAATGCCAAATCGAATAAAGGACTTGGATTTAATAATTTTGAACCTAGATCATATGATTATGATTCTTTAGAAAAAAAGTTGTTAGGATGGGATAAAGATGATTAATGGCTATAAAAAGAAATTAGATTCAATTTACAGTAAAATTCGCGAAGACGAAAATAATAAATTACGTGAAAGATTTAAAGAAATAGAAAAATTATATCCTGAAATCGTTGATATTGATAGTAACATAAAAAAATTATCGCTACATTTATCTCTTGCTATATTAAAATCAGCTGATCCAGATCAAACCATAAAAGAATATAAGGATAAAATAACTGATTTGAGAGCAGAAAAATGCGAGTTACTAGTATCTAAGGGATATTCTCCTGATTACTTATCTTTACACTATCAGTGCAATAGATGTAAAGATACTGGCTTTATAGACAGAAATCCTTGTTCATGTTATAAGCAAAAGTTAATAAATTTATATTATGAAAATTCATTGTTAAAAGATATTATCAAAACTAAAAATTTTGATAATTTTGATATGTCATTATTTTCACCACATAAAATTGGTGATGAAAAATATTCTCCAAAAAAGAATATGGAAAATACTTTGAGTTTCATTTTGAAAGAATATCTTCCTAACTTTAACTCCACAACTACAAATTTATTATTTTATGGTAATCCTGGTAGTGGAAAAAGTTATCTATCATATTGTATAGCAAAAGCTTTACTTGATACAGGGCATTTAGTTATATATAAAACATCAGATGAATTAATAAATGATTTACGTAATATACGTTTTAATAATAATAAAAATCTTGAGGAATTATTAACGACATGCGATCTTCTTATCATTGATGATTTAGGTGCTGAACAACGCAATGATTTCTCAATAACAGAGTTATTTAATTTATTAAATAAAAGATTAATACATAATAAAAAAATGCTAATATCAACAAACCTTTCTCTTGCTGATATTACAAAACTTTATAGTGAACGTATATGTTCTAGATTGATAGGAGATTTTAAACTTTGTAAGTTTTACTCTGAAGATATTAGAATAGCATTAAATCTTAAGAATAGCCGTTATTAAAAAGATATATCTGGTATATTTTCTTAAAACTTAAGTGTAAATTAAAAGCATAGGATTTTAAAGTCCTATGCTTTCTCTTTATTCTCAATTTCTATTTTTATAATCATTTCTTATAATTCTCTGAATACAAAAAAAGCACCAAATAAATTGGTGCTTAAATGGCGACTCAGAAGGGACTCGAACCCTCGACCCCCGGCGTGACAGGCCGGTACTCTAACCAACTGAGCTACTAAGCCATACTTTGGTGGGCACAACAGGGCTCGAACCTGTGACCCCCTGCTTGTAAGGCAGGTGCTCTCCCAGCTGAGCTATGCGCCCAAAGTAATAAAATAAATATTTAAAAATGGTGACTCCTAGGGGAATCGAACCCCTGTTACCACCGTGAAAGGGTGGTGTCTTAACCGCTTGACCAAGGAGCCAAATTATCGTAATCTTGTTTGCCACACTTAGTGGCGTTGACCACATAGACTATAATACAGAATTTATTGAAAAGTGTCAACATATTTTTTTATAATTTTTTATATTTTTTTGTTTTTTGTATATTTTTTTACCGACTACACCTCTTATACTCTAATTTCTTTCAAATTATTTATTGCTTCTTCATAAGATTCTATAAGTATTTTTTTTCTTCTTATTTCTTCATTTAATTTTTCAATTTGTTTTTTAGAAGCTAATATAAATGAATCATTCTGTATTGGTTGTATATTTATCGAATATCCTTCTCTTTTAAAATTTTGACCAAAAGCATTAATAATATATGGAGACTTTTTATTTATCATACAAATTATCTCTTTATTCCACACACCTCTTTTATTAACATTGTATTTATCTCTAAGTAAATTAAACTCTATTAATTCTCCATCAATTTCATCTTCCATACATTCCTTTAAATACTTATAAAAATATACCGATATACCTCTATTTAATTTTATTTTTAAAAACTGTTTATTTTCTATTAAAAACTTATCAATTTCTCCTTCTTCTATGAGTTCTATATCATCATATTTATAATTTTTCAAACCTGTACCCGTAGGATAGTTTACAACTACATCAACATAGGTCATTCTTCTCACTTTAAATTCTCTTCCTTTATCTTCACTTTCTGAAATTATTTTTGCTTTCAACTCTATATACACCTCTTCTCTTTACTAGTATTATTCCTCTCTTTATTCGTTAATATTACTATGTTAAAATTTATTTATATTTATCAAAAAGGAGATTATTAATATTATGATATATCATGAAATAATAATTGTAGGTGGTGGCGCATCAGGATTAATGGCAGCCATAATTGCCAAAGATCTTGGAAAAGATGTTGCTATAATAGAAGGAACTGATCGTATAGGAAAAAAAATTTTAACTACAGGAAATGGTAGATGTAATATTTCAAATTCTACTATTGCATTTCCTTATAAAAGTTATCAAAGTGAAAATAAAGATTTTTTCAATTTTTGCTTAAATAACTTTAATGTAGAAGATACTAAAAATCTATTTTTATCATTAGGTCTTCCTATTATAGAATTAGAAAAAGGAAAACTTTATCCACAATCTCTTCAAGCCTCATCAGTTGTGGATATTTTCAGATTTGCTTTAGCAGAAAAAGAAATTCCTTTATACACAAACTGCAAAATAAAAAATATCCACAAGAAAAAAAATTTCACTTTATCCACAGATAATGAAGAATTTCCTTTATTCACATGTGGAAAATTAATTCTTGCTTGTGGTGGAAAATCTGCTGTCAAAACAGGCTCTGATGGATCTGGTTATAAACTTGCGGAATCTTTAGGACATTCTATAATCAAGCCAACTCCAGGTATAGTTCAATTAAAGCTTAATTATCCTCATTTAAAAGCTCTATCTGGAATAAAATTTGATGGCACTGCACACTTACTTATAGACGATAACGAAATCAGACATGAAACAGGTGAAATACTATTTACTGATTATGGTATATCAGGACCTCCTATATTACAATTATCATCTTTAGCCTCAAAAGCACTATTAAAAAATCAAAAAGTCGAGATAATTGTTGATATGATGCCTAATATGAGCTTTGAAGACGTTGATAACTTTATTCAAGGGCACTTAGCTATATTTTCTCATAGGAGCATTGTTGATGCTTTAACTGGCGTAATAAACAAAAAATTAATACCAACACTATTAAAAGATATTGGTATTAAAAATATACACATTCCTTGTTATGAATTAGATTGGAAATATAAGATTGCTTTATCCAAGCGATTAAAAAACTGGACATTTACTTGTATAGATACTAATGGCTTTAATAATGCCCAAGTAACTGTTGGTGGCGTAAATACAGAAGAAATTAATCCAAAAACACTAGAGTCTAAAATAATAAAAAATCTATACTTCTGTGGTGAAATTTTAGATGTTACTGGCGATTGTGGTGGTTTTAATCTTCAATGGGCTTGGAGTTCTGGATTTTTAGTAGGGAATAGTATTTAAAATACTATTCCTTTTTCCACTGCAATTCCAATTTACATACTTCTAATCCATTATTGTCTTTAATTAAATGAGATGTTATTATTCTATCTTCCTCTTCTAATATAGTTGAACAAGACACTTTTATAGATTGTCCATACTTAGTTTCTTTTTCAAAAACAATCTTTAATCTTTCTAAAGAAAAATTCTTAACTATCGATAAAGGCACTGATTCAATTGCCCACTCTATATAATTTACATTATTAACATGATTATTAGAATCTATATCTCTATATCTAATTTCATACTCTTTAACATTTTCTTCTTCCGATGCTACTCTAACATCCTCCATTTTAATATCCTCTTTTAAATCAACATCTACTCCATACAATTCATATTGGCCTTTAGGAATTCTTATTGCCTTTCTCTTAGCTGTATTAATCAAAAAGAATAAAGCCATTGCTTCTCCCATTACTTCACCTTCTGAATTTTTCATTACATAACTTCTGTATGCATAAAACTTCTTAAATCCACAAGCTTTTGTTGTAATACTTATCTTATCTCTATACATAGGATATTTATAAATCTTTATATCATATTTATAGAAAACCCAAGCAATATTTTTCTCCTTAAGTGCATCTATCGTATCTCCTAAATTTTCAAAATGATTTGCACCTATATCGCAAAAAAAGTTTATTATAGAAGATATCTTACATCTTAACTTAACATCAACATCATTGTAATTTATATCATACATTTTTGTATATTCATTTTTCATAACCCCACCTCTTAGACGTAAAAAAAGATGAGCAAAAGCTCATCTTTTACTATTTATTTAAAGCCTTTATCAACTCATCTAAATTAAGTCCATGTACCATAGCAGCTTCCTCTAGAGTTTCAGCTTGAGCTGATGGACATCCAACACATCCCATTCCAAAGCTCATTAATATTTCAGCTTTAGTAGGATCTGCCTTAACTACTTCTCCAATAGTCATTTCCTTAGTTATCATAAATTTCACCTCTTTACTTACTTCAAATTTATTGTTCATAAAAAAATTATATTTTATTAAACAATTAATGTCAAGTAAATTACTCGGATTTAAAGTTCAGCAACTCTCATTGTCTGATCTCTCTTAGGTCCTACTGAAATTATAGATATTTTTGTATCTGTGAATTCTTCAATTCTCTTTAAATATTTCTTTGCATTTTCAGGGATTTCATCATATGAACGTGCATCTGCTACAGACTTATCCCATCCATCAAATTCTTCATATATTGGTTCACATTTTGCTAAGTCTTCTAAACTTGCAGGGAAATAATCGATAATTTCTCCATTAAATTTATATCCAACACATACTTTTATCTTTTCTAAACCAGCTAATGTATCGATTTTTGTGACAGCTAATGAAGTTAATCCACTTACTCTAGCAGCTGTTTTTACTATAACTAAATCTAACCATCCACATCTTCTAGCTCTTCCTGTAGTAACACCATATTCATGTCCTTCAGTTCTTATCCATTCACCTATTTCATCATTTAATTCTGTTGGAAATGGTCCTTTTCCAACCCTTGTTGTATAAGCTTTAGCAATACCAACTGCATTTGTAATCATTTTAGGTCCTATTCCTACCCCATTACTTACTCCTCCAGCTGTTGTATTAGAAGATGTTACATATGGATAAGTTCCATAATCAATGTCTAATAGCATTCCTTGAGCGCCTTCAAATAACGCACTCTTTCCAGCCTTTATACCATTATAAACTTCAACAGAAGTTTCTTTTACAAATGGTCTCATCTTCTTAGCATATTCTCTATATTCTTTTAATATTTCTTCTACATCTAATTCTTTATCTTCATAAACTTTTGTAATATAAGCATTTTTCATCTTTAAATTTTCTCTAAGTTTTTCTTCAAAGACTTCATCATGCATTAAATCACAAACTCTTATCCCACATCTTTCGATTTTATCTGTATAACAAGGACCTATTCCTTTACCTGTAGTTCCTATATCATTTTTACCTCTTGCTTTTTCCTTTAATCTATCTAATACTTTATGATATGGCATTATTAAATGCGCTCTATCACTTATTGCCAACTTTTCTGGAGTTACCTTAACTCCTTCCTTTTCTAAATAACTTATTTCTTCAAATAAAGCCTTAGGATCAACTACTACACCATTTCCAATTACATTTAATTTATCATCATATAATATACCAGAAGGTATTAAATGAAGCTTGTATTGTCTTTCTCCAACTTCTACAGTATGACCTGCATTATTACCTCCTTGAAATCTAACAACTAAGTCTGCCTCTTCAGCTAGATAATCAGTTATCTTTCCTTTTCCTTCATCTCCCCATTGTGCTCCTAAAACAATAAATGCTGACATATACATTGCCTCCTTAATGATTTATCTCATCTTTCATACTAGCAAAGACAATGTCATAGGTCAATAAAAACTCGAATATTTTTTTGCAAATACTCAACATAATTCGTATAATATAATTAATTGTTAAATTTAAAAAAAGGAGTGATCTAATGACTATTTATGAAGAAGCTTTGCAATATCATGCTGAGTTAAAAGGTAAATTAGAAATGAAATCAAGATCTACTATCAATAATGCCAAAGACTTAAGTTTAGCATATACACCAGGAGTTGCTGAACCATGTAGAGAAATACATAAAGACGCATCTAAATCCTATCTATACACAAGAAAATGGAATACAGTTGCTGTTATATCTGATGGTACTGCCGTTCTTGGACTTGGTGATATTGGTCCATTAGCAGCAATGCCTGTAATGGAAGGTAAATGTGTTCTTTTTAAAGAATTTGCAAATGTAGATGCAATTCCTATAGTATTAGATACTAAAGATACTGATGAAATTGTAAATACTATAGCTGCTATTGCACCTTCTTTTGGTGGAATAAATCTAGAAGACATAGCTGCTCCAAGATGTTTTGAAATAGAAAGAAGATTAAAAGAAAAATTAGATATACCGGTTTTCCACGATGATCAACATGGTACTGCAATAGTTGTTCTTGCTGGAATATTAAATGCCTTAAAAATAGTAAAGAAAGAGTTAAAATCATTAAAAGTTGTTATTAATGGTGCTGGTTCTGCTGGTTCTGCTATATGTAAACTTCTTCTTTCTTCTGGAGTTTCTAATATTGTAATGTGTGACATTAACGGAGTAATTCATAAATGTGCTGAACTTGCTAACGATTCTTTAAAAGAACTAGCTCAAATAACTAATCCAAATAACGAAACAGGAACATTAAAAGATGCAATTAGAAATGCGGACGTATTTATAGGAGTTTCTGCTCCTAATCTAGTAACTAAAGAAATGGTTAAAACTATGAATTCTGATGCTATAATTTTTGCCATGGCAAATCCAACTCCTGAAATATTCCCAGAAGACGCTAAAGAAGCTGGTGCAAGAGTAGTAGGTTCTGGACGTTCTGATTATCCAAATCAAATTAACAATGTCCTTGCATTCCCTGGCATATTTAGAGGAGCATTAGATGCTCATGCTACTGAGATTAACGAGAAAATGAAAGTAGCTGCTGCATATGCTATAGCTAATGCTATAGATGAACAAGAGCTTTCAGAAGATAATATAATTCCAAAAGCTTTTGATTCAAAAGTGCAAAAAATGGTTGCTGAAGCTGTAAAAAAGGCTGCTATTGAAAGCAACGTTACAAAATATTAATTTTAACATATCAAAAAAACTCAGGACTTATTAAAAAATAAGCTCTGAGTTTTTTATTTATACCTGCTTATCATATAAAAAAAGACAGTACATAGAATTGATTTTACACAAATCTTCCTACTGTCTTTATTTGATAAATTCATTTATTAATCAGTATGAACAACTTCTAAATCACCAAATTTACTGAATTGTCCTAACCACGCCATCTTAACAGTTCCAACCGGACCATTTCTTTGCTTTGCAATTATACATTCAGCAATCCCTCTGTCTTCTGATTCTTTATTATAATATTCATCTCTATATAAAAACATTACAACGTCAGCATCCTGCTCTATTGAACCTGATTCTCTCAAATCAGAAAGCATAGGTCTATGATCTGCTCTTTGCTCTGGTGCACGTGATAATTGCGACAAAGCAATAACTGGGCACTGCATTTCTTTAGCTAAAGCCTTTATAGATCTTGAAATTTCAGATACTTCTTGTTGTCTATTTTCAGACGATGAACCAGACATTAACTGAAGATAATCTATTAAAATCAAATCTATACCATATTCCATCTTCAACTTTCTACACTTAGATCTCATTTCCATAACAGATACTCCAGCAGTATCATCTATATATATTTTAGCTTTTGATAATGGTCCTGTAGCTCTAGCAATATTTTCCCAATCTTGATCTTCTAATGTCCCTGTTCTAAGCTTAAGCATATCTACATTAGCCTCAGAGCACAATAACTTATATGCTAATTGCTCCTTTGACATTTCCAAAGAAAATATAACTACACTTTTTCCTTCCCTTAACGCAGCATTTTCTGCAATATTTAGTGCAAAAGTTGTTTTTCCCATAGAAGGTCTAGCTGCAATTAAAACCATATCGCCCTTTTGAAATCCTGAAGTTTTAGCATCTAAGTCTTTTATTCCCGAACCAACACCTGTAATTTCTCCTCTATTATTAAATAGCCTTTCAATTTCAAGAAATCCTCTTTCTAATACAACATTTAAAGGTTCAAAATCGCTACTAGTTCTTTTTTCAGCTATATCAAAAATTTTCTTTTCTGCCTTATCTAGAACATTTTCTACTTCACCTTGCTTATTATAGCTATCCTCAATTATAGAAGTAGATGCTTTTATTAATTTTCTTAATGTTGACTTTTCTTCTACTATTTTTATGTAAGATGATAAGTTCGCTATAGTTAGTACTGATGAACTTACTTCTGTAATATATGTAACGCCTCCAGCCTTCTCCAATAAATCATTTGATTTTAAATATTCAAGTAATGTTATTAAATCTACAGCTATGTCATTTTTAAACATTTCAAATATAGCTTTAAATATAATCTTATGTCCATCTCTATAAAAATCATTTTCTTCTAATTTTTCAGCTACTTGAACTATTGCACTTTTATCAATAATCATAGAACCAATTACAGACTGCTCTGCCTCAATGCTCTGTGGCAAACTTCTCATAACCGAATTTTCCAAAAAAACTCCTCCGTTCTAATCTTCAAATACTATATCTACTAATTCTTCTATACTACTTACTGCTTTTACTTCTATATCACTTAGACCTGTTGGAATTTCTTTTTCATTATCCTTAGGTACTAAAACTAATTTTATTCCCTTTCGTCTAGCACCATATATTTTTTCAAAAATCCCACCAACAGGTTTCACATTACCTCTTAAAGAAATTTCTCCTGTTACTGCAATATCCTGTCTTATAGGTTTATCTAATAAAGAACTCATAATACATAAAGTTATAGCTGCTCCAGCTGAAGGTCCATCTATTTTACCTCCACCTACGACATTTACATGTATATCGTAATCCTTAATGTCTTTATCTGTTATCTTTCTTATTACTGAAGCTGCATTAAATACCGAATCTTTTGCCATACTTCCTGCAGTTTCATTAAATCTAACAGTTCCTGTACCCTTCTTTCTTGCTGGAAATACAGTTGCTTCTATTTCTATAGTTGAACCTAAAAATCCACTTACTCCTAATCCGTAAATATGTCCAACCTCAAGCTTATCTTTATTATCATTTCTTTCAAAAGGTATATATCTTCCTATAGAAATTATTTCTTCTACATTCTTTAAAGTTATGTCTATATTTTCTGAACCATTCATCTTATACAAAGCTAAACCATAAGCATCTGTTAATATATTTACAGCTTTTCTACCTTCTATAGTATATCTGCTTATAAGCTCAGTAACTCCATCTTCTAATGATACTCCTAATTTTTTAGCTGCATTAGCCACAATAACTTCTATATCCTTAGCTGATAATGGTTCAAAATAGACCTCAGTACATCTTGATCTTAGTGCAGAATTCAATTCTCCAGGTTCTTTTGTTGTAGCTCCAATCAATACAAAATCTGCTGGTGCACCGTTATCAAATAAGTATTTTATATACTTAGGAATTGATTCATCATCCGGATCATAATATGATGATGAAAACTCTACTCTCTTGTCTTCTAAAACCTTTAATAATTTATTTTGCAATATATTATCTAATTCACCAATCTCATCGATAAATAATATTCCTCCATGAGCATCAGTAACTAATCCTGGCTTTGGTTCTGGAACTCCTATCTCAGCTAAATCTCTCTTACTACCTTGATAAATAGGATCATGAACCGAACCTAATAAAGGGTTTGTTATTTCTCTTGGATCCCATCTCAAAGTTGTACCATCAACTTCTACAAACTTAGAATCTTCATCAAAAGGAGTATAAGACATTTTTTTAGCTTCTTGTAAAGCCAATCTTGCTACTGTAGTCTTTCCAACACCTGGTGGTCCATATAAAATAATGTGTTGAGGATATGGTGAAGATAATTTTGATAAAAGAGACTTAATAGCTCTTTCCTGTCCTATTACTTCGTCTAAACTCTCTGGTCTTAAAAGACTCATAATATTTTTACTTGTAATTTTACTATCTAATTTTACTAAATTATCATACTTCTTTATAGTTTTTGTATTTTCTGATCCTTTTTGCTTTTTTATTATTGATAATCGTACTTCATCAACATACTTATCTTGCTTTTCGATTATCGCCTTTTCAACTTTAGACTCTATCTGACCTTGAACATATCTTTTAGCTATACAATCTACAATATAGCTAATAGTACTCTCTAATACCGAATTTAATTCCTCTACTGATGGAACACTTTTAATGCCTTTTCCATCTGATGCTATCATATTTAAAGCATATACTCTTTCACATATATTTGTAGATGAAACATATTTCTGAAGTTTATATTTTATTGTTCTTGCTCTAACAGCACCTCTATCTAAAACATTGTCCAATATATCAAATAAAGCACTAACTTGTGAATCTATTGATAAATCTTGATTCAAAATATCATTTAAAAAATTCATTCCATCCAAATTATTCATTATTATTACTCCTTATTTATTGTGGGATAATAACTACCTTCATCTTAGTTGATACTTCAGGATACAATTTCACCTCAATTTCATAAGTACCAGACACTTTTATTGTATCCATAACAATCTTTTTCTTATCCACTTCTTTGTTAAACTGTTTCTTTATTTCTAATGCTATATCTTTGCTTGTAATTGCACCAAATAACTTACCATTTTCACCTAGCTTAGTAGTTATTTTTATTTCTTTACCTTTTAATTCATTTGCTACTTTTTGAGCTGCTTCAATTTCAGCTAACTTTTGCTTTCTTTCATTTTCTTTTTTATTATTAAGAATATGTAAATTAGCGTCTGTTGCTTCCTCTGCTAACTTTCTTGGAAATAAATAATTTCTAGCATATCCATCTGATGTATTTATAACATCCCCCTTTTTTCCTATCTTCTTTACATCTTGTAATAAAATTACCTTCATAATTATTCTCCTATCTTTAAATATTTTTTTATTGCATCTTCTAACATATGTTTAGCTTCTTGAATGCTTATATCATGTAGATTAGTTGCAGCTATATTCATGTGTCCGCCACCACCTAAAGCTTCTAATACAACTTGAACATTTATATCTCCTACCGATCTTCCACTAATATATATATCATTATTTATATTAGCTAAAACAAAGCTCACTTTTATGCCTGATATATTTAACAACTCATCAGCTGATTTTGCAACTATTACAGAATCAACATTACTAGGACATATTGCGATAGCAGTCTTATTTTCATAATTAACATCTGCTGATTTTATTGTTTCTGCTATAGTCAAATAGTCTTCTAAATTATCAGTAAACATATTTTTTACTTCAATGGTATCTGCCCCTTTTTTCTTTAAAAATGAAGCAGCGTCAAATGTTCTGACTCCAGTCTTTAAAGAAAAGCCTTTAGTATCCATAAAAATTCCAGCTAAAAGTCCCTCAGCTTCATCTTTTGATATTTTAGGTTTATCCATTATATATTGTATAATTTCTGTTATCATTTCAGCTGTGGATGATGCATAAACTTCAATATAGTTTAACATTGTACCTTGAATAATATCCGCACTTCTTCTATGGTGGTCTATTATAACCCTTCTTTTTGCCTTCTCTACTATATTTATATTGCTAACATAACTCTTATTATGTACATCTACTACGATTATCAACGTTTCATCATCTAAGTAAGCATTTGCTTCTTGTGATGAAATAAATCTACCATCATACTTATCTTGCTTCTGTAATTTTTTCAAAAAATACTCTATTGCATTAGTATCATTATTCAGTATAATACTACAATCCTTACCTAATTGTCTAATTATTGATGATAACGCAACTGAAGATCCGAAACAATCCATATCAGGATTCTTATGCCCAATAATAAGTACTTTACTACTGTCATATATCAATTCTTTTAAAGCATGAGAAACAACTCTAGCTCTTACTCTAGTTCTTTTTTCAATTTCCTTTGCATTTCCTCCAAAAAATTTCAAATCTTCATTACTTTTTATAACTACTTGATCTCCGCCTCTTCCTAATGCAAGTTCTTTTGCTGTTGTTGCAAAAGCATTATTTTCATATGGTGAAATTCCACCTCTACCTATTCCGATACTTAAAGTTAATTCTAATTTATTCCCTTTATTTATTTTTGATATCTCCTCTAAAATAGGAAATTTACTTTCAATTTCTTCTTGTAAATATCTATCTTGTACAGACAAAACATATTTATTATTATCGTATTTCTTTATCATAGCATTAAGTCTAGTAGCATAAGAATTAATTTTTCTCTCTATCTCTGCTACTACTAATGGCTTATCGTTTTCATTAGTCATATCCAACGCTTCGTTTAAATTATCTACTTCTATTAAAAATATACTTTCTTTAATGTTATCCTTAGTATTAACCACTGCTGTAAAATCAGTTATATCATTAAAATAAACTATTACAAACTTAGAATTATTCTCTATAACATTATTACTTTTTATATCATATAATCTATTATTAATTCTTAATCTTTGTTTATAAGATTTTTTACTTTTCAACAATTTTTCAATATTTATTTCTCTTATTACATCAACAATATTCTGATTTATCCTAGCATCACTCTTTATATTTTTTTCAAATAAATTATTGTACCATATTAAATTTCCTTTTTCATTAACTATTATAATAGGTACTAATAAGTTACTTAAGTTTTCTTCCATAGCACTATTTATAATGCCTGTAAAATTTTTAATATCCTTTTCTCTTTTTCTTAGGTGAACTATTATAAATATATTTTCAACAAATAATAGCATTAGAAGTATCATTAAATATATATTTACCTTGTAATTTAAACATACGATTACGCTTATAAAGAAAATTATACTTATTACATAAAGCAAAATATTTTTGAGCTGTTTCATAAATTAGCCTCCTAATAACTTCACTCTTTTCTATTTGAAATATAATTTCTTAATTCGCTAAGACTTTTACTTTCTTTTTCTATATCATCTTCAGCTTTTATTCCCAATTCTAATTTCTTTTTCATTACATGATCTATTTCAGGCAGTGAATATCCTAACTTTCTTCCCAATATATAAAAAATCATAATTCCACCTGAAATGCATTCTAGAATCGCTTCTTGAGCAACATTATTTCCTTTAGTTAATAGCTTAAAAAGTTCTCCAATAATACAAACTAATTCAGCTTTTAAGCTTTCAATTATTTTAACATTTGACATAATGTTAAGTTCTCTACGCTTCATTATTTTCACCCCGATTTTATTTTGTATATATATTGTAGTTTTTTTTTTTTTTTAATGCAACAATGCCTAATAAAAAAATTACATTTTTTGTAATATTTTTATTGAATATATTAAAAAAAAGCATTGCCAATTGATTTTAAATCACTTAGACAATGCTTTCTTATTTACTACTATTCAGTTGTGAATGGTAATAATGCTATATTTCTTGATCTCTTAATTGCTACTGTTAATTGTCTTTGATGCTTAGCACATGTTCCTGAAATTCTTCTTGGTAATATCTTACCTCTTTCAGTTACATACTTTCTTAACTTAGCAACATCTTTGTAATCTATATTTTCAGCTTTATCTACACAAAAAGCACATACTTTTCTTTTAGATCTTCTCATCTTACCACCTGGTCTTCTGTTATCTCTCACGATACTTACCTCCTTACCTCGAAATTTAGAATGGCATATCTCCATCATCTACCGGAGTTATGTCGTCATTGAAGCTTCCACCGCCAAACGCATCGTTCTTTGGTTGAGCCGAATAATCAACGTTATCATATCCACCATTAAATGAATCTGCATTGTCTCTATTATTAGAACCAATGAATTCAAAACTGTCTACAGCAACATCTGTCGTATACCTTCTTGTTCCATCTTGAGCATCATAGCTACCTGTTCTAATACTTCCAGTGACAGCTATCTGTCTACCTTTTGTTAAATACTGAGATATTGTTTCAGCTGTTTTACCAAATGCTACGCAATTAATAAAATCTGTCTCGTCCCTCTTAAATTGTCTATTTACTGCTACAGTGAATCTACTTACTGCAGTTCCACTTCCAGCAGCGAATCTCAATTCAGGATCTTTTGTAAGTCTTCCTATAAGAACAACTTTATTCATCACAATGCCTCCAATTAAGCTTCTTCTTTAACGATTATGTGTCTGATAACTCCATCAGTAATTCTGAAAACTCTATCTAATTCCTTTGGTAATTCTGAACCAGCAGTAAAGTTAACTAATGTATAGTAACCTTCGTTTACTTTTGCGATTTCATAAGCAAGCTTTCTCTTACCCCAGAAATCTACATTTTCAACAGTTCCACCACCATTTTCAATTACACCCTTAAACTTTTCGATGTTAGCTTTTACAGTTTCTTCATCAAAAGATGGGTTTAGTATGAATATAGTTTCGTACTTTCTCATCTATTTCACCTCCTCCCCTCGGACTAACGGCTGTGCTTTGCACAGCAGGGATTACATTTTAATATTTTAACATCTACATATATTTTTTTCAAGCTTTTTTTAAATTTCTTGATGTTTCACAATTTTTTTTGCACCTTTTACAAATTTACTTCTTGGAATCATGACAATTCTCCCACATCCAGTACATTTTATTTTTATATCTGCACCTAATCTAATCACTTCAAATTCACTACTTCCACATGGATGCTGCTTTTTCATTTCTACTATGTCACCCAAGTCAAACTTATCTATCATTATTTTCCCTCCAGCTACTTTACTTTATATAAAAAATTATTTTATCATTTCAAATCCATCTCTATTTCTATGATAAACATGTTTATATTCTACTATTGAATTTTCTATTATTTCATTAACCTCTTCTAATGATTCAAATCTTGTACAAATACCACAACTTTGAGTCATAGATGTAGGTGTTGGCATTATTTTAAAATCAAAATTTTTTTCATTTAATTTTTTTTCTGCATTCATTGCATCAAAAGTATTTTTATAAACAAATATATAGTATTCCATAATATTCTCCTAACTACGCTTTCAGCTTTCATTATATTTTCTATTATATATAATTTCTTTATTTAATAAAACAAATAACCTACTATTTATATAAAAATGCTTTTACTAATTACCAAATATATATTATATTATTTTTGACATTAAATTTTATTTTTAGAAGGTGTATTTATGAATATTTATCTAGATAATGCAAGCACTACTTTTCCAAAGCCAAAAATAGTTGCTGATTCAATATATGACTACATTACTAATATAGGTGGTAATGCTAATAGATCAAGTTCTTCAAATTCATTAGATAGTAATAGATATCTATTAGAAGCCCGTGAAAAAATAGCATCATTTTTTAATTATCCAAAATCAAGTAATGTTATCTTTGCTAACAATGTGACTTCTTCTTTAAACACTTTAATAAAAGGTACTCTTAAACCAGGTGATCACGTAATTTCATCAACCATGGAACATAATTCAGTATTACGTCCATTAACTGATTGTTCTGATATGAAAGTTGAAACTACACTAGTTAAAGCTGATAAATTAGGATTTATTGATCCTTTAGATATAGAAAATAGTATTAAACCTAATTCTAAATTAATTGTAATATCTCATGCTTCTAATGTAACTGGATCTATTCAAAACATTGACGCTATCTCTAAAATAGCAAAGAAGCATAAAATGTTTTTTGTTATAGATACTGCTCAATCTGCTGGAGTAATTAATATAAATATGACTAAACTTCAAGCAGATGCTATTGCATTTACTGGTCATAAAAGCTTATTAGGCCCTCAAGGTATAGGTGGATTTATAATTAATGATGATTTAAACAAATTATGTAATCCTCTATTTAGTGGTGGTTCTGGAAGTTTATCACACTCCCTAAAGCAGCCCGATTTTTTACCAGACAAATTTGAATGTGGAACAATGAATATGCCTGGTATCGTTGGTTTAACTAAAGGAATAGAATTTATAGAAAATATTGGAGTTGATGAAATAAAAGAAAAAATTTCATTTCTTAGAACTAAATTATTGAATGGAATTTTAAATATGAATAATTTTAAAGTATATGGTTCTACCGATAGCACTAAATCTACTTCATGTCTTTCTATAAATCACAGACTTTTAGATCCCTCTGAATTATCTTATACATTAAATAGCAAAGACATTAGTAACAGAGCTGGCTTACATTGTGCTCCTCTTGCTCATAAAACAATTGGGACTTATCCTAATGGAACCGTACGACTAAGTTTAAGTTATTTTAATTCTATTGAAGATATTGACTACACTTTGAAAATTCTTAATGAAATATCTAAAAATATATAGTATATATACCTCCTTTGTTGGAAATAATTTCAACAAAGGAGGTTTTTTATGAATAATTTCTATGTTGACTCAACACTCTTACATGCCGCAGATAAAATTGCTGAATACCTATATTCGCATTTAAAATATATATATTTATCTAATCGTCCAATAGTGTTTCTATGCATTGGTACTGATAGATCTACAGGTGATTCCTTAGGACCTTTAATAGGCTATAAGCTTCGTAATATACAGCATGACAATATTTCTATTTATGGTTCATTAGTAAATCCTGTTCATTCTAAAAATCTTACAGATAATTTACAAAAAATCAACTCAACCTATAAAAATCCTTATATAGTTGCTATAGACGCTTGTTTAGGTTCTTTAAAAAATGTTGGTAAAGTATTTATAAACAATTCACCCTTAAGACCAGGACTTGCATTAAAAAAGAATTTACCTGAAGTTGGTGATATGAGCATCACTGGGAATGTTAATATTTCAGGAAACTTTGATTTTATTATCTTGCAAAACACTCGTCTATATACTGTAATGAATTTAGCCGATACAATTTCATCAGGTATATATAAATTTATTTTAAAATGTAATAATTCTTGTGACTTAGCACCAAAAGAAAGTCACAGTTAAAAAAGCACCTATAAACTAGGAACTTTTTCTAAAGTCATGTTTATAGGTGCTTTTCAAACTCTTATATTCTAATTAAATGAAGTTTTATTTATTGCTTCGTTTAAAACGCATATTTCTTCTTCTGAAAGATCATATCTAGATATTCCATTATCTATAGGTTTAGCATAAGTTGTACTTTCCTGTCTTCCATAAATTCCAGTTAATAATATACCATTATTATTTTCATCTAATATAGCAATTGAAAAGCTCAAATCACTTCCTACATCTTCAAATGCTTTATATCTCATTATAGCTACTTTTTGAACACATTCTTTCATGTTGTTTCTAATTTCTTTACAACGTTCTAATGCTTCATCTGACTTTTCATTTGATTTTTGTATTTCATCTAGATGACTTATAATTAATTCTTCTAAATTTTTACCAGATGTACCTCTCATCAACTTTCTATATCTATTTTCTAATTTACTAACAGATTTACATAATATTATTACTAATATAAATAGCAACAATAATATTATTGACATTACTCCCAAAATATAAGGAGTATATTGATTTAGACTATTGATTATACTTTCCAAAACTTAATTCATCCTTTCATTGTTTCACGTGAAACATTACAAATTAATAATATCTAAGATTCTTTGCAAATCTTCTTCTGAATAATATTCTATCTCTATTTTTCCTTTATTCTTCTTATTACTCAAATTAACCTTTGTACCAAAGAAATCTTGTAATCTATCTTTAATATCTCTATAATATGAATTTAATTCCTTCTCTGTTTCACTTCTATCTTTTGATTTATCTTTATCACTAAGTATATTTTTAACTATTCTTTCTATTTCTCTAACAGATAACTTTTCATCAATAATTCTTTGTGATAATTCATATTGTATATCTCCATCTGATATAGCTAATAATGCTCTACCATGGCCTTCTGATATTACCCCTTCTATTAAATAAGTCTGAACTCTTTCATCTAAGTTAGTTAATCTAATGCTATTTGTTATTGCAGTTCTAGATTTACCTATCTTTTTGCTAAGTTCTTCTTGAGTTAATTCAAAATCAGATAATAACTTCTTATATGCCATAGCTTCTTCAATTGGATTTAAATCTTGACGTTGAATATTTTCTATTAATGAAATTTCAAGTACTTGCTTATCCGATAAATCCATTATTATAGCTGGTACTTCTTCAAGTCCTAAACTTTTAGCTGCTCTCCATCTTCTTTCTCCAGCTACAATAATATATTCATCTTCAATCTTTTTTAATATCAAAGGCTGAATAATTCCATGATGCTTTATTGATTCTGCTAATTCTACAATTTTATCATTATCAAATTTCTTTCTTGGTTGATTGCTATTACTTTTTATTTTATTTAAAGGAACTAATAATTTACTCTCTTTTTCTTCATTTATAGATTCCTCTGGAATAAGAGCACCTAATCCTTTTCCTAATGCAAACTTTTTACTCATAAAAATCACCTACTTTTTATGTTGCCTTTCTAAAAACTCTTTTGTGAAATTTAAATAAGATTCTGCACCTTTACATTTTTCATCATATAACATTATTGGAAGTCCAAAACTTGGAGATTCTGCTAATCTAATATTTCTAGGAATTGTGCTTTTAAACATTAATTCTTTAAAATATTTTTGAACTTCTTTATAAACTTCGTTGCTAAGATTTGTACGATAATCATACATTGTCATTAAAACGCCTTCTACTTCTAAATTTTTATTTAATGACTTCTTAACAAGTTGAATTGTATTCATTAATTGTCCGACTCCTTCCAATGCATAAAATTCACATTGTATAGGAATTAAGACAGAATCGCTACATGTTAATGCATTAATTGTTATCATTCCTAAAGATGGTGGACAATCTATAAATACATAATCATATTTTGATTCTAGCTTCTTTATCTTTTCTAATAATACCTGTTCTCTATCTTTTTTAGCAATCATCTCAACCTCTGCTCCTGCAAGTTCCATAGTTGATGGTGCTATCGATAAATTTTGAATTAAATCACTCTTTATCACTACATCTTCCAAAGATACATCAGTGGTTAATACATCATACATTGATAATTCTAAATTTCTTTTATCAATTCCTAATCCACTAGTAGTATTCCCTTGGGGATCTATATCTAAAGTCAAAACTTTATACCCTTCCATCGCTAAATAAGAACATAAATTGATATTAGTTGTTGTTTTTCCAACTCCACCTTTTTGGTTAAATATACAGATTACCTTCATATATAAAGCTCTAAACTATAGAGCTAACACCCCCCTTCATATATTAATTATATATATAAACTATTAATATTTAAAGAAATTTTGTAAAAAAGAGGCCTTTTTTAGGCCCCTTTAAAATTTTATATCACTATAACATATTTTTTATTTCTTATTGTTCTTCGGAATATTTACAGTTATTTGTATGCAATCTTCTTGTTCTTTAAACTTATATGCAGCAGGAATATTAAACTTATCAAATACCTGTTTTATTGTATTAACATATAACTTGGCAGGAAATACTGATTTTATTCTCTTTTTATCCTTATTATTAATTTCTTCCCCTGCTAATTTTAATAATTCTTTATTTATAAGTTCTTCTGTCTTCTTTACATTCAATCCTTGCTTTATAACTTTTTTAACTACTTTTATTTGAAGTTTTTCATTTGGAAGAGTTAATAAAGCTCTTGCATGTCTTTCTGTTAAATTATTGATTAAACAAAGTTCTCTAACTTTTTCTGATAACTTTAAAAGCCTAAGTTTATTAGCAATCGTTGATTGTTTCTTTCCCATTTTCTTTGCAATTTCATCTTGAGTAAAATGATAATCATTAATTAAATTATAATACGCTTCTGCCTCTTCAATAAAATTTAAATCTTCTCTTTGTAAATTTTCTAATAATGCAATTTCCGCTGATTCAATATCAGAAATTTCAACTACTGAGCAAGGTACTTCTACTAATTCTGCTAATTTAGCAGCTCTTAATCTTCTTTCTCCTGCTACTAGTTCAAAAATTTCACCACGTTTCCTTACTGTTAAAGGCTGTATTATACCATATTCTTTAATAGACTGTGCCAATTCTTTTAAAGCCCCATCATCAAAATATTTACGCGGTTGATACATGTTGGGGATTATATCTTTAGTTTTTATATTTATTATTTCATTACTCATATTATACCCATCCTATTCCTTTAACTTAAATAATAAAATTTATTTAATTGGTTTTTTAGTTACTGTTCCTGCTTTTCTAGGATAACATTTAGGACATTCTTTATTTTTAATAACAACTACAATATTATGCTTTAAATCAGTATCTTCTATTGTAACTTCAATTACTTCTTTCAATTTCCCGCCTAAAACACCTAGTGCATTTGTAGAATCTTTTAATTCGGCTTCAATTGCAGGTCCTTTAAGAGCTACAAAATTGCCTCCAACCTTAACATAAGGAAGACAGAACTCAGATAATACAGTCATATTTGCAACAGCTCTTGATGTTGCAACATCAAAGTTTTCTCTTAAATCAGCTTTTCTAGCACCATCTTCTGCTCTAGAATGTATTGTCTTAACATTTTTTAAATCTAATTCTTTTACAACTAAATTCAAAAAATTTATCCTCTTATTTAAAGAATCTAATAATGTTACCTGTAAATCATCTCTCATTATAGCTATCGGAATGCCTGGAAAACCTGCACCAGTTCCTACATCTATTAAAGTTTTTGCTTCTCTGATTTCCTTACTTTTAAACGCTTTTATACAATCTATAAAATGCTTTTTAACAAATTCTTCATCTTCTGTTATTGCTGTAAGATTGATTTTTTCATTCCATTCCTGAACCAATCTCATATATTTTATAAACTTATCATACTTTTCTTCATTAAACTCCATATTAACATCATCTGAAGCTTTTTTCATTATATCGTAAAAACTCATATTAAACCTCCTGAGTTTTATTTATCTCTTTTTGCATATTGATGCTCTAAATAAATTAATAAAACTGATATATCTGCTGGTGAAACCCCTGAAATTCTTGATGCTTGCCCTATACTAACTGGTCTTATTTTTGAAAGCTTTTGAATAGCTTCAGTTCTTAATCCCTTAACTTCTGAATAATCAATATTTTCAGGAATAATTTTCTTTTCAAACTTTGTAAATTGTCCTACTTGTTCTAATTGTGCGTTTATATATCCTTCATATTTTGCAATTATATTTACTTCTTCACCAATATCATCTGTTAAATCTCCTCTTTCAGGATCCAAAGGTTTTAATAAAAAGTAATCTAATTCAGTTCTCTTTATTAATTCATAGAAACTTGTTGGTTTCTTCAATTCAGCAGAATTTAATGTAAGTAAAAATTCATTAACTTCCTTTTTATTAGTAATTTGAAGATTTTTTAGTCTATCTATTTCATTTTCTATACTTTCTTTTCTAGCTAAAAATCTTGAATATCTTTCCTCGCTAACCAAACCTACTTTATGCCCTATTTCAGTTAATCTAAAATCTGCATTATCTTGTCTTAATAGCAATCTATATTCTGCTCTAGATGTCATCATTCTATACGGTTCATTAGTTCCTTTTGTAACTAAATCATCAATTAACACTCCTATATAAGCATCTGAACGAGTTAATATTAACGGCTCTTCACCCTTAACTTTTAATGCTGCATTTATTCCAGCAACTATTCCTTGTCCACCCGCTTCTTCATATCCTGAACTTCCATTTAATTGACCAGCACCATATAAACCAGATATATTTTTAAATTCTAATGTTGGTTTTAATTGAGTTGGATCTATTGAATCATATTCAATAGCATATGCTGTTCTCATCATCTCAACATTTTCAAGACCTGGTAAAGTTCTTAACATTTTAATTTGAACATCTTCTGGTAGTGATGAACTCATCCCACCAACATACATTTCTAATGTATCTTCACCTTCTGGTTCAATAAAAATTTGATGTTGACTTCTATCCGGAAATCTCATTATTTTATCTTCTATAGATGGACAATATCTTGGTCCTATTCCCTTTATAGAACCATTGTATATAGGTGATCTATGAATATTATCTTCTATAATTTTTCTAGTATTTTCATTTGTATAAGTTAAATAACATGAAACCTGATCTCTATCTATATTATTACTCATAAATGAAAAAGGTATAATTTTATCATCACCTGTTTGTTCACTCATCTTTGAAAAATCAATACTTCTTTTATTTACTCTAGCTGGTGTACCAGTTTTAAATCTTCTCAAACTGATATTTAAATCTAATAATGATTGTGATAAATCATTTGCCGGAAATAATCCATTTGGTCCACCACTATAAGAAACATCACCAATTATGATTTTTCCTCTTAAATATGTACCTGTAGCTAATATGACAGCTTTACATTTATATACAGCTCCATTTCTAGTTACTACACCACAAATTTTATTATCTTCTACTAACAACTTAGTTACTTCTATTTGTTTAACTTGAAGATTTTCTTGTTTTTCTAATACTGTTTTCATACGATGTTGATACTTTTTCTTATCTGCTTGTGCTCTTAACGAATGTACAGCTGGACCTTTTGATGTATTTAACATTCTTGATTGAATAAATGTATGGTCTATATTAACTCCCATTTCTCCACCTAATGCATCAATCTCTCTAACTATATGTCCTTTAGCTGTTCCTCCAATGTTTGGATTACATGGCATCATTCCTATTGCATCTAAACTTATTGTACATACTAATGTATTTAATCCCATTCTTGCACAAGCTAATGAAGCTTCACAACCTGCATGTCCTGCACCAACAACAACTATATCAAATTCTCCTGCACTATATTCCATATTCTAACCCTACTTTCCTACACAGAATTCACTAAATATTTTATTTACTAAATCCTCTTCTAATTCTGAACCAGTAATTTCTCCTAATGCTTTTAATGCTGCGGTTACATATATAGAAATTAAATCTAAAAATTCATTTGCCTTTACTTTATCTTCAGCTAATTTGCAATTTTCTAAAGCTCTATAAAGTGCTTGCTTATGTCTACTATTTGAAATTATCAAACTTTCAGTATTAACTTCACCCTCAAAAAACATATCTTTTATTCTTACTTTTAAATCTTCCAATCCAAATCCTGACTTAGCTGATATTTTTATAACATTTTCTAGTTCCTTTAGTTCTTCAGCATTAATTTTATTTTCTAAATCTACCTTATTTAATAAAACTATGTACCTTTTATTATTTAATACTTGTATAATTTCTCTATCTTCATCATCTAACGCCCTTGATGAGTCTAAAACTAATATAACTAAATCTGCTTCATTCATCTTTTCTCTAGATTTTTCAACTCCAATTTGTTCTACTAAATCATCAGTTTCTCTAATTCCTGCTGTATCTATAACCTTAACTGGAATTCCATCTAAATTTATAAATTCTTCTATAACATCTCTAGTTGTACCTGGAATATCCGTAACAATTGCTCTTTTTTCCTTTAACAAAGCATTTAATAAAGACGATTTACCAACATTAGGCTTACCTACTATTGCAAGTTTTAAACCTTCTCTAATAATTCGTCCTTCATCCGCATTTTTTAGTAACATATTCATTTGATTTTTTGCTTTTGATAATTGCTCAATTATTCTTATAGGAATACTTTCATCTACATCTTCATCATCTTCTGTAAAATCTACTGAATATTCAATTAAAGCAAGAGTATTTAACATATATTCTCTTAATTTATTTATCTCTTTTGAAAGGTATCCAGAACTTTGCATAATCGCTGATTTCATAGCCAAATCTGTTTTGGATCTTATTATATCCATAACAGCTTCTGCTTGACTTAAGTCAATTCTCCCATTCAAGAATGCTCTCTTTGTAAATTCTCCAGGTTCTGCAATTCTTGCTCCAGCCTTAATAATTTCTTGTAATACTCTATTAGTTGATATAACTCCACCATGGCAATTAACTTCTACTACATCTTCAGCAGTAAAACTTTTTGGTCCTTTCATATAACTAATAATAACTTCATCTATAACTTCATTTTTTTCAATATCATATATATGACCATATTTCATAGTGTAAGTTTTCATTTCCTTAACACTTGAGCTATTTATACCTTTAAAAATTTTATCTATTACATCTAAACATTTATCTCCAGATACTCTTATTATAGAAATACCACCCTCCCCCATTGGAGTTGATATACCGCAAATAGTATCAAATTCTTTCATTTGTCATCCTCCTAAGAAGTTTTTATTATATTATTGTACTTCTATTCAAACTACTATACATTTTACAGAACAATAATAGATAAGTCAAAAAAATAAACTGCTATAAAAATAACCATTTAAGTTATTTTTATAGCAGTTTTTCATTCATTTACTTAACATCTACAACAACTCTTCTATATGGCTCTTCGCCTTCACTATAAGTAATAACATCTTCACTATCTTGAAGTGCTGAATGTATGATTCTTCTTTCGTATGGGTTCATTGGTTCAAGCTTAAAAGCTCTTCTATTTTTTATAACCTTACTAGCAGTTTTTTGAGCTACTTTTACTAATGTTGCTTCTCTCTTTTCTCTGTAGTTTTCAGTATCTAATATAACTCTTCTATATTCTTTATTATGCTTTTTATTAACTATCAAAGAAACTAAATACTGTAATGCATCAAGAGTTTCTCCTCTATAACCTATAACAGTTCCCATTTTATCTCCGATTAAATTAATATATATATTGTTGTCCTGTTCTTCAACTAATATATCAGCTTTAATCTTCATCTTTTCCAAAACTGCATTAATAAAGTTTTTAATTTCTTTTATAGACTCTTCTTCTTTTTCAGTTACTCTAACCTTTGCAGGTTTATTTCCTATAATATTAAGAAAGCCTTTTGAACCTTCATCAATAATATCAACCTCAACTTCATCTTCTGTAAGATTTAACTTTTCTAAAGCTTTTTTCAAAGCTTCATCTACATTCTTTCCAGTCATATCAACTGATTTCATACCATATCACCCACCTTTAATTGCGTTAAGCTATATGAATCTTTATTTTTTCTTCTTATTTTTCTTCTTTTTATCATTATCATAATCAGGCATAACAAACTTAGGTGCTCTTGCTGCTTCCTTAACTGCTTGTTGTTTAAGAATTTCCTTTTTCTTTTCCATTGCTGGTCTATAATTAATAAAATATGTTGTTACAAGTTGGATTAATCCACCTAATACCCAATAAATAACTAATATAGACTTAAAGTTTATTGCCATAAATACCATCATTAATGACATACCAATATTCATTGGTGCCATATTCATAGCTCCTTCTCCATTATTAGGAGTTGCCTTTGTCATTAAATATGAAGGTAAAAATGTTGATAACCCTGCTAGAACAGGTAAAATAAACATTTTATCTGGAGCTCCTAAATCTTTAATCCATAAAAACGATCCCGATATGTTCATATTATAGAATGCATAATATAAAGCCATTAAAATAGGTAATGGTAATAATGCTGGTAAACACCCCCCTGTCATACTAACATTTTTTTCTTTATAAAGCTTCATCATCTCAGCATTAGCTTTCTGTGGATCATTTTTATATTTCTGCTGAAGCTTTTTTACTTCAGGTTGAATTTCCTGCATTGCTCTATTTGACTTTGCAGATTTTATGTTAAATGGTAATAGGCATCCTCTAATAATAACAGTTAATATTGTTATAGCTAATACGTATGCCAATCCACTATCCGCTGGTACTCCTAAACCAACAACAAAATTATATAACCATTCAAATACTACAACAAAAAAGTTTGTTATTGGCTGAAATAACGTCATCATATATTCTATTCCTCCTAAAAACTTATTCTATTTTACCGGATCAAATCCACCCTTACTAAAAGGATTACATCTTAAAATTCTCCATAATGACATAATCCCACCTTTTAATACTCCATACTTTTCAATAGCCTCAATAGCATATTGAGAACAAGTAGGTGTATATTTACATCTTGGTGGTGTCATTGGAGAAATATATATTCTATAAAATTTAATTAATTTTATTAATATTTTTTTCATTATAATTTATATAAGCCTGCTTTCTTTAATAAGCTGTCTACAGCTCTATTGACTTGATTATAATCTTTTCCTTTTATATTAGTACGTGCAACAAAAATACAATCATATCCTGTTTTTAAATCATTGACTTTTATTCTATAACTTTCAGTAATTAATCTTTTACATCTGCTACGAACAACACTATTGCCAACTTTTTTACTCACTGAAATTCCTATCTTATTATAGGAAGTTGAATCTTTATCTTTATTATTTCTATTTTTAAACACATATAAAACTAGAATGTTATTAGCAATTGATTTTCCATGTCTATATACCATTCTAAATTCATTGTTTCTTTTCAATCTATAAATCATAGATATTTTCTACTCCTTTTTTCCTGCATTTGCAGAAAAAAGGCCACAATCTGCGGCCCTTATGCTGTTAATTTTTTTCTACCTTTTTGTCTTCTCTTTTTAAGAATATTTCTTCCAGACTTAGTTTTCATTCTTTTTCTGAAACCATGTTCTTTTTTTCTTTGTCTCTTTTTAGGTTGGTATGTCATGAACATTATCAATGCACCCCCTTCGACTAAAATTTTTTTTATAGTAAAAAACTATATACTTCTTTTTTTATTACTAATTAATTATATATATATCACCTAAAAGTGTCAAGATAGTAGTTATCTGTTGATAATTAACTTATATAATATGTTTTTTTGTGGATAACTTATTGTAACCTCTTATTCTAATATGATATTATAGTAATAGATTGTGAATAACTATTTTTTTTAGTCAAGTTATCCACAGCTGTGGACAATTTTGTGAATAACTTGTTGAATTATATTGTATAATTTAATTCAAATATCGCTATAACTTCTATTTTTATTGACTTTACAATAATTTATGTAATGTTTATAATATAATTTCAGCAGATGTTGATAACTTCTTTGTATTAGAATCATTTCCATTCTATCAACATCTGTTATTAACTTTTAATAACATTATTAACATAATGTATTTTTGAACAACTTATGTTAATAACTCTGTTAATAATTTTTAATATGTGATTAAAAAATTTTTTTGGAGGATAATAAATGGAAACTGATCTAAATGAATTATGGCAAAAAACACTAAATATTATAAAAGGAGAAATGAGCGAAGTAAGTTTTAATACATGGATAAAAAGTTGTGAACCTATTTCAATTTCCTCCGATACAATAAAGATTAGTGTTCCTAATTCCTTCACCCAAGACATTTTAGAAAAAAGATATAAGGATTTAGTTGCTAATTCTATAAAAGTTGTATGCTCAAAATTATTTAAAATAGAATTTCTAATTTCATCAGACTTAAATGTAGAAGATGTAAAAAAAGAACCAAAAGTAACTCTTCAAAAAAACAAAGCAATAGTTGTAAATGATGAAATGTCAACTACTTTAAACCCAAAATACACTTTTGATTCTTTTGTTATAGGAAATAGTAATAGATTTGCTCACGCAGCATCACTTGCTGTTGCTGAAGCTCCAGCAAAAGCATATAATCCACTTTTTATCTATGGAGGGGTTGGATTAGGAAAAACTCACTTGATGCACGCAATTGGTCACTACATATTACAAAACAACCCAAATGCTAAAGTTGTTTATGTTTCATCTGAAAAATTTACAAATGAACTTATCAATTCTATAAAAGATGACAAAAATGAAGAGTTCAGAAATAAGTATAGAAATGTTGATATCCTATTAATAGATGATGTTCAATTTATTGCTGGAAAGGAAAGAACTCAAGAAGAATTTTTCCATACATTTAACGCTTTACATGACGCTAATAAGCAAATAATTTTATCATCAGATAGACCACCAAAAGAAATTCCTACATTAGAAGATAGACTTCGTTCTAGATTTGAATGGGGATTAATTGCTGATATTCAAATTCCAGATTTTGAAACAAGAATGGCTATTTTAAAGAAAAAAGCTGAGGTCGAAAAATTAAATGTAGCTAATGAAGTAATGATTTATATTGCTACAAAAATTAAGTCAAATATAAGAGAACTTGAAGGAGCTCTTATTAGAATAGTTGCTTATTCATCATTGACTAATCGCGAAATAACTGTTGATTTAGCATCAGAAGCATTAAAAGATATAATTTCTAAAAAGCAAGGAAGAAACATTACTATAAATTTAATTCAAGATATAGTTTCTAGTTACTTTAACCTACGAATCGAAGATTTAAAATCTCAAAGAAGAACTAGAAATGTAGCTTATCCTAGACAAATTGCAATGTATTTAAGTCGAAAATTAACAGATATGTCTTTACCTAAAATAGGAGAAGAATTTGGTGGACGTGACCATACAACTGTTATTCATGCATATGAAAAGATATCTGATAATCTTAATACAGATGAGAATCTACAACATACTATCGATACTATTACAAAAAAGCTTACTCAAAATTAATTAACACTTGTTAATAATAACTACTTAATATCCTGTGGATAAATATTAAAAAGTTGTATTTATGTTAATACTGTGGATAAGACATACTTTTTTTTACCAACTTATCCACACTATTTTTTTTTGAAATTTTATTGAAATAACTGTGTTTGAAGTACTTATCCACAAATCCACAGTCCCTACTACTACTATTACTATATATTTTATTTATCTAATCTATGTAATATAAAAATTTATATGTTAATAACTTAGGAGGTCTTTATATGATTTTTATATGTCAAAAACAAAAACTTCAAGAAGGAATTTTAATAGCACAAAAAGCTATTACCGGCAAATCAACAATGCCTATATTAGAAGGTATTTATATAAAAGCTTCTAATAATCAACTAACATTAATTGGTTCAGATATGGATGTTTCAATTCAAACTAAAGTAGAAGCAGATGTACTAAAAGAAGGATCAATAGTTATAGACTCAAGAATATTTGGTGAAATCATTAGAAAATTACCTAATTCAGATATAAGAATAGAAGTAATTGAAAATGATACAGTTCAAATAACTTGTGAAAAGTCTGTATTTAATGTGGTATATATGAATGCTGAAGAATTTCCTAAATTACCTGAAATAGATGAAACAAAACAAATTCAAGTACCTCAAAATATATTAAAAAATATGATTAAAAGTACTTCATTTGCTATAGCTCAAGATGAAACTAGACCAATTTTACAAGGAATTTTATTTGAAATTAAAGATAAAAAATTAAACTTAGTTGCACTTGATGGATATAGACTAGCAATAAAAAGTGAATACTTAGAAAGTGATTTTGATTTAGATATAGTTATTCCAGGAAAAACATTAAATGAAGTAGCTAAAATTTTAGAAGATGTAGACTCAATGGTAAATATAACATTTACAAATAATCATATTTTATTTAATTTAGATGAAACTAAAGTTATATCTAGATTATTAGATGGTAAATATGTTAATTATAATTCATTATTACCTCAAGAATATAAGTTATTAGTCGAAGTTAATAGACAACAACTACAAAATTGTATTGAGAGAGCTTCTTTAATGGTTAAGGAAGGAAATAGTAATCTTATCAAATTAGCTATAAAAGAAGACATGATAGTAATAACATCTAATTCTCAATTGGGAAAAGTTAGAGAAGAAGTGGCTATCAATTTGCAAGGTGAAGAAATAGAAATTGCATTTAACTCTAAATACTTGATTGACGTTTTAAAATGTATGGAAGAAGAAGTTATTGTATTGGAAATGACTTCTAGTGTAACTCCTTGTGTTATAAAAGCAAAAAATACAGATTCTTACAAATATTTAGTTTTACCAGTAAGATTAATAAGATAGGAGGAATGCATAAATAATTAATATTTATGCAAAAGAAAATTGATAGAGATAAAAATTAATACAGAATTTATAAAATTGGATTCATTCTTAAAATGGGCAGGAATTGCTTCTTTAGGAAGTGAAGCAAAATTATATATATCAGATGAATTAGTAACTGTTAATGGTGAAGTTTGTACTCAAAGAGGAAAAAAAATCAGACCTAATGATATAGTAGGATTTAATGGAGAAGAGTATAAGGTTATTTAGGATTACATGATTGGGTGTTTTTATACCTAATATGATATAATTATATAGGTGTTATAATATGTTTATAAAAAAATTGATGTTAATGAATTATAGAAATTACGAAAATTTAGATATTGATTTTTGTAAAAATGTTAATGTATTTATTGGAGATAACGCTCAAGGAAAAACTAACATTTTAGAAGCGATTTATTACGCAGCTTTTGCAAAATCACATAGAACTTCAAAAGATAAAGAATTAATAAATTGGAATTCTAATCGTTCATTTATAAGTTTAAGTGTTGGTAAAGAACGATTGGATAAGAAAATAGATATTGCTATATTGAAAGATGGAAAAAAAGCAATAGCTATTAATTCTATTAAAATAAATAAAATAGGAGAACTTTTTGGAAACTTTAATGTAGTAATGTTTTCACCAGAAGATTTGAAAATAATAAAAGAATCACCTGGATTAAGGCGAAAGTTTATAGATATGGAATTATGTCAATTAGACAAAAAATATTATTTCAATTTAGTACAGTATAACAAGGTTTTAGGCGAAAGAAATGTTGTATTAAAGAATCGTGCTTTAAGTGAAGAAGTTTTAGACATATATGATAATCAATTAAGTGTTTTTGGTGAGTATATAATAAAGGCAAGATTGCGTTATATTGAAGCTCTAAATACATATGGCGATGAAATTCATAAAGAAATTACTTTAGGCAAAGAAAAGATTAAATTTAATTATGAATCATCCATTAAAGATTTAAAAAATATAAAAGAAAATTTCTATAAACAATTAATAAAAAATAGACGAAAAGATATTGAACGAGGGATATCTACAATTGGACCTCACAGAGATGATTTTTCAGTTCTGATAAATGATGTTGATACTAAAAGTTATGGATCTCAAGGACAACAAAGAACAGCAGTATTAACAATAAAGTTTGCATCATTGAGAATAATAAAAGAAATTAACGGAGAATATCCTGTTTTGTTATTAGATGATGTTTTATCAGAACTTGATTTTAATAGAAAAAAGTACATTTTAAGTACAATAAAAGATATTCAAACCATAATAACTTGTACTGGAATAGCTGACATAAATAATTATTTAGATTCAACATCTAAAGTTTTTAAAGTTAAGAATGGTAGGGTCTCTATAAAGGAGGAATAATTCATGTTTTTACATTTAGGAGAAAATGTTGCAGTTCCTATTAGTGATATTATAGGAATTTTTGATTTAGAAACAACAATGTATGGATCTGATACTAGCCAATTTTTAAGAATGGCAGAAGAAGATGGGTTTGTAGAAAGAATAACAGAAGAAACACCTAAATCTTACGTAATAGCTGAAGTAAATAAGAAGAGTAAAGTGTATTTATCTCCTATATCTTCAACTACATTAAGTAAGAGAACATATATGGACTATAACCCATAATTCCAATGTTAAACCTTCACGTTTAATTAATAGATAATTTATTAGGAGGAATCTATGTTAGAACAAAATAAACAAAGTTACGATGAAAGTCAGATACAGGTTTTAGAAGGATTAGAAGCGGTTAGAAAAAGACCTGGGATGTATATTGGAAGTACTAGTTCAAGAGGATTACATCACTTGGTTTATGAAATTGTTGATAATAGTATTGATGAAGCTTTGGCTGGATATTGTAAAAATATAGTTGTATATATAAACGAAGATAATTCAATAGAAGTTGAAGATGATGGTAGAGGTATGCCTGTAGGATTACATCCAAAAATGAAGAAATCTACAGTAGAAGTAATAATGACAATATTACATGCTGGTGGAAAATTTGGAGGTGGAGGATACAAGGTATCCGGTGGATTACATGGAGTTGGAGCATCTGTAGTTAATGCACTTTCAGAAAAATGTATAGTTACAGTAAAAAGAGAAGGACATCTTTGGCAACAAGAATATGAACGAGGAAAGGTTATGTCTGAATTAAGAATTATTGGTGATTCAGAAGAAACTGGAACAAAGACATATTTTAAACCAGATGCTGAAATCTTTGATGATGTTGTTTATGATTTTAATGTATTAGCTCAAAGGTTAAGAGAATTAGCGTTTTTAAATAAGGGAATAAATATTACATTAGTAGACAGAAGAGATGATAAAAAAGAAGTATATCACTATGAAGGTGGAATAAAATCATTTGTTTCATACTTAAATAGAAATAAAGAAGTACTACATCCAGAGCCAATATATGTTGAAGGAAATAAAGATGGAATCTTAGTTGAGGTAGCACTTCAATATAATGATGGATACAATGAAAATATTTTTTCATTTGCTAATAACATAGACACAATAGAAGGAGGAACTCATTTAGTAGGATTTAAAACTGCACTTACAAGAGTTCTAAATGATTATGCTAAAAAATTTGGTCATCTAAAAGAAAATGATAAAAATCTTTCTGGTGATGATACTAGAGAAGGATTAACTTCAGTAGTGTCTGTAAAAATTGGAGAACCTCAATTTGAAGGACAAACAAAGACAAAGTTAGGAAATAGTGAAGTTAGAGGAATTGTTGATTCTATTGTTGGAGAAGGCGTAAGTACGTTTTTAGAGGAAAATCCAGCAGTATCTAAAATTATAATTGACAAAGCCTTAATGGCAGCAAGAGCAAGAGATGCAGCAAGAAAAGCTAGAGAACTTACAAGAAAATCTGTGCTAGAACGTTCATCATTACCTGGGAAATTAGCAGATTGTTCATCAAAAGATCCACGTGAATGCGAAATATATATAGTCGAAGGGGATTCAGCGGGTGGATCTGCTAAGCAAGGTAGAAATAGAAAATTCCAAGCTATTTTGCCATTAAGAGGTAAAATATTAAACGTTGAAAAGCAAAGATTAGATAGAATATTAAATGCAGATACAATAAGATCTATGATTACTGCATTTGGTGCGGGAATAGGTACTGATTTTGATATAGAGAAGATTAGATATAACAGAATTATTATAATGACCGATGCCGATGTTGATGGTGCTCATATAAGAACTTTATTATTAACATTCTTCTATAGATACATGAGAGAATTAATTGATGGAGGACATGTATATATTGCACAACCACCATTATACAAGGTTAGTAAAAATAAAAAGGAAGCGTATGCTTATTCAGATGAAGAATTAGATGCTATTCTTGAAGAGTTTGGTGGAAAAGATAGCTCTACAAATATTCAAAGATATAAAGGTCTTGGAGAAATGAATGCAGAGCAATTGTGGGATACTACAATGGATCCTGAAAAGAGAATTTTATTAAAGGCTACAGTTGAAGATGCAATGGAAGCTGATGAAATTTTTACAATTCTTATGGGTGACAAAGTTGAACCAAGAAGAGAATTTATACAAAAAAATGCTAAGTTAGTAAGTAATTTAGATATTTAGTACTAATACGAGGTGAAGTACATGAATTTTAATAAGGGAAAAGTCATTCCTGTAGATATAAATAAGGAAATGAAGAAATGCTATATTGATTATGCGATGAGCGTAATTGTTGGGCGTGCATTACCAGATGTAAGAGATGGATTAAAGCCTGTTCATAGAAGAATATTATATTCTTTACAAGAATTAGGATTGTATCCTGATAAAGGATATAGAAAGTGTGCAAGAATAGTTGGGGATGTTTTAGGTAAATATCATCCACATGGTGATTCATCAGTATATGATGCATTAGTAAGATTGGCACAAGATTTTTCTATGAGATATATGTTAGTTGATGGGCATGGAAACTTTGGATCAGTTGATGGAGACAGTGCGGCAGCTATGAGGTATACAGAAGCTAGAATGAATAAAATAGCAGTCGAAATGTTGAGAGATATTAATAAAAATACAGTAGATTTTGTACCAAACTTTGATGGGGAAGAAAAGGAACCTTCAGTTTTACCTTCAAGATTTCCTAATCTTTTAGTTAATGGATCTTCTGGAATAGCTGTTGGTATGGCAACTAATATACCTCCTCACAATTTAGGAGAGGTTATTGATGGAACTGTTATGCTTATAGATAATCCAGAAACAACTGTTTTAGAATTAATGTCTGTAATAAAGGGACCAGATTTTCCAACTGGTGCAACTATAATGGGGAAAGCTGGTATAAGAGCAGCATATGAAACAGGAAAAGGAAAAATAGTAGTTAGAGCTAAAGCTGAAATTGAAGAGGAAAACTCAAGACACAGAATAATTGTTACAGAGTTACCTTATCAGGTAAATAAAGCTAAGTTAATTGAAAGCATAGCTGATCTTGTAAAAGACAAGAGAATTGTTGGAATATCAGATTTAAGAGATGAATCAGATAGAGAAGGTATGCGAATAGTAATTGAGTTAAAGAGAGATGCAAATCCTAATGTAATATTAAATCTTTTATATAAACATACAAAGATGCAAGATACTTTTGGAGTTATAATGCTTGCATTAGTAGATAATGCGCCTCAAATATTAAATTTAAAACAAGTATTAAACCATTATATCGAATTCCAAAAAGAAGTAATAACAAGAAGAACAACTTTTGAATTAAACAAAGCAAAGGCTAGAGCTCACATATTAGAAGGTTTAAAAATTGCATTAGATAATATTGATGAGGTTATTAATATAATAAGACATTCAGCAACTTCTGAATTAGCTAAGAATACATTAATAGACAGATTTTCTTTATCTGAAAAGCAAGCATTAGCTATTCTTGAAATGAGATTAAGAAGATTAACTGGTTTGGAAAGAGATAAGATTGAAGCTGAATATAATGATTTGATAAAACAAATTGAATATTTAGAATCAATACTTGCTAGTGAAGAAAAGTTATTACAAGTAATAAAACAAGAATTAATTGAAATTAAGAATAAGTATAGTGATGAAAGAAAAACAGCTATAGAAAAAGTAGTTAATGAAATTGATATAGAAGATTTAATATCAGAAGAAGATGTTGTAATAACATTAACTAACAATGGTTATATAAAGAGAATAGTAGCAGATACATATTCTGCTCAAAGAAGAGGTGGAAAAGGAATACAGGCTATGACTACAAAAGAAGATGATTTTGTAGAACATGTAGTTGTAACTTCAACACATTCTGATGTACTATTCTTTACTAACCGAGGAAGAGTCTATAAATTAAGAGCATATGAAATTCCGGAAGCTGGAAGAACAGCTAAAGGTACTAATATCATTAATTTAATTCCGATAGAACCTAGTGAAAGAATTCAAGCGGTTCTTACAGTAAAAGATAATAATAAAGATGGTTACTTATTTATGGGAACTAAACATGGTATAGTTAAGAAAACACCATTAGAAGACTTTAAGAATTTAAGAAAGAGTGGTCTTATAGCTATTTCTTTAAGAGAAGGCGATGAATTACTTAAGGTAAAAATAACTAGAGGAGACGCCAACTTAATAATGGTAACTGAAAATGGATATGCAGTTAAATTTAATGAATCTGATGTAAGACCAATGGGAAGAAGTGCTTCAGGTGTAAAAGCAATAACATTAAAAGATAATGATAAGGCTGTATGTTTAGATATTGCAGTTGAAGATGAAGAGTTATTAGTTATAAGTGAAAATGGATATGGTAAGAGAACCCCAATAAACCAATATAAAGTTCAAAATAGGGGTGGGGTAGGATTAATAACTTATAAAATTTCTGATAAAACAGGTAAACTAGTTGGAGCTACAATGTGTAAAGATTCTGATGAATTGATGTTAATAAATAGTAGTGGTATAGCTATTAGAATTAATGTGAATGATATATCAATTACTAATAGAGCTGCTATGGGAGTAAGATTAATGAGAACTAGTGAAGAACAAACTGTTGTTGCGATAAGTAAGATTATTGGTTCTATAGATGAAGATGAAGAAATAAAAACATTAGATGAAAGTACTAATGAAGAAAATTAAGAAAATAGAGATATTGAAATAAATTATTAGTATAAAAACACCTCTAAAATAGATATTTTAATTAAGTCTATTCTAGAGGTGTTTTATATTTATACTTTTATGGTTGTATTAAAAAATAAGTTATAAAAAGATATTTTACTTGCAATATATGGAGTCTGAAATAATATTTAACAAAATATTTGTGCACCCACCTCCGGGCGTATCAATTTAAGTATTTATTAGAAAAAGATAAAAAAGTAAAGATATAAGTAGATAATTTAAAAAAATGACTAATTATTATATAAATAAACATTAATTATATGTTAAGATAAATTTCGTCACGAGGCAACAAAAACAAGTGATAAACAAAAAAACTTGTTGACAGTTGTTGAATAAGGTGATACAATAAATGAGTCGCTTAGAGGCGATGAAATAAATTGGTCTTTGAAAATTGAACAGATATATAGATAAGTTAAAAACCAGCAATTCTTTTATGAGTAAGTTTTTAGAGCATTAGATTAAACTTTTTATTGAGAGTTTGATCCTGGCTCAGGACGAACGCTGGCGGCG
>SVCK01000015.1 GCA_015058375.1 Clostridium sp.
AGAAACATTCTAAAGTTTTAGAAGGTATTGTTGATATAAGAGATGAATCTGATAGAACTGGTATTAGAGCTGTAATAGAATTTAAAAAATCAGTAGATGAACAAGCAGCAGAAAAAGTTTTGAAGTATTTATATAAGAAAACAGATCTTCAATGTAATTTGAGTTTTAATATGGTAGCTTTAGCTCATGGAAAACCTCAAACTATGGGATTAAAAACTATAATTAGATATTATGTTGAACATCAAAAAGATATAATAACTAGAAGAAGTAAGAAAGAACTTGAAGTAGCAGAAAAGAGATTCCATATAGTACAAGGATTTATTAAAGCTATAAATATTTTAGATGAAGTTATTCAAACTATAAGAGAATCAAAATCAAAAAAAGATGCAGGGATAAACTTAATAAATAAGTTTGGCTTTACAGAAGAACAAGCTACTGCGATTCTAGAACTTATGCTTTATAGATTAACAGGCTTTGAGATTACTATATTTGAAAAGGAATATAAAGAATTAGAAAAAACAATAAATAGATTAAGAAAAATATTATCAAGCGATAAAGAATTATTTAAAGTTGTAAAGAAAGAATTAAAAGAAATAAGTGATAAATATTCGACTGACAGAAGAACTGAAATTGTTGAAGATGAAAGTAAGGCTAAAATTGATCTAAATGAATTAGTTGTAGTTGAAGATGTTATGATTACTTTATCTAAAGATGGGTATATTAAAAGAATACCGTATAAAAATTATATACGTTCAAATTCAAATCCTTCAGAAATTGAATATAGAGAAGGCGATGAATTAAAGTATCTTATACAATCTAATACTAGAGATAACTTATTCTTATTTACTGATAAAGGAAATATGTATCAAATTAAGTGTATAAATATTCCGGAAGGAAAGTGGAAAGAAAAAGGAGAAAGAATTGAAGATTTAATAAAATCATTAAAACTTAATGATGAAAATATTATAAATGTAGAATCTATAGATAACCTTGATCCTAATAAATTTATAACAATAGTTACTAATAGAGGGAGTATAAAAGAAACTTCTTTAGATAATTTTGCTACAAATTATTCTAAGCTGCAAGCAACTAAACTTAGGGATGGAGAATTTGTAATAAAGGCTGAGCTTAAAAAAGAACAAAAAGATTTCTTTAAAGTAAGAACGAAGCTTGGATTGATATTTACTATGGAAGTTCCAAAACTTGAAAATCTACCTAGAAATATATTAGGAAAGCAGCTATTTAATTTATCAAGCAAAGATGAAGTTGTAAGTTTAGAATATACAGATACTATGAATTTTGTAGAGTTTAGTGTTGGAGTTACATCTAAGGGAGCTTTAAGAGCTTTTTCAAAAGCTAAAAATAATGATGTGTTAAAGACAAATACTGATTCAAATAGCGAATTGTTACTGTTTACCAATAGAGGAAATGTAATAAAAATAAAATCATTTTTAATTGAAGAAAAAATAATAGATGAAGATATTAAAATTGATAATCTTGTAGATGGATTGGAAAAGAATGAAAAAGTGATTTCTATTTATTCTGTAAAAGATTATAAAGAAACATTAGCACTTTATATTGCTACTAAAAATGGTTTTGTAAAGAAAACTATTTTAAATGAATTTGAAGGAGATTTCCTAATTCAACAAGCGTATAAGTTTAAATCTATAGATGATGAAGTTGTGTGTGCTGATATATCAAGTGTAAATATTGGATTTATGGTTATGATAACTAAAAAAGGAATGGCAATAAGATTCCCAGTTAATAATGTAAATCCAATGGGTAAAGTGGCTTCAGGGGTTACTGGAATGAGCATAAAAGATGATGAAGTATTTTTTGCTAAATGTTTTGTTAATATGGAACAAAAAGAAAATGGTGAAATAGCAGTTACTTCTTTAAATAAGTATCAGTTACAGGTTATAACTAAGAATAAAGAAATAACTAAAATATGTGTGAATACAATTAAATTACAAAATAGAGCTGGAAGAGGAAGTTCGTTGATTGTAGTTCAAATAGATGATGAAATAAAAAATATAAATCTTATATAGACTTTAAAGGAGGAATTTATTATGAAGAAAACTGCAGTTTTATTAGCAGATGGTTTTGAAGAAATTGAGGCATTAACAGTGGTTGACATAATGAGAAGAGCAAATGTTCAGTGTGATATGATTTCTATTAAGAATATAGAGGTTGTTGGAGCTCATAATATTAAAGTTACAAGTGATAAGATTTTAGATAACACAATAAATGGATATGACCTTTTAGTATTACCAGGAGGTATGCCAGGAACAACAAATCTTCAAAAAGATAAAAATGTTATTCAAGTAGTTAAAAAGTTTAATGAAGAAGGAAAGCTAGTTGCAGCTATATGCGCAGCTCCAATAGTTCTTGCTGAAGCTGGAATAATAACAGGAAAGAAAATAACTTCTTATCCAGGATTTGAAGATGAACTTAAAGGATGTGATTATAAAGAAGAAAGAGTTGTTGTTGATGGAAATATAATTACAAGTAGAGGACCAGCAACTGCTATGGAATTTGCTTATAAGTTATTAGAAGTATTAAAAAATGAAAATTACAATGACTTGAAAAAAGGTATGTTATATAATAATTAGTAGTGGTTGAAAAGAAAGTTCCTGCAAAATTTATTTTTTGCAGGAATTTCCATGTTTTAGGCAGAAAGGGGATTAAAAAGTGAAAGAAAAATGGATGGTTATTAATAGAAAGACGGAGTTTGAAAAATTAAATAAACAAATAAATCTTCATCCATTAATTTTAAGATTACTTGCTAATAGAGGTATTTCTTCAAAAGAAGAAGCAGAAAAATTTTTAAATGGTACTATTAATGATTTGTTAGATGGATATTTGATGAAAGGTATGACTGAAGGAGTAAGTTTAATAAAAAAAGCTATAGAATCAAAAAAGAACATAGTTATTTATGGTGATTATGATTGTGATGGCGTATGTAGTACTACAATATTATATAAAACATTTAAAAGTTTAAATGCTAATTTTAAATATTATATTCCTGATAGAGAAGAGGAAGGCTATGGAGTTAATAGTGATAGAATAAGAAAATTGAAAGAAGAAGGCGTAGAAGTAATCATTACTTGTGATAATGGGATTTCTGCATTTGAACAAACTAAACTTGCAAAAGAATTAGGTATTACTATGATTATAACGGATCACCATGATATACCGTACATAGAAGAAAAAGGAGAAAGAGTATATTGTGTTCCTGAAGCTGATGTGGTTATAAATCCAAAGCAAAAAGATTGCAATTATAATTTTAAGGAATTATGTGGGGCTGGAATAGCACTGAAATTTTCTTTATGTTTATTAGAAAGTATGGGAAGAAATATAAATGAATATAAGGAACTTTTACAGTATGCTGCTATGGCAACTGTGTGTGATGTTGTTGAATTGAAAGGTGAAAATAGAATAATCTTAAAAGAAGGATTAAAGATTATTAATAATACAAGAAATATAGGGCTTAAAGCTTTAATAAAAGAAACTGGTCTTGAAGGAAAAGAAGTAGGAGAATATCATTTCGGTTTTGTTTTGGGTCCTGCTATTAATGCTACAGGAAGATTAGATACAGCTAATTTATCAGTTGAACTTTTAATAACAGAAGATGAAAAAAGGGCAGAATATTTAGCAAAAAAATTATATGATTTGAATAAAGTAAGGCAAGATTTAACTTCTGAAAGTGTAGAGAGAGTTGTTGAAAGTATAGAGAGAGAATATAATGAAAATGATAGAGTTATACTTGTGTATGATGAAGAAATTCATGAGAGTATAGCAGGTATTGTAGCAGGTAGAGTTAGGGAAAGATTCAATCTTCCAACAATAATAATGACTAAAGGTAAACATATGTCTAAAGGTTCTGCAAGAAGTATTGAAGAATATAATATGTTTGAAGAACTTAATAAGTGCAAAGATTTAATTGAGAAATTTGGAGGACATCCTATGGCTGCTGGATTATCAGTAAAAGAAGAAAATATTCCGGCATTAAGGAGAGCTCTTAATGAAAAATGTACACTTACAGAAGATGATATAATACCTGTGATAAAAATAGATTCGCCTTTTCCTTTAGAAAAGATAAATGAAAAATTGATATTTGATATAGAAAGTTTAAGACCTTTTGGAAAAGGAAATAATAGTCCATTATTTGCAGTTAAAAATTTAAATGTTACTCGAGTATTTTTTATGGGCAAAGAAAAAAACTTTATGAAATTTAGATTCCTTATAGGGGATACAAATTTAATTATTGAAGGAGTTAATTTTGATAAATATGAAGAATTTAAAGATGAATTTATAACCTTGTTTGGAGAAAATAAATTTTATAAATTGCTAGATGATGGATATGCAGATTTTAGAATGGATATAATATATTATCCAGCAATAAATGAGTATAAAGGCAGAAAAAATATACAGCTTAATATTAAACATATGAGGCTATGTAATTAATTATATATAAATTTTGAGGAGTGATTTTTTTTGAGTAAATACAAGATAATAATGACAGGTGGAGGTACAGCAGGACATGTTACTCCAAATATAGCTCTAATACCAGCATTAGAGGAAAAAGGTTTTGAGGTAAAGTATATAGGAAGTAAAACAGGAATTGAAAAAGAAATAATAGAAAAAAATAAAGTTCCTTATTATGGTATATCTTCAGGAAAATTAAGAAGATATTTTGATATTAAGAATTTCTCTGATCCTTTTAAAGTTCTTAAAGGTGTATTTGAAGCAAGAAAAATTATTTCTAAAGAAAAACCAGATGTTATTTTTTCAAAAGGAGGATTTGTATCAGTACCAGTTGTTATTGCAGCTTCTATGAAGAAGATTCCTGTAGTAGCACATGAGTCAGATATAACACCAGGACTTGCAAATAAACTTGCATCTCCATTTTGTGATAAGCTATGTGTTACTTTTAGAGAAAGTTTAAAATACATAAAAGGAGATAAAGGAGTTTTAACAGGAAGTCCAATAAGACAAGAAATTCTAAATGGATCAAAATTGAAAGGGCTATCTAGATGTAATTTTACAGGAAAAAAAGAAGTTATATTTATAATGGGAGGAAGTCTTGGTTCTAAGGTTGTTAATGATGTTATAAGAGAAAATATAGATGAATTGTTAAAGCAGTTTGATATTATTCATATTTGTGGAAAAGGAAATATTGATGAAACTTTAAAGAATAAAACAGGTTATGTACAGTTTGAATATGTAAATGAGGAACTTCCAGATTTAATGACTGCAGCTGATTATATAATTTCAAGGGCAGGAGCAAATTCTATTTTTGAATTTTTAGCACTAAAGAAACCAACATTACTTATACCATTATCAAAAAGAGCTAGTAGAGGAGATCAAATTTTAAATGCACAGTCATTTAAAAAAGAAGGATATTCGTTAGTTCTTGAAGAGGAAGACATTACAAAAGAAACTTTTATGGCTAAAGTTAATGAATTGAAAGAACAGAAAGAAAAAATGGTAAAAAACATAAAGGCTGGAAAAGGGAAAATAGGTAATGAAGCTGTTGTTGATGTTATAATGGGATTGGTAAAAAAATAAATATTGCAAATTCATTGAAATGACTGAAAATTAACATTATTTCTAATTTATTTTGCTTTTATAAATGGTCTTGCAAATTTATTTTAGTGTTATATAATATAGTAGGTAGGTTTATTTATCTAAAAAAATGATAAAAAGTTAAGGTTTTGATAGTGTTATAGATTAAAATACTAAAGTAATCAACACATTAAACTTATTTAAATTTGAAAGAGGGGTCTACGCGATGAGAAAAATGAAAACTATGGATGGTAATACAGCAGCAGCTCATATTGCTTATGCATTCACAGAAGCTACTGCTATCTATCCAATTACACCTTCATCACCTATGGCAGAACACGTTGATGAATGGGTAGCTCAAGGCAGAAAGAATATTTTTGGACAACCAGTAAAAGTTGTAGAAATGCAATCAGAAGCAGGAGCAGCTG
>SVCK01000157.1 GCA_015058375.1 Clostridium sp.
TCCTGCCCCCGCAACCATAAATGGCGGAATAGCTCAGTTGGCTAGAGCATTCGGTTCATACCCGAAGGGTCGTAGGTTCAAGTCCTATTTCCGCTACCATATGCCGAAGTGGCGGAACTGGCAGACGCACAGGACTTAAAATCCTGCGGTGGTTAAACACCGTACCGGTTCGATTCCGGTCTTCGGCACCAAAATAAACATGAATTGATTCATGTTTATTTTTTTTGTGAAAATATATCTACGTTATAAAAGTAAATATTTAAAGATATAAGGAGTAAGTTTTTTAAAATTGTTGATTTTTGTTCATACAATTTTAAAATCTTACTCCTATGCTTTTAGATTTAAAAAATGAATAAAAATTTAAAACAAAAAAGTATAAACAATATTTAATAATGACAAAAAATAAATTCTATAAAAAAAGGGTGTTAAGTTAGTGAATAAGTGGTTTTGGGTAAAATAATTTGGCTAGTATATAAGAAAAAAATTAATTAGATAAAATGAAGATTATATAAGTAATAGAGAGAATAATAAAATTTGGTGTCCCACGAAAAAAAAAATGTGTCCTATTAAATGACATAAATTTAAAATGTGCAGTGCTATAATTTACAATACAGTTTAAATGAAAGAAGGCGGGATACAAATGCAATATGGGGTTCAGGTTGACACTTATAAAAAAACAAAAGAAAGAAGTCAGGCGTCTAAGTTATTAAATAATCCATTCTTGTTGATAATAATGATGGTTACTGGAATTCTAATAAGCAGAGTTATATTTTATTTAAATACAGAAAATATAGTTGGGATAGCGCCTTTTGGAGTGGCGTTTTTATTATCAGTAATTATAAAAAATAACTTGCAAATAACATTGGGAACTTCTATAGGGATATGTATAGGTTACTTGAGTATATCAAATAACATTAATTGTAAATATGTTAATTTGGTAATCGTGGGTATATTAAGTGTATATGGAATTCTAATGGCAAGATTGGATAAAAGGATAAAAGATACAATTCTATATTTTATGGTAGCACTATCTTACTTATTATATGGGGTTTTAGTGAATGGATATGATTATGGGGTTGCAGTAACAATAGCTTTTGTTAATTCAGCAATAATAATACCAATTTATTATGTCGTTAGATATGGGATAAGGTGTATTGAAGATTTTAACACGAATTATTTCTTTAGTTCTGAAGAAATAATAAGTATAGGGTTGATAATTTGCTTGGCGGTTTCTGGTATTGGGGATTTTAATATTTTTAGTTTGGAGATAAGAAATATAATAGCGTATATAATTGTTTTGGCTATGGCGTTTACTGGAGGAGCAAATTATGGAACGGCAATAGGTGTTGCAATGGGTATAGTAGTAGGTGTTAGTTCTGGAAATATGATGGAAAATATATGTGCGTATAGTACAGCGGGATTGATATCAGGAATATTTAAAGATACGGGAAGATTTTTTTCGTTCTTATCATATGTGGTTATGTATTTTGCTATAGCAATATATTCTAAAGATTTGTCTATAAGTCCACTTGTTGAAGTTGTTATAGCTGGAGTGGCTTTTTTGTTGATTCCTAAAAAAGTATTTGATTTTTTAGAAGGGGAAATAGATGGAGATAAAAAGAAGGTGGAATGTAATGAAAGAGAGATTAGTGAATTAAAACAAGAGTTTAGCGATAAGATAAAAAGGCTTCAAAAAGTGCTTGTGACTATATCAAGAACGTTACACGATATGAATAGTAATGAAAGATTGATGTTTAAGAGTAAGAGTACTGCTTTGATTGAAAATTTGGCGGATTCAGTTTGCTCTAAGTGTAGTAAATGCGACAAGTGTTGGAGTAGAGATTTTAATACTACTTATAATGCATTAGAGAAATTGATAAAGAGCTATGAAAATGGAAAAATAGAATTTCCTAATGAATTAGAGAAAATGTGTATGTATAAATTTGAGTTGATAAAAGATACTGAAAGAATTGTAATGAATTTAAATAATAAAGAAATATTGAAGGAAAGACTAGGAGAAGGCAGGGAACTAATGGCTAATCATGTTGATAATATATATGAAGCTATTGGAGAAATGCTTATGGATTTCAATAAAGAAATATCAATATCAGAAGATTTTGAAAGAGTTATAAGAAGAGCTTTAAATAAAAATGGTATTCAATATAGAAAAATATTTTGTTATAGAGATTCTAATTCTAGAACAAAGATAAAACTTACCATGAATAAGTGTATAGGAGAAAGGAATTGTGCAAAGAGTGTTCTTCCTGTATTAAATAGCGTTATGAATAGGAAGATGTGTGTATCTGAAGATGGATGTACTATAAATCCTAATACAAATGAGTGTGTTGTATTGTTTGAAGAAAGTCCAAGATATAATATAGAAACTTATGCTGCAAGTGCAGCTAAGGATGGAGAAAAATATTCAGGGGATACTTTTAGTTTTGGAAAGAGCAAAAATGGAAAGTATATGAATATAATTAGTGATGGTATGGGATATGGTCCGGAAGCAGGAAAAGAAAGTAAAGCGACAGTAGATATTATAGAAGATTTTATAGATGCTGGATTTAGTAAAGAGGCAGCTATAAATATGATAAACTCAATTATGACTATGAAATTTGAAGAAGATGAAAAGTTTTCAACTTTAGATTTAAATTTATTAGATACGTACTCAGGACAAATTTCTTTTGTAAAGGTTGGAGCTGCAGCAAGTTTTATAAAGAGAGGTAAAAAGATAAAAGCTATTGTTTCTAATATGCCTCCATTTGGAGTGGTTGATAAGGTTGAAGTAGAAGAAGTTAAAGAAAACGTAAAAGGCGGAGATTTGGTAATTACGTTGAGTGATGGTATTTTGGATATTAATAAAGAAAGCTTAGGCAATTATAATTGGCTTGAAGAATTTTTGGTTAGTGCAACAAAGGAACCTAAGCAACTTGCAACAGATATTTTGGAAAAGGCAAAAGAGTTAAGTGGAGGAAAAGTTAAGGATGATATGACTGTAATTGTGTCTAAAGTGTATTCTTTGTATTAAATAAATAGCTAGCTGTAAATTAGCTGGCTATTTGATTTTATGATAATAGAATGTAAAATATATATATCTAAATATAGAATAGAGGAATGATTATGGTTGGAGATATAAAAGAAAGATTTTTGAGTTATATAGAAGAAAATTCATTAATAAATGAAGGTGAAGGAGTAGTTGTTGGATTATCAGGAGGACCTGATTCGGTATGTTTACTTCATCTTTTATGTAGTATTAGAGAAGAACTAAACTTGAAAATAGCAGCAGCTCATATTAATCATATGATTAGAGGGAAAGAAGCTGATGGTGATGAAAATTATTCGAAAGAATTATGTGCAAAGTTGGGGGTTGAATTCTTTTCTTTAAAAAAGGATGTTGAAGACTTTGGAAAAAAGACTGGATTATCATCTGAAACTGCAGGACGTAAAGTAAGATATGATTTCTTTGACGAGGTATTGAAGAAAACTGGATATTCGAAAGTTGCTACTGCCCATAATGCTAATGATCAGGCAGAAACGATTTTGTTAAGAATTATGAGAGGAACTGGATTAGATGGATTAGCTGGAATTCCAGTAAAAAGAGATAATAAGTACATAAGACCTATTTTATTTATGAAAAGAGAAGAGGTTGAAAATTATTGTAGTGAAAATAATTTAAATCCTAGGATTGATGCAACTAATTTAGAAAAATTATATAGTAGAAATAAGGTTAGATTAGATATTTTACCTTATATGAAGGATAATTTTAATAAAGATGTTGTAGAAGCAATAAATAGAATGGCATTATTATTACAGGATGATAATAAATTTATTGTAGAGGAAGTAGACAGAATTTACAAAGAAAGTTGTATAGAAAAAACAGATAAGGTTATCATTCAAAAGGAGGTGTTTGATAAAAGTAATGCTATTATTGGAAGAATAATTAGAAAATCAATTAAAAAGATCAATGGTAATCAGTATGATGTAGAATTGAAACATATAAAGGAAATTAAAAGTTTGCAGCAATTATCTACTAATAAATTTATTGATTTACCATATGGAATATGTGCTGAAAATGTATATGGAGATATTCATATTAGGTTAAAGAGTTCTATTCATAAAAATAAATATGATGAAGTAATAGTTGAAAAAGACTTAATAGATGGACAAAAAATAGAATTTGGACAATATATATTTAATTTTAAGGTTACAAGCAAACTAGAAAATGTGGAATTTCAAAAAAATAATTTTATAAAGTATTTTAATTATGACAAGATTAATGGTAATATTATCATTAGACAGAGAAAAAATGGAGATAAAATAAATCCTTTAGGTATGACTGGAAATAAAAAACTTAAAGATATTTTCATTGATATGAAGATTCCTAAGGAAGAGCGAGAGCTTATTCCAATTATACAGTTTGATGAGGATATTGCATGGATTGTTTCTCTGAAATTAGCTAATAAATTTAAAGTGACTAATGATACAAAAAATATATTAAAGATAGAATTTTCTAGAAAGGAAAAATGAAAATGATAGAGGGGATAAAAGAAGTACTTTTTAGCGAGGAACAGATAATTGAGAAAGTAAAAGAAATGGGGGCAATAATTAGTCGTGATTATAAAAATAAAAATTTAATTGTTGTAGGTGTATTGAAAGGGTCTGCTCTTTTTGCGGCGGAGCTAATAAAAAGGATTGATATACCATGTGAAATAGACTTTATGGCAGTTTCAAGTTATGGTAACTCGACTGAAAGCTCAGGTGTAGTTAGAATATTAAAAGATTTAGACCATTGTATAGAAGGGAAAGACATATTAATAGTTGAAGATATTGTTGATAGTGGAATTACATTATCATATCTAACCAAATATCTTAAAGGTAGAAAAGCTAATTCCATAGAGATAGCAACATTATTAAATAAACCTGCAAGAAGAAAGACTGATATTCAAGTAAAATATATAGGATATGATGTGCCAGATGAATTTATAGTTGGTTATGGAATTGATTATGCAGAGAAATATAGGAATTTACCTTTTATAGGAATCCTAAAATCAGAAGTTTATGAAAAATAATTATATATATTGATTTCATATAGTAAACTAAAAATAATGATAAAGAGAGGGGGGACTTGAATGAAAAAAAATTCAAGTTCAGCTATATGGATTGTGCTATTAGTAGTAATGGTAGTTGCAGCGGCGACAGTATGGCAATCTAAGGGAGGACCAGAAAATATACCATATAGTTCATTTCAACAAAAGTGGAATAGTGGAGATATTAAAAGTGTAACAATTAAAGAAGATAAAATGCTTATTCAAGGAAAGACAAGTGATAATAAGGTATTTATTACATATGCTCCAAGTGATGTTATAGTATCTTTAATAGCTAATAATCCAAGTGAGGATACGAAAATAGAATTTGAATCACCATCTAATAGTGGAGCATGGTTAAGCATAATACCTACAGTATTATTGGTTGTTATAATTTTAGTATTTTTATTTATAATGACACAACAGACTCAAGGTGGCGGAGGAAGAGGAGTGATGAACTTTGGAAAGAGTAGGGCTAAAATAGCTACTCCTGATTCAAAGAAGGTTACTTTCAATGATGTCGCTGGTGCAGATGAAGAAAAAGCTGAATTAGAAGAAATAGTTGATTTTTTAAAGCTTCCAGCTAAATATATAGAAATGGGTGCTAGAATTCCAAAAGGAGTTTTATTAGTAGGACCTCCTGGAACAGGAAAAACATTACTTGCAAAGGCTATTGCAGGAGAAGCTGGAGTTCCTTTCTTTAGTATATCAGGTTCAGACTTTGTTGAAATGTTTGTTGGTGTTGGAGCCTCAAGAGTTAGAGATTTATTTCAAGAGGCAAAGAAAAATTCTCCATGTATAGTATTTATAGATGAAATAGATGCAGTAGGTAGACAAAGAGGAGCTGGCCTTGGCGGTGGTCATGATGAAAGAGAGCAAACTTTAAATCAATTGCTTGTTGAAATGGATGGATTTGGAGTTAATGAAGGTATTATAATGATAGCAGCAACTAATAGACCAGATATATTAGATCCTGCTTTATTAAGACCAGGTAGATTTGATAGACAAATAGTTGTTGCAGCACCAGATGTTAAAGGAAGAGAAGAAATTTTAAAAGTTCATACTAAAAAGAAACCTTTAGGTGATGATGTTGATTTAAATATACTTGCAAAAAGAACACCAGGATTTAGTGGTGCTGATTTAGAAAATCTTGCAAATGAGGCTGCATTACTTGCTGTAAGAAGATCTAAAAAGGTTATTACAATGCTTGAAATGGAAGAAGCAATAACAAGAGTAATTGCAGGACCTGAAAAGAAAAGCAGAGTAATTAGTGAACACGATAGAAGATTAACAGCATATCATGAAGCAGGTCATGCAGTAGTAATGAAGCTGTTACCTAATTCTGATCCTGTTCATGAAATTTCGATTATACCAAGAGGTAGAGCTGGTGGATATACTATGCATTTACCTAATGAAGACAGAGCATATACATCTAAAGCTAAGTTGAAAGATGAAATGATAGGATTGTTAGGTGGAAGAGTAGCTGAACAATTAGTTATCGGAGATATAAGTACTGGAGCTAAAAACGATATTGATAGAGCTAGTGCGATTGCAAGAAGTATGGTCATGGAATATGGTATGAGTGAAAAGATAGGAACAATTTCTTATGGATCTGATCAAAATGAAGTTTTCTTGGGAAGAGATTTAGGAAGAGGACGTAATTTTAGTGAAGAACTTGGATCTGAAATAGATAAAGAGGTTAAGAGATTTATAGATGAAGCATATAGTAGTGCTGAAAAATTGTTAAAAGAGAATATAGATAAACTTCATGCAGTTTCTAAAGCTTTGCTAGAAAAGGAAAAATTGGAAGGAAAAGAATTTGTAGAGATATTTGAAAATGCATAAAATAAAAAAAGACTTCTTAGAGGAGGTCTTTTTTTATGCCTGAAAAAGTATAAAATTTTCGATTGAGTTTTTAATCTGTATACAAATATTATTTTGCAAAATACAAAAAAATAAATGTTACAAAACGAAAGATGTTAAAAAATTTTTCACCAATGTTCGAATTATTCTTTAAAAAATTATACATAGATGATATAATTTAATACAAGTTATATTTTAACGGAATTAAGGAGTGTTTAATATGAAAAGTGATATTCAAATAGCTCAAGAAGCTAAAATGGAACCAATTGTTAAAATAGCAGAAAAGATGAATTTGTTAGAAGATGATATAGAGTTATATGGAAAATATAAATGTAAAATTTCTTTAGATGTTCTTGAAAAAAATAAAAATAAGGAAGATGGAAAATTAGTATTAGTTACAGCTATAAATCCTACTCCAGCAGGTGAGGGTAAATCAACTGTTACTGTAGGATTGGGGCAAGCTTTTTGCAAACAAGGTAAAAATGCAATAATAGCATTAAGAGAACCTTCTTTAGGACCTGTATTTGGTATTAAAGGAGGTGCAGCAGGAGGAGGATATGCTCAAGTTGTACCTATGGAAGATATTAATCTTCATTTTACAGGAGATATGCATGCTATAACTTCAGCTAACAATTTATTATGTGCAGCAATAGATAATCATATACATCAAGGAAATGTATTAAGAATAGATTCTAGAAGAATTGTATTTAAAAGAGTTATGGATATGAATGATAGAGCTTTAAGACATATAACAGTAGGTATGGGTGGTAAAGTTAATGGTTTTGTCAGAGAAGATGGCTTTATGATAACAGTGGCTTCTGAAATTATGGCAATTTTATGTCTTGCTAAAGACTTAGAAGATTTAAAAGAAAGAATGGGAAATATCCTAATTGCTTATGATTTAGATGGTAACCCAGTATATGCAAAACAGCTAGAAGTACAAGGCGCTATGGCATTATTGATGAAAGATGCAATTAAGCCTAATTTAGTTCAAACTTTAGAAAATACACCAGCTATAATACATGGTGGCCCTTTTGCTAATATAGCACATGGATGTAATTCTGTTTTGGCTACAAAGATGGCATTAAAATTAGGAGATATTGCTATTACAGAAGGTGGATTTGGTGCAGATCTTGGTGCTGAAAAGTTTTTAGATATTAAATGTAGATATGGTAATTTAAAACCTGATTGTGTTGTTGTTGTTGCAACTATAAGAGCTTTAAAACATCATGGAGGAGTGCAAAAAGCTGAATTAAATATACCAAATGTTGAAGCTTTAGCTAAGGGAATTGTAAATTTGGAAAAGCAAGTTGAAAATATTAAGAAGTATAATGTACCTGTAGTTGTTGCTATTAATAAATTTATAAGTGACAGTGATGAAGAAATAAATTATATAAAAGATTTTTGCAATAATATGGGAGTTAAAATTGCTCTTTGCAACGTTTGGGAAAAAGGTGGAGAAGGTGGATTAGAATTAGCTGATGCAGTACAAGATGTATTAGATAATGAAGAATCTAAATTTAAATGTTTATATGAATCAAATGAAAGTATTAAAGATAAAATATTAAAGATAGCTAAAGAAATTTATGGAGCAAGTGGTGTTAATTATTCGACAGCAGCTAATAAACAAATAATGGAATTAGAGAAATTTAATTTGGATAAACTTCCTATTTGTGTGGCTAAGACACAATATTCATTATCAGATAATCCAGCTTTAATAGGAAGACCAGAAGGATTTGAAATAAGTGTTCAAGAAGTAAGGGTTTCTAATGGAGCAGGATTCATAGTGGTATTAACTGGTAATATAATGACTATGCCAGGTTTGCCAAAGGTGCCAGCTGCTAATAGAATGGATATATTAAAAGATGGAACAATTGTTGGATTATTTTAAAATTAAATTTATTTTACTTGACAAATGACTGTAAATTGCTAAAATTATATTGTCAAATTTAAGTTATTTATTGGAATAAAGGCAGCTATTATAGCTGCTTTTAATTATATTAAGGTGGTGCTTTTTATGATTTTACTTGTGGATGTTGGTAATACTAACATAGTACTTGGAGTTCAGAGAGATGAAAAGTGTATTGCAAGCTGGCGTCTTTCTACAGATGCAAAAAAAACTTCTGATGAGTATGCAATACAAATTATGCAATTATTTAACCAAAATGAGTTGGATAGAAAATTGGTTAAAGGAATAATAATATCTTCTGTAGTTCCTGATATAATGCATTCACTTGAAAACGCTATAAGAAAGTGTTTTTTTATAGAACCTATAATAGTTGGACCAGGGGTAAAAACTGGAATAAACATCAAGTATGACAATCCAAAAGAAGTGGGAGCAGATAGAATTGTTAATGCAGTTGCGGTTCATGAAATTTATAATAGACCATCTGTAATAATAGATTTTGGAACGGCGACAACTTTTTGTGCTTTAATGGATAATGGGGATTATTTAGGTGGATGTATAGTTCCTGGAGTGAAAATATCATCAGATGCTTTGTTTGAAAGAGCAGCAAAGTTACCTAGAGTTGAATTGGAAATGACAAAACATATTATATGTAAAAATACAGTAAACAGCATACAAGCTGGAATACTATATGGATATATAGGTCAAGTTGAATACATAGTTAATAAAATGAAACAAGAAATGAAAACAAAAACTAAAGAAGAACCTTATGTAATAGCAACAGGTGGTTTGGCAAATTTAATTAATAGTCATACTGATGTTATAGATGAAGTAAACTCTGATTTGACTTTAGAAGGGTTGAAATTAATATATTATAAAAATAAGGAGTAGATTATATGAAAATAGGTAATCTGGTCTTAGAGAATAATGTATTTTTAGCACCAATGGCCGGAGTTACTGATATATCCTTTAGAGGATTGTGCAAAGAAATGGGCTGTGGCTTGGTTTATACCGAAATGGTAAGTGCGAAGGCACTATATTATGGAAGTGAAAATACGCAAAGTCTTTTAAGAATATCAGAAGAAGAAAAGCCAGTAGCAGTACAAATTTTTGGGAGAGATCCTAAGATAATGGCACAAATGTGTGAAGAACATTTTAATAAAAGAGATGATATCTGTATTATAGATATAAATATGGGATGTCCGGCAAATAAGATAGTAAAGAATGGTGAAGGCTCAGCACTTATGAAAGAGCCAGCTCTAGCAGCAGAAATTGTGAGAGAAATAAAAAAAGTTTCAACAAAACCTGTAACAGTGAAGTTTAGAAAAGGTTATGATGAAAATAATGTAAATGCGGTTGAATTTGCTAAGTGGATGGAAAATGCTGGTGCAGATGCAATCGCTGTTCATGGAAGAACTAGGCAACAAATGTATGAAGGCAAGGCTGATTGGGATATAATAAGACAGGTGAAGGAAGCAGTAAATATTCCAGTTATAGGAAATGGAGATGTTTTTACACCTGAAGATGCTTTTAGATTAAAAGAGATATCTAATTGTGATGGTATTATGATTGCAAGAGGAAGTATGGGAAATCCGTGGATTTTTAAACAAATTCAAAGAAGACTTAAAGGTGAGCGAGTTCTTGAAGTTACGCCACAAGAGAAAATAGATATGTGTCTTAGACATTATGAATTAGCTATTAAAAATGATGGAGAGTATAAAGCTATAAGAGAAATGAGAAAACATGCATCGTGGTATTTGAAAGGTCTGCCAAGAAGTTCGGAAATAAGAAATATTATAAATACTATGAATTCGAGTGAGCAAGTTTTTCAGACTTTAAAAGAATATAGAGATGAATTTCATTGCTTATAAATGTAAAATAAGAATTTGTTATACCTAAATACTAATAATTAATTAGTATTTAGAATAGAATTATTTTAAGTGTAGCGTAATTTAAGGGTATGAAGAATAGTGTTTAAGGTATATAATATATTTATTGTACTTTAGATAATTTACATTAAAGTATACCCTTAATTATCATTTATTGACATATTATAAGGGCTGATTTATAATATTTTAAATGATTTTAGAACCTAGAAAGAACAACAAAAATGTGTTAAAGGGGAGTAATTAGTATGAGCGAAGCAAAAAAATATGTAATGACATATGAAGGTGTAAAAAAACTTGAAGAAGAATTAGAATACTTAAAAACAGTTAAAAGAAAAGAAGTAACAGAAAAAATAAAGGTAGCTTTAGGATATGGAGACTTAAGTGAGAACTCTGAATATGATGAAGCTAAGAATGAACAGGCTTTTACAGAAGGTAGAATTCTTCAAATAGAAAATATGTTAAAAAATGCTTCAGTTGTTGATGAATCAGAAATTCCAGCTGGAACAGTAGCAGTAGGTGCAACTGTAAAAGTTAAGGATTATGATTTTGATGAAGTAGTTGAATATACAATAGTAGGTTCAGCAGAAGCAGATCCTATGAATTTTAAAATTTCAAATGAGTCACCAGTTGGTAAAGCTCTTATCGGTAGAAAGATTGGAGATGTAGTAGAAGCAACTGTACCAGATGGAATTAGTAAGTTTGAAATATTAGATATAAGAAGAGAGTAACGGAGGGATATTAATGTCAACTGAGGAAATGAATATGCAGGAATTACAATCTCAGTTCAGTGAACAAGAACAGTTAAGAAGAGATAAACTTGCAGAATTACAAAAGCAAGGAAAGGATCCGTTTGATGTATACAAAGTAAAAAGAACTCATACATCACAAGGAGTTAAGGACAACTACGATGAACTAGAAGGTAAAATGGTTACTGTAGCTGGTAGAATAATGTCTAAGAGAGGACAAGGAAAAGTAGTTTTCTCTGATATATATGATAGAGATGGAAAAATTCAATTATTTTTAAAGATAGATTTAGTTGGAGAAGAAAATCTTAAAGCTTATAAGAGCTATGATATTGGTGATATAGTAGCAGTAACTGGTGAAGTTTTTAAAACAAGAACAGAAGAAATAAGCGTAAAGGTTAATACTTTTGAATTAGTTTGTAAATCATTAAAACCATTACCTGAAAAGTGGCATGGACTAAAAGATCCTGACTTGAGATATAGACAAAGAGAAGTTGATATAATAACTAATCCAGAAGTAAAAGATACTTTTGTAAAGAGAAGTAAAATAGTATCAGCAATGAGAGAATTCTTAGACAAAAAAGGATTCTTAGAAGTTGAAACTCCAGTGTTGTCAGAAATAGCTGGTGGTGCGGCAGCAAGACCGTTCATAACTCACCATAACACATTAGATATAGATATGTATTTAAGAATTGCAACTGAATTAAATTTAAAGAGACTTATAGTTGCGGGAATGGAAAAAGTATATGAAATAGGTAGAATATTCAGAAATGAAGGTATGGATGTAAGACACAATCCAGAATTTACTTCTATAGAATTATATGAAGCATATTCAGACTATAATGATATGATGGAAATCACAGAAAATATGGTTGCATATATATGTGAAAAAGTTATAGGAACAACTAAGGTAAATTACCAAGGCACTGAAATAGACTTTAAACCACCATGGAAGAGAATGACTATGGTTGATGTTGTTAAAGAATATTCAGGCGTTGATTTTAATGAAATTAGTTCTGATGAAGAAGCTCAAGCTATAGCTAAAGAGAAGAATTTAGAATTCCCTAAACCATTAAATACAGTTACTAAGGGTGAAGTATTAGTTGCTTTATTTGATGAATTTGGAGAAGAAAAATTAATTCAACCAACATTTGTTATAGATTATCCAGTAGAAAATTCTCCACTTACTAAGAAGAAGAGAGGAAATGAAGCATTTACTGAAAGATTTGAAGGATTTGTATATGGTAGAGAATTATGTAATGCATATTCGGAATTAAATGATCCTATAGTTCAAAGACAAAGATTTGAACAACAAGCTAAGGAAAGAGAACTTGGTGATGATGAAGCTTATGTATTAGATGAACAATTCATGAGTGCTCTTGAAACTGGTATGCCTCCAACAGGTGGTATGGGAATGGGAATAGATAGATTAGTTATGTTCTTAACTGATTCAGCATCTATAAGAGACGTAATATTATTCCCAACAATGAAACCTTTGAATAATAACTAGATTATATATAGAACTGTCTTAGTAGGCAGTTCTTTTTTGATAAATAAGAAATTGAAAACTTTTTTCAAAGCGAAGACTGATTATTAGTGAGGTCAGGTATGTGAAGTGTCAAAACATTAAAAAATAATTATAGTGTATGAAAAAAATCATAAAGGAAAAGTAAGTAAATTAAAAACTAGTATAAAAAGGGGATAGAAAAAATGATAAAAAGTAAAAAAGAGGTAAAAGATAAAAAGATACATAAATTAGCGAGGAAAGACTTGATTCATATTGAATTTATGAGAATTATAGCAATTTACTTGGTTCTCTTTAATCATACAGGAAAGAAAGGATATGCTTTGTTTACAATAGCAAAAGAAAGTCCTATGTATTGGGTATATTTATTCATTTCTATATTAGATAAAATAGCCGTTCCGTTATTTTTCATGATTTCTGGTGCACTTTTATTAGGAAAAGATGAAAAAATTTCAGATGTTTATAGAAAGAGGATACTTAAATTTGTTATTGTGCTGATAACAACATCTCTTTGCTATGAAATGTATTATGCATATTTTGGGAATTCACAAATAGGTTTTGGTGAAATGTTGGTGAAAATATATAGCAAGAATACATCAGTTGCATTATGGTATTTATATGCTTATATTGGAGTCTTGGTTATGCTACCTTTATTAAGAAAACTTGCTAATGCAATGAGCGATAAAGAATACATATATTTATTTGTGTGTCATCTTGTTATTGTAGGAATTATACCTATAGTTCAATATATAATGAGTAGAGGAACAGTTGGTTTAAATCCTAAGTTTTCAACAGCTTTATTTACACAATCGAATATATTTTATGTGCTTATTGGATATTATATAGAAAAAAAGTTGGATAAGAAGTATTTTAATAAAAGAAATGTTTATATTGGTTTGGTAGCTAGTTTTATAGCTATTAGTATAAGTTGCTTTATGACTGATTATAATATTTATATCACAGGAATAGATAAAGAATCTAATTTTGTGTTTCATAATAGTTTAGTCTCAGTTCCAACTATAGCTGTATATTTTACTTTTAAATATATGTTTGAACAAGTTAAAGTATCATCGTTTAATGCGAACTTGATTCGTTTTATTGGAGGAACAACTTTTGGGATTTATCTTATGGAGAAAATGCTTAGAGATAGAACAGCATTTATATTTAATTATTTAAAACCAACTCTACATACATTGCCTGCAACTATTATTTGGATTGCATTTGCATGTATAGTGGGATGTATTGTGGTTTCTGTGTTAAAAAAAATACCAATAGTTAGGGATTATCTATAATACTTCAGTTACAATATTGATATTAATATATTATAGAAGTGACTTAAGGCTAGATTTAAAAAGTAACAATGGCAATATTACTTGGTTTTAAGAGAATGTTATATGAGAAAAATGCTGAGTAATAATAAAAAAAATACATAATTTTAAAAAAAGTACTTGCATTTTATCGTAAAAGTATATATAATAATTTTTGTAGTGATTAGGACATTCCGCGGTAGCTCAATGGTGGAGCACTCGGCTGTTAACCGATAGGTTGGAGGTTCGAGCCCTCTCCGCGGAGCCAGTTTTAAGTCTTGATCAAAACCAATATTCCGCGATAGCTCAATGGTGGAGCACTCGGCTGTTAACCGATAGGTTGGAGGTTCGAGTCCTCTTCGCGGAGCCAATTGATTATTATAGCGATGTTTAAACATCGCTTTTTTAATGTCTAAAAATATACATGTAATAAATAGCTAATATAACTTGACATATATTAGTGTTTTGATAAAATGAAGTTATAATTTAATAAGTGCGATGATAAAGAATAGTAGCTTTTTTAGTTATTGAAGAGAGATGATGGGTGGTGGAAATCATTATAACAAAAAAGTGAATGGAGCTTTTGAGTGCTAATGTAGAAAAAGATGGGCTTGTGCCAAGAAGGGTGGAACCGCGGAAATATTTCGTCCCTTTGAGGTAAGGGCTTTTTTATTTATAAAATTATATAATTTTGGAGGGATTTATACTATGGCAATAGAAAAAACAATGGATAAAATAGTTGCTCTTTGCAAAAGTAGAGGATTTATATTTCCAGGCTCAGACATATACGGAGGATTAGCGAATTCTTGGGATTACGGTCCACTAGGAGTAGAATTTAAGAATAATGTTAAAAAAGCTTGGTGGAAAAAGTTTATTCAAGAAAGTCCTTATAATGTAGGAGTAGATGCAGCTATCTTAATGAATAGGGAAGTTTGGGTGGCTACAGGACATGTTGGAGGATTTTCAGATCCGTTGATGGATTGTAAGGAATGTAAATCAAGATTCAGAGCTGATAAGTTAATAGAAGATTATATGACTGCAAATGGTGTGGAAGTAGCATCTGCTGATGGATGGTCAAATGAACAATTAAAGTCATACATTGAAGAACATAATATAGTTTGTCCTAAATGTGGAAAATTAAATTATACAGATATAAGAAGCTTTAACTTAATGTTTAAGACACATGCAGGAGTAACAGAAGATTCTAAGAATGAAATATATTTAAGACCAGAAACAGCTCAAGGTATATTCGTAAACTTCAAGCAAGTCCAAAGAACTACAAGAAAGAAAGTGCCATTTGGTATAGGTCAAATTGGTAAGTCATTTAGAAATGAAATTACACCAGGTAACTTTACATTCAGAACAAGAGAATTCGAACAAATGGAATTAGAATTTTTCTGTAAACCAGATACAGATTTAGAATGGTTCTCATATTGGAAAGATTATTGTTGGCAATTCTTAATGAATTTAGGTGTTAATAAAGAAAACTTAAGATTTAGAGATCATGCTAAGGAAGAATTATCATTCTATTCAAAAGCAACTTCGGATATAGAATATTTATTCCCATTTGGATGGGGAGAACTTTGGGGTATAGCAGATAGAACTGACTATGACTTAAAGAGACATGAAGAACATTCAGGACAAGATATGAGCTATTTAGATCCAACAACTAGTGAAAAGTATGTTCCATATTGTATAGAACCATCATTAGGTGCTGATAGAGTTGCTTTAGCATTTTTAGTTGATGCATATGATGAAGAAGATTTATCTACTGAAGATAAAAAGGATTCAAGAGTAGTTATGCACTTCCATCCAGCATTAGCTCCTTATAAAGCAGCTGTATTACCTTTATCAAAGAAATTATCTGATAAAGCTTTAGAAGTTTATTCTCAATTAAGCAAGAAGTTTAATGTTGAATTTGATGAAACAGGAAGTATAGGAAAGAGATATAGAAGACAAGATGAAATCGGAACTCCATTCTGTATAACAATTGACTTTGATACAGAAAGTGATGAATCTGTTACTATTAGAAATAGAGATACTATGGAACAAGAAAGAATAAAGATTTCTGAATTAGAATCTTATATAGCTAAGAGCTTAGAATTTTAATTGTAAAAATAGAGAAGCGGAGTAGATAAACTTCGCTTTTCTTTTATACGTAGTAGTAAGTTTGCAATATAATGGATATAATAAGTTTTACAGTAATATAATTTAACAGGTATTTATAAGTAAAAATGGAGGCGCATATATAATGAAGAAAGATTTTGGTGAATTTAAAAGCTTTATAAAAAATAAAAAAGTGGGAGTAGTTGGTATAGGAGTATCTAATATTCCATTGATTAAGTTTTTGGTAAAGCTTGGTGCGGAGGTTACAGCTTTTGATCAAAAAGATGAAAATGCTCTAGGAGCTATAGTGCCTGAATTTAGAAGTATAGGCGTTAAATTTGAATTGGGAAAAGGGTATTTAGAAAGATTGACAGGATTTGATGTTATATTTAAGACACCTTCAATGAGAATAGATAGTGATGCATTGGTAAAAGCCAAAAATGAAGGTACATATATAACATCTGAGATGGAAGAGTTTGTAAGGTATTGCAAAGGTAAAATATATGCAGTAACAGGAAGTGATGGAAAAACAACTACAACAACAATTATTTCAAAATTGCTTAAGGAAGAAGGATTTAAAACTTGGGTTGGAGGAAATATAGGAATACCCCTATTTTCTCAAATAGAAGAAATAAAAGAAAAGGATATGGTTGTTCTAGAACTTTCAAGCTTTCAACTTATGACTATGAAAGAACAAGTAGATGTGGCAGTGTGTACTAATCTTGCGCCAAATCATTTAGATATGCATAAAGATATGCAAGAATATATAGATGCTAAGAAAAATATATTCTTATATCAAAAAGCAGGAGATGTATTAGTAGTTAATAGAGAAAATGATATAACATATGGATTTGAAAAAGAAGCAAAAGGAGAAGTTAGAGAATTTTCGTCAAAGAGAGTTATACAAAATGGAGCATACTTTAAAGATGGAACATTATATTTAGAAGATAAAGAAGTATGTAAAAAAGATAATATAGTAATAAAAGGTATGCATAATGTAGAAAATTATTTGGCAGCTTTTGCAGCAACTAAGGATGATGTTTCTTTTTCTTCTATGAAGAAGGTAGCTGAAACTTTTGGAGGAGTAGAACATAGATGCGAATTAGTAAGAGAAATAGATGGAGTTAAGTACTATAATGATTCTATTGCATCAAGTCCTACAAGAACATTAGCAGGTTTAAGAGCGTTTGAAAGAAAAGTTATAATTATAGTTGGAGGATATGATAAACATATACCATTTGAACCTTTGGCAAATGAAGGATATCCATATATTAAGGAATTAATATTAATGGGAGATACAAAAGATAAAATTAAAAGTGTGTTTGATAAGTTAGAAGTAGAAAAAGGAATAAAGATTAATATGCATGTGGTTAATAATCTTCAAGAAGCAGTGAATAAGGCTAGAGAGTTAGCAGTTAGTGGAGATATAGTTACATTATCTCCTGCGTGTGCATCTTTCGATATGTTCCCTAATTTCATGGCTAGAGGAAATGCATTTAAAGATATAGTGAATAATTTATAAAATAAACGAGAGGCTTCTATTGCAAAAAGAAGCCTCTCGTTTGTTTTTATTGGTTATTATTTGTGGTAATAAAATAAGGATTATTTACATTTATACTTTTTTGAATGAAAATACCTTTTTCTGTAGGATAATATTCATTTACACTATATGAAGTTATTCTATTTGCTTTGACTTCATTAGAATCAGTTGATAAAGTGAGTTTACATAAATAATTTGATTTGTCTATTCCGTAAACTTGATTGTTAAATGATTTTAAATCTGTCACATTAAAAAGAGCGAATCTTTTTGAATCTAAACTAGAAGGGTCTATTGTATATAAATAATTATTGTCATCTGAGTTGGATACAAATATTTGAGAAGAAAATATTGCAATGCTATCAATAGAGTAATCTGTTATTTTTTCTTTATCTTTTCCGGTTGTACTTATTTTGTACAATTTAGAACCATCACTTAAATTTTGGTAAAGTATAAAATTGTTATTTATAATGTACTTTCCTATATTGTCAGAAGTTATTAAGGTGTCGTTTTTGTCTTCTATATCATATCGATAAAGTTTTCTGCTATTAGTATCTTTTTCTGGAATATCTAAATAAAATAGTTCTTTATTATTTATAGTAGTTATATCGTGAACGTGTCTATTATTTAATTTAGTATAAGTTTTATCTGTTAAGTTTATAGATGCTAAGTTTGAAGAGTTTGAAGTATCACCAAAATAAATTAAGTTGTTTGCGCTTATTAATGATGTTGCAGTGTGGTTGTGAAAATCTGCTATATTAGTTGAAGAAATAAGTCCGTTAGGAAAAGGATCGTTTATTATTGAGATTCTATTATTTTCTTCCCAATTAGTAAAAACAACAGAATTTTCATTAACTACAAATGAAGATGGATATATGGTGTTATCATTTAATATAAAAGGAGTGTATGAATTGCTTTCAGCTGTAGATGATATTGATGTGGATTTTGAGTTATTTGATTTTGTAGAATTATCATTAGTAGAACAACTTGTTAAAGTTGTTAGGGTTGCTATTCCTAAAATAAGTAATATTACTGCTTTCATATATTTAATCCTCCAAATAAATTCATAAATTTTATACCTATATATAATATTAGAATAAAAGATATAAGTAGTAAAGAGAAAAAAGTATTAAAATGAAGAGTAACTTATCCGGGTGTGTCATTAGAAGTTATACAGAGAAAAAGATAGAAAAAAAGAGATATGTTAAAATAAAAAGCGTAAACAAGTTGGTAGAAAGAATGTTGTACGAAAAAAAGTGATAAGATAATAAACGTCGTCGGGAGATGACAGTAACGAAATCAAGAAATGTTGAAAAAAACAAATTTTAAAAAAATGTTGACAATATTTCGTGATGATGTTATTATAATAAAGCAGTCGCGAGATTGCGAATGATCTTTGAAAATTGAACAGATATAGATAAGTTAAAAACCAGCAATTCTTTTATGAGTAAGTTTTTAGAGCATTAGATTAAACTTTTTATTGAGAGTTTGATCCTGGCTCAGGACGAACGCTGGCGGCGTGCTTAACACATGCAAGTCGA